>CANPYO010000068.1 GCA_947588645.1 uncultured Akkermansia sp. | reverse complement strand
TTGGTTGTTACCGCATATTTTGCCGACTTTGTAGAATTGCTTTGTTGGGTCATTCCACAAAATTATACGAAGAGCGGGTTTTTACGGGATATTTTTCCATGGTGTGTGTGATGTGTTGAGATTGATGTTGACGGGGGAGGTTTCAGACTTCCCCACGTTTTTGTTTAGCTTCTGCGATGTTTTGCTTGACGTGTTTTTCGAAGTAGCTCATTGCATCGTCGCCGTCATGTCCGCTGATTTCGACAAGCACATCCGTTGCCGGGTCGATGTACATGCGTGGGATCCTTTTCCGCGGCCGGCGGCGAGGCAAAATCCGCTCTTGCGGAGGTCGGAAATGAGTTGTCTAATCTTTCTTGGCATGGCTTCATATTATCGCAATGTGATAATTAAGTCGGGTTTTTTCGAAAAAAATTGCGTTCATTGCTTAATCTTTGTAGAACGCAGCACGTGATCCAGTGTTGCTGCCGAGAACCCGAGTACCCACTACTCCATCCCTTCACCTGCCGCATAAAAGGCAAGCCACTCCGGGAGCT
This sequence comes from uncultured Akkermansia sp., assembly GCA_947588645.1. GTDB lineage: Bacteria > Verrucomicrobiota > Verrucomicrobiia > Verrucomicrobiales > Akkermansiaceae > Akkermansia. The sequence continues at coordinate 13,131 of CANPYO010000068.1, read as the reverse complement.
GCGCCGTCATGCGCTTCCCGCAGGGCTGTCCCATCAAAAACCAGAGCTTCTTGATGACTTAAAGCTCTCTTTGCGGCCTGTAATTCTTCGCCTCCCTTTTTTCTTCTTGTTGGGCGGCGTTTCCTTGCCGCTCAACAGCCGGATGACAGTCTTGCGGGTCCTGTAACCAGAGGATTGCATGATGTAGCCTACGATCCTTGTTTTCCTATATCGAGAGGTCACCGAGGCGTATTTTTCTTTCCACACAGAAAGTAACTCTGTTCTTGCTTGTTTACTCATATTAAGTGACTTATGTTTGATATTAACCCTTTATTTCTGAGGCATCAAGCTTTCAGGAAATTCTCTTTTCTTATATTTGGGGACCCTTCGATGACTTTATTTTTGAAGCAATGCGGGTGTGTCTCGCATTCCACACGCGAAAGGATGGGTTGAATGAGCCCGGAGAAAATTTTATTGGGACACGTGTTGATCGAGACTGTTCAAAATAGGAGAAGTGTGCTTTAATAGGCGCGCGATGAGCATAGGAGATGGACGAGAGGGCAAGATACGCGCTGCTCTGGCGAAGGGTCAGCTTGGTGGGAAGCTCGCCGGGCTCAGTCTGCCGCGTCAGATCATCACCATAGGGCTTTGGCCGTTGCTGGAGCAAGTGATGAGCTTCATCTGTTCGGCCACATCACTGATTCTCGCCACAGGGATGAGCGACGACGGAGTGGTGAAAGAACAGCTCGCCTCCGGCATTGGAGTGACTACTTACGTGATGTGGCTTGGCTTTCTGATGCAGGGGGCGGTTGGCATGGGCGCTACGGCTATTGTAAGCCGCATGACGGGAGCGCGACGCTTTGGAGAGGCGAATTACTCCGCCAACCAATCCGCTACACTGGGATTTATCGCGGGAGTGCTTTCTGCGCTGCTTATGTATGCTACTGCGGATTTTCTGGTGACACGAGTGCTGGATTTATCAAATTATGCGCAAGAAGTTGCGCTGCGCTTCATGTACACCGGTTGTTGGGTGGCGGTGTTTTCCGGTGTTGTGTTTGCCGTGAATGCAGCTCTGCGCGGTGCGGGGGATACTAAGACGCCTTTTTTCATTATGTTGGCAGTGGATGGTCTGAACGTTGTTTTCAGCATCTTCCTGGTGCATGTATGCGGCCTGTTTGTTGAGGGACTCGCGCTCGGTATGGTTGCCGGCATGGCGATTTCAGCCGGTATTCTCATCTATCTGCTGGCACGCCACACTCCGAGGATTCGCGCCAAACTTCGCAACACGACGTTGGATGAGTATGCCGCCGCCCAAGGCACCTCCTATGTGCCGCCTCTGTTTCTGGATCTGCGCTCCATGACACCGGACTGGGGGATGATGATGCGTATATTGCGCATTGGACTGCCTCAGGCTGTAGAAGTAGGTGGGATATGGCTCATCCAAATATACGTGTTGCACGTTATTTCACGTTTGGGGGATGCTTCTGTGGGGGCGCACACCATCGCTATCCGAATTGAATCGCTCAGCTTTTTGCCAAGCTTTGCCATTGGTGTGGCCGGGGCTTCGCTCGTAGGGCAATATCTGGGTAGCGGGAGTGTGCGACTTGCCATGGCGACTATCCGAAAATGTGTCATTTACAGCGTAATTTTCACCGGATCCATGGGGGTAATTTTCTACCTGTTCCCTGAGTTCTTTGTGCGCATATTTGCTTCAGACTCGCCCGGCCTCATGGCGGTGGCAGTGCCTGTGGTGCAGTTGTTTCTGCTGGCAGAACCGTTCTACGCCGGCATGCTCATGATCAAGATGTGCCTGCGCGGAGCGGGTGATACGCGGCGCGTCATGTACGTGTCTTACATTTGCATGGGTTTTATCCGCGTGGTTTGCTTAATGATTTGGAATGCTTTTTGGCCGCAAACACTCACCCTCACCGGCATTTGGTATCTCATAGTGACCGACCTTGCCGTAGAATACACCATCTTGGAGCTGATGCTGCACGACCTCACGTGGGCACGCCGCAAAGTGTAACCGCTTTTTATTGATGAGTCGCGGTCGGTGCGGGAGTCTCGTCCTCCTCCGTTTGCTGGTCGGGTTTCTTTTTCTTGATGGACTTACCCAGAGCCACGCGCCATTTTATGTCCTCCATCGGACCATAAATCACGATATCCATCATAAAATCGGACAGCACCGTCACTGGTGACAGCAGGACGGTTGGCAAACTCGAAATCTTTGGCCAAAGATCGCCACGGACATAGAGCGTATTGAGGTCCATATCTGCATTAAGCCGCACATTCAGATTGCTGCCGACGGCCTTCATATTGTTGGTAAAAATATGCCCATTGGCAATCTGAAAATCTGCGTGAGCCTCCTTCAAATCGTAAGAGATAAGATGATTCATGCCCGGGATATTACTGGCGGTGTTGGTGATGCGACCGCCTGTACGTCCAACAAGTTTCCCCAGACTGCGAAATACTCGGGAAAAAAGGCTCATGAAGAAGCCTGGACTGCTGTCGTCCGACTTATCTCCTCGTGCCTGCCTTTCCATGCGTTGCAAGTGTTTTGGCAGGTCGGTAATCAGCTCCCCAACCGGGCGAAAAAGGTTCAGTGACATCAAATCGCCATCCTCTATATCGATGCGTCCGTACGCTTTCAGGTGATTGAGATCGGCATCCGGCGAGCGGAAGCGAATCTCGCCGCTGCACAAGGCAGCGGATTGTTTGCTGTCGTATGCTCTGGCAATTTTCTGCATGTTCATGCAGTTGGCGCGCACCATACCGTCAAATGATGTTTTGGAATCTTTGATTCCGATACTCACCATCGCGTTAATGACGCCTTCCCAGCTCAACGCGTTCATACGATCCAGCAGCACGGCATCATCCGACAAGCTGATGAAGCCCGAAAAGTCATCCAGAGGTATTGTGGTGCCTATAAAACGGAATCCGGCATCCTTTGCGGCCTGTACGCTGATCACGCCGCTCATCGGCCGCACGCAATCGCTATAAATCGGAAATACGCAGAGGTTGGTTCTCACCTCTGCGGGATGCGGCAATATCACATCCTCCAGAAAACCGTAAAGTTCCGGGTAAAACATGCCCAACGAATACGCGGGATACACATCGCCACTCACATTCCGCAGCTCGAGGAAACTATGCTCCACATCAATGACCACAGCCGTGCCGCTCAACTTAGTTTCTCGGGTACCAGCGTTCCATTTGTTGTGCCGCAACCAGGGAGTATTGTTGTAGAGAAGCGTGGGTTCAGTGATCGTCACCACCGTTTCATCCGGCATGGGTGTACCCTTTGGAGTTTTGCAACCGATACGCACATGGGCTGACACACCGCAAGTGGCGCGATTCACAAGCACAAAGGGCAGAGGAAGATCAGTGCGCATTCTCTCCGTGCCATCCCCCTGCTCCAATATCCCGCTCATCTGATACTCGGTATTGCGCAGATCCACGCGACAGAAGGAATCCACCTGCACACCGTTTGCATAGTTCACCAGCACGGAGATGTCGGAGATAGCCGCTTTGGATGCTCCCGTGAAGCGAAAGTCCCGAATAATGGAATGGGCGCGCTTATTGTCGATAAGCTGGTCCACAATATCCGGGCGAATTGTGTTGTGACCGTTTACCTTTAGTTCTCCAACGGTAGAACCAGTGATCTGACCGACGAAATCGCCCGTAGAATGCCTGGCATTCAGACGAATATCGTAGAGCAGGTCTTTGTTGTTACGCGTGCGTCTCGCAGTCACATCTGCCGCCAAACTCACCGGGATGCGCTTACCGCGGAATGCAACAATGTTCTTCGGAGTGCGTACCAGCTTCGGTATTTCTGCGTGCAGCTCGGCATCCTGCACCTGCATTCCCGGGGTGAGCCGCAATTCCCCATTCACACGTACCAGATCCGGCACTTCTACTTCATTCACTTGCACCTCCGCAATATTTAACAGCATCTCCAAGAGCTCCGCAGATACCTGCAGCTGCACATCTTTCATGAGGATTTGCCGGGGATCGCTCCAGTCCGGGCTGGCGCTCAGAAAACCGGGATCTCCATCCTCAGATCCCTCTATTTGCAAGGCAACGTGACCACTCGTGTACTCATTCAGCTCCGCACTCAGGGAAATTTTTTCCATATCACGATCACCGTACTTCACCCCATTGAAACCCGCTTGTAAACGCCCACCGGAAAACAGCCGACTCAGCTCCCCGAGCGGCGTGATTTGCCTGAGCTCATCCACCTGCAGCTCCACATTCTCCACCTGAACGTCTTTTGCCTGGATGTGTTCCGTTTTCAGCCGCACTTGCGCCTCTTCCATGCTCAACGTTTCCGGGGCATGGAAGGATGACAGTTGCGCCCGTGTGACCGCAAGCTCCAGACGTGGAGCGAGCACCGAATACCCCTCATTGTGCCCGGAGTCAGCCGATTCATCTGTCGTCGTGGTTTCCTCTTTCTCATCAGCGTTCCCCTCTGCAGGGTCTTGGGCAAGTCGACTGTCATCTTCACCGTCCGTTCTCTGCACACCTGCCTCTTCGGTGGTTCGGTCAGATGCATAGGTCACGGATTCTGCCGCGGAGGAAAGTGCCACATTTTCCGCACTGTTGGGCAACCCATCTTCGTTAAAGGAGAGTTTATCAATGTTCGTCGTGAGACACGGGGTTGCAATATGGATGGGTTGCCCGGAATCACCGATGGGTAAGTCTGCCGATGCGGCTTCCAGTGTCAACTCCGTCCGTTGTACCGCCTCGGGCAGATAATTTGCCCTTTGCCGAATTTCTGCAAGCCTCACTTGCAACCTTGGGCTGTTCAAATGGTAGCCGTTGTACGCAATTTTGTCTGTAGACAGCCATGCCCCGAGCATGTGAAGGGTGGGCACAAAGTCCTGCCAGGCATCTTGACCGGGTTTGAAAGAGGGGGCATCCAGCTGAGCTTGCAGCTGCAGTTTTACTCGCTCGCCCAGTTCCAACCCTTCCGGGAGCTCTACCGGCACCGGAGAGAGTTCATTCACCAACGTGAGCATCTTCTGTATCGGCAAGTCGGCAGCCAGTTGGGCTTGTCCTGCCTGATTTTTTGCGCTTGCCAGCGCTTGCAGCGAACCATCCGGAAAACGCAGCTCCAGCTTATCGACATTGAAATCACCGTTGTCGTAGAAAAAAGAGAGTTCCAGTTCATCCACCTTTGTCTCACCCACCATCAGATTTTTTTGCAGCACATGCCCACGCAATCGCGCACTTTGCAGCGTGAAGTCCTCCTCAAACACCACATCCCCACTTAGTCGCAAGTCCGGAGGGTCGTTATCCGGGTGGTGAAACTTCTCCAAAAAGGATCTTGTCCTGGGAGGGCTCACATGGTGGAGCATGCGCACCAACGCTGCTGTGCTGTGCACATTGAATGCCAAATGACGCTCATCCAAATTATAAGCTCCTCGAAGGGAGGCGGATGCTTCCGGATCCACCGTGCGGAACTGCAGGGAGTTAATAGTGATGCCCTGCTTGTCGTAACTGAGGTCGGCCACAGCATCGCGAAAGTGGAATGAACCTGCATCGTAGCTTGGAACGTGGGCTTGCAGAGCAACGCGCGGCTCTTCGAGCCAATCTACATGCACGCTCAACGAGGGAACCTCATCAGGCTTCCATTCTTGGTCATGGATGGTGCTGTAAATACGGTTGATGACTCCTTGGTAGCGTTCAATAGCCTTTGCCAAATCCAGAGGAGAAGGAACCTGCGTCTGGTCAGTGGATTGTGGAACTTCTTTCGGTAATGCAGCGGGATCCAAACTGCCGGTCAATTTTACGGGTACTCCCATTACATTGAACCGCCCATTGGCAACGCGCAACACATCATCTCGATTCATGCCCAGTTCCACGCTCTCGATCCGTACCGGCAATTCCGCGGTAGCAGGGTCTGTTACGGGCAAATCCAGCGTCACGCCGGATATTCGCACAAAAGATGCACTCAGTTTCCCGACGAGCATTTTTCTGAGACTCAGACCCGCGGCCAGATCACGTACATTGCCCAGCATGTCACTGTGCTCTGCATCTGCGTAAAAAGACACGTTTTCCGCGCACGCAGCTACACCATGCATCGGATCCAGCCTGAGTTCATCTATTTTCAGGTATACACCCTGTTCGGCTGCCTTGCGTTCCAAATAACGCACGGCGAAGTCCGGCAATCCCCCCGTACTCAGCCATGCCAGACCAACGCAACAGACGAGAAAGAGGAGTAAGCATACCGTTGGCACCATGGATCCAACTCGGCGTATGGTAATCTTTCCCGCCATGTCTTGCTTATGTTTACTTCACGAAATCATAGCTCAGGATCTCGCTCACCATCCGGCAACCGGGGCGCCTTCGGCAAATTTTTCTCAATATCATCCAAGAGATTGACCATATCCACCCCACGCTGCGCAGAATCATCGTGCCGAAAACTCAAACGCGGCGTGTTACGCAATGTCACGCGCCGACTCACAGCCCCCTGGATACTGCCACGCGCTCGCGTGAGTTTATCGAGCACGGCATTAACCCCTATGCGACCTACCACTCCCACCCATACTCGCGCTTCCCGCAGATCCTCTGTCACCTCCACATCCAAGATGGACACAATCGTGCCGGGCCACTCAAACTCGCGCTGCACAAATGTACCAATCTCCCGCTTGAGCAGTTCGTTTACCTTGTCTAAGCGGTGCGTTGCCATCGTGATTTATAGCGTCTGTTTAATCTTCTCGAGGGTGTAGCATTCTATCACGTCGCCTTCCTCGTAGTCGTCGTAATCTGCCAGGCGTATGCCACATTCGAGACCACTCTTCACCTCTTCCACTTCGTCCTTGAAGCGGCGCAAGGTCGACATGCGGCCATCGAACACTACCTGTCCATCCCGCAGGACGCGGGCTTCAGCAGTACGCAGCATCTTACCGTCTGTCACGTATGACCCCGCTGCTTTTCCTTTGTTCAATTTATAGATCTGCCTGATTTCAGCATGCCCCAACATCATCTCGCGCGTCTCCGGCTCCAGCATGCCCAACATCGCATCCTTCACCTGGTCGATGAGCTCGTACACGATGGAGAAGATCTTCACCTGAACTCCCTCACGCTTTACCGCCCTTACCGCATTGGTTTCTACCTTCACATTGAAGCCGAGAATCACGGCGTCGGACGACGAAGCGAGCAAGACATCATTCTCAGAGATAGGCCCAGCGGCCGCGCCGATGAACTCGCATTCCACCTTCTCGCTTTTGATATCCAGAATGGCCTTCTTGATAGCCTCCACAGACCCCTGCACATCGCCCTTCAGGAAGAGTTTGAGCACGGCCTTGTGATTGGTCTCGCCAATCATGGCAAGCACGTCTTCCATGCGAGAGCGTTTGGGTACGGCTAACCGCTCGCGACGCTGTTTTTCCAAGCGTTCCTCAGAAAGTTTGCGAGCAGCCCTCTCGTTTTCCATCTCCACCAGCTCATCACCCACATTGGGGGTTTCCAGGAAACCGGAAACCTCTGCCGGCATGCCCGGCAGCACGCGCTTGATGCTCTCGCCTCGGTCATTCATGAGTGTTTTGACTTTGCCCGCGTACGGCCCGCAGATGAAAGGCATGCCTACTTTCAGTGTGCCACTCTGCACAATAACAGTAGCAGAACTGCCCTTACCCTGCTCCATGCGTGCTTCAATGATAGAGGCACGGCAGTTGGCACGCGGATTGGCGCGTAGCTCCAGCACTTCTGCCTGCAAGCAGAGGAGCTCCAGCAAGTCATCAATACCCTCACCGGTAGCGGCAGACACATTCACGCATTCCACATCCCCTCCGAAATCCGTAGGCACCAGACCTTCTTCCATGAGCTGAGTGCGCACCCGCACCGGGTCTGCTGCCGGTAAATCGCATTTATTCACCGCCACAATGATCGTCTTGTTCGCGGCCTTCGCATGCATGATGGCCTCTTTCGTCTGCGGCATAATGCCATCGTTGGCTGCCACCACCAGCACCACGATATCCGTGACATCGGCGCCGCGCGCCCTCATCTCGGTGAAAATGGCGTGTCCGGGGGTATCGATGAAGGTGATCGTATGTTCTCCATGCTTTACCGTGTAGGCTCCGATGTGCTGGGTGATGCCGCCAGCCTCGCCTGCCACCACTTTGGTGCGCCGAATGTAATCGAGCAAGGAGGTTTTACCATGGTCAACATGCCCCATCACAGTGATAATGGGAGTACGCGCCTTAAGCACTTCCTCCGGCTCGGCTTCCGGCGCTACGGCTTCCGGCTCCGCCACATTGACCGGAGCCTTCACTCCCGCGCCTTTTTCGCGCTTGACTCGTTCGTACAAAAACCCGTGCTTTTCACACAGCGCCGCTACCTGATCACTTTCCAACAGGGTATCCGTATTGGCAAACACACCCATGCGCATCAGGTCGGCTATCAGCTTGAAGGGCTTCAGTCCCATGCTCGCCGACAGATCCGTCACGGACACCGGAGCCTTTACATTGATTGTTCCTCCCGGAGCCACGACCGCAGCAGGCGCAGGTACCGGGACCGGTTCCGGCTGGGGAGGTGTGGGTGTCGGCTGGGATTGCTTCACAGGAGTGGCTGCAGGCGCAGCAGCCTTGTTGGGCTGTGGGGCTTTTTTGCGTTGAGGTGTCAGTAAATCCAGAGCCGCCTTTTTGATGGCAGGCGCTGCCGCTGGGGTCGGGGTCGGCTTTGCAGCCGCTTTTTTCTTCCCCCCCAACAAATCCAGAACTTCCTTTTTGGGTTTCTCTACCGGCATGTGTCTCTTTTTTTATGTTCAGGTTACGCTTTTTTTGCAGTGGAGAGGATGTGCTCTGCCTGTTCCTCCGTGATGCCCAAAGTATCCATCAAATCTTCTTTCTGCACATCCCACGTCACGATATCCTGCACTCGGGTAAAGCCGGCTTCCACCATGGTCTGAGCCAACTCATCGCTGATCAGGAGAGCCTTCGCCAACTCGCCTGCGGCTTCCTGCATTTGTTCGCGGGTTCCGGCGTTTCCTCCGCGCGCCTCCACTCTCACGTCCCAGTGTTCATTCGGCTCAGAAATGAGGCGGGCGGTAAGCCGGACATTCTGCCCCTTGCGTCCCTTCGCCTTGGCCGCTGCTTTGTCATCTTCCACATACACCGTCACCAGCTTCTGAGCCTCGTCCACTTCTATGTCCACCGGATCAATCGGCGCCAGGGACTCTTGCACCATCACGCGCCTGTCCTCCGAATACTCGAGGATGTCCACCTTTTCATGGTTGAGTTCGTTGACCACATTCTTCACGCGCGAACCCCGGATCCCCACGCAGGCGCCTATGGGGTCGACATTCGCATCGTGGCTGCGCACGACCAACTTGCTCCGATAGCCCGCCTCGCGCACCACCATCACGATTTCCACGGAGTGCTCTGCTATCTCTATGACCTCACTCTCAAACAGGCGGCGTACCAAGTTGGGATGACTGCGCGAGAGAATAAGCTCGTGCCCCCGTGCGCCGTCTTTCACTTCCACCACGTAAAATCTCAACTTGTCACCCGTATTGTATTCCTCACCCGGGATTCGCTGACGCGAGGGCAGGATTCCCTCAAACCTTTCAACCTCCACTACCACGTCTCCCTTGTCGTAACGCTTCACTGTGCCGGTCACGACCTCACCCACGCGATCCTTGAAGGCATCTGCCAGCATTTCTTGCTCGGCACGACGAATGCGCTGTTGCATCGTTTGGCGAGCGGTTTGCACGGCGATGCGTCCAAAGTCCTTGGGAGTCACATTCACACTCATTGTGTCACCGGGTTGCACTTGCTTCCCTTTCGGTGCACACACGCTCATCGCTGTGCTCAGCTTCAACTCATTGAAAGGATCATGCATCTCTGCATCTTCCACCACCGTCATCTCCGCCTTGATCTTCACCGTACCCTTCTGCGGATTCACAACGGCCCGCAAATGATGTATGCGATCCGCCCCCGGCACCATCTTGGCGTAGGCAGTCAAAAACGACGCTTCCAACGCCTGCAGCACACTTTCACGTGTCAGGTCTTTCTCGCGTACATAAAAATCGATCAGGGCGGTGATATCTGTGGTGGCCATATTCTTCGATGTCGTTGGTGGTTTATCCTCCTGTCTTCCATAAAAAAAGAGCGGGCCCTCGACCCGCCCCAATCCTCTGGAAGACCGGAACTCGTACGCGGGTATTATACGAGGGTGTTCCCTTCTTGTCAAGCACCTATTTTGCCGCGAAGAATAATCCCCACATCCGTCCCATGAAAAAGCGATCCCAACACACAAACCATTTACGATTTACGATTTACGATTTGCAAAGTGAGCGCACGTTGCGCGGAGGCAAGTGGTATGTCTCGCATTCCATACGCGAAGAAATGGGTTGAATGTGCCCAAAGATGATTTTATTGGGATACACGCGACTTTTATCTTGCTTTTCTCTCTTGTAACAGGTACATTGTGCCCAGTTTCGCACATTTCACTCACTATCATGAACATCGCCGTTACCCCCCCCCGTATTTGTTATTAGCTTGTTGTAAGCGTTTTATCGCATCTATGCTCACCATCGTGCTGATGGGTCTGAGCATGGCGAGCGGCCAGGAAAAGGAAACGGCGGCTGTCCCGCAACAGGGGGTGGAGCTCCTCTTCCCGGCTGGCACAGGGAAGCAAGCGAAGGGCGCCAAGCTCAGCAAGGAACAGAAGAAAGCGGTGTCCCTGCTCAAAAAGCTGAAGTCCATCGAAGAGGGTGGCAACATCAACGCTACGGACAAGCAAGGTCAGACTGCCCTCATGCACGCTGCCGCCGCAAACAACCGCCTCGCCATCTGCTGGCTCGTGGCGAAGGGAGCGGATGCCACCATCAAGGACAAGAAGGGCAAGACGGCCAGAAACCTTGTGTGTGAATGGGACCAACGCATCAAAAATCTTCTCCAACTTTGTTGTGAGGAAAAATTGCCTGTCCCTTCAGAAGAAAATCCGGATGAAGATTATGATGACTGGGTGGTCCAAACGGGCAAGATTTCAAAAGACAACTGCCAGGAGAAGTTGGAAGATTCTGCATGGAGGCAGGGGGGGTTCTTATTCAAAGAAGCAATGGCCATACGCGCAGGCGCGCATGCAGACCAACTCCGCCCCGACCAAAGCGAGTTCCTGTCTATTGACTATCCCCCGGAGGGTCTCGCTTTCTTAATCCGCCACGGCATGCCCGTGCAACCGTGCAGCGCGACGAAATGGGATGAGGCCACGCCGGAACACCTGCGCTTGCTGTTGGCGTTGGGTATGACACGGGAGCCAAAGGACGATCATGCCAAGCTCCTCTTCGCCCTCATGTTGGACGATGTTAAGCGACTGGAGAGTCTTCTGGAGCAAAAACCCGATGAGGCAAAGATTCCCGCCCTGTATGGCCACGCACAATCCGCAGAGGCTGTGAAAGCACTGGTGGCAGCTGCAGGCGGCGTACCGGATGCCACAGCTTGCCTGACGGCAGTTCTCCAAAACAGCTACAGCAGTGGCGCCGTAAAAGGGTTGCTGGAGGCAGGTGTCCCGGTGCCCACAGATGATAAAATAGTGGAGCTCATTCTTCCTGATCCTGCCATGGCATCCAATGGATGGTGGAATGCCGGGTTACGTTTTGTGGATGAGCGCCACGAAGATTATATCTACATCAACATGCGCCGTAGTGAGCCCGATGTGCTTAAGGTCCTGCTGGATGCGGGACTGAATCCCAACTGTACATTTGACGATCGCTACAAAAACCCTCAGACCCTGCTACACAGAGCGGCGACATTGGGACGGGCAGCTGCCGTGGAGCTTCTACTCAAACATGGGGCTAATCCCAATGCCGTTGATAACAATAATACACCACTAAGTGGTATTTTTGGACGATCGCCCATTAATGATGGCTATTACGCTCCCAACGTCAGCAGAATCGTGCAGGCTCTTCTCAAGGCCGGTGCCGACCCCAATCTGGGACGTATGGACCGTAGGCTTGTTCACATAATTATTGGTGAGGGCAACGTGAATTTACCACGCAATGAGAAAGAAGGAAATGAGGAGGTATCTGCGCTGCGCGCCCTCCTCCGGGCAGGTCTTAAAGCGCCCGCTGACATTCTGTTGAACTTTCGGGGAGGTCAATGTCAACGCCTATCAGACGCCCAATATGAAGAAGTGGCTCTTCTGCTGTTGGAGCATGGCGCTGACCCTCTCGTCACGGATAATGATGGGAAGACCACCCTGATGACCGCCGGACGCATGGGTCCCCGCATCGCTCAGAAGCTCCTCGACGCAGGAGTAGATCCGGTTGTCGTTTCAAAAAGAGGAGAAACCGCCCTGAAATCCGCTCTCGCCCAAAATCAACCCGAAGTGGCTAAGCTTTTGCATGGTAAAGGAGCCCGTTACAGCGGCGACCTCTTCATCTGCCATCCGGATTGCATGCAAATCATGCTGGATGATGGTGCTAATGTCCCAAAAGGCATTTACGTAGAATTGCTTTATCATGGTGCTTACCTCAATGAGGTTTCGTTCACGTCAGATCAGTACTCCCGCATCATTGAGCTCTTAAAGAGGACCGAATCAGATCCCGATGCCTCCTCGATTGAAGACCTCACCCGTCCCATTCGCAACTGCGACGCTTGCCCAAATCCTACGGCAAGAAAAGCTCTCCTTTCCTCCGATCTTATCTTGAAATCTGAGAAATCCAATGGCAGCGTCTACCTCTTCATCGCCACGGGACATGAAATCCAAGACCTCATTCAGGCCGGTGCCGATCCCCATATCGTCAATAAAGAAGGTCAAACCCCACTTTTCCGACCGAACATCAAACCCAGCGACATCAAGCTTTTTGTCCACTACGGTGTTGATGTCAACGCACAAGACAACCAAGGCAACACCGCCCTCATGATCATGAGTAAGAACTGGTGGGGAAAGGACTGCATTCCAGCCCTCCTGGATGCCGGGGCAGATCCGAACATCAAGAATAAAGCAGGCAAGACGGCCCTGCAAATGGCCCTGCAGATCGCCCGAAAAGAGGAACGGGACAAGATCATCAAACTCCTCAAAGAGCACGGCGCGAAGGAGTGAAGTGGGGAGAAAACCCTCATCTTTATTCGTTGCACTTCACCGGCGCGGCGGTGCGCGTTCCGGCCATGTCTCGCTCAGAACCCCGTCTTTCCATCGCCTGTTTTC
>CANPYO010000067.1 GCA_947588645.1 uncultured Akkermansia sp. | reverse complement strand
TGTCCGGGGATGCGGAAGAGGTAGAGTTGCCGACAGAGCTGGACCTCATCGCGACTTCTGCGGTACTGCAGTGGATGAAAGATTTGCCGAAGTTTGTGTCGCGGATGGCAGAAAGCCTTGCTCATGGCGGCGTGTTAGCTGTGGGCGCTTTCGTCCGGCATAATTTGTATGAGCTGAGGCAGATCACGGGTGCCGGGCTGCAATACCCCAGCGCGCAGGAATGGGCGGATATGCTGTGTTCCGCCGATTTGCAGCTTGTTTACGCGCGTGACTGGGAGGAAACTCTCCACTTTCCCGATATGCGTGCGCTGCTTGGGCACTTGCACTCCACCGGCGTGAATGCCGCAATATCCACACCTCTTTCACGCGGCGAACTTCAGGCCCTTTGTGAAGCCTATTGCGAGCGTTTTACGGATCACTCGGGCAGGCTTCCGCTTACCTATCACCCCATCGTTTTGCTCGCCAAGGCGCGTGAGAAACGCGAGAACGCAGTATAAATGCGCAAAAAAAGGTTGCCAAACATGTAATTTCGGAGTACCCTAGTGGCGCGAAGGTTGATATGGATGAGAGTACACAAGAAGGAGCTGTTGCCTTTGATTTATCGGAGTTGACGGATTTCCAGTTCGGACCAGATTGGGCGCGCTCGCAAGGGAGCCCCTCGTTGGCGCGTTTTTCAGCACCTGCGGATCGTATTTCACGCCGCACAGGAGATCGGGGAGATGCGCGAGGCAAAGGGAATAATCGTCGCGATGATCGCGCTCCTCGCGGAGAGTATCGCGGGCGTTCCGAACGCGGCGCACAGTCGAGACCCCAACGCCGGTCAGATGTTCCGCACCGTCAACTTCCTCAGCCTGCAGAGGGATTACGGGTTGAGCTCCGACCAAGCAACCCCATACTTGCCATCTTTGCCACAGAAATCCAGCGCCAGAAGCGCGCGCACTCTTTACTGGATTTGGCGCGTGTTGTAATGGCCAAGGGCGATCGCTATGACCTCGTATTCATGAAGCAAGGGGGAGGTCCGATGCTCATACACTCCAAACGTGAGGACGGCTCCTGCTGGCTTACGCAGGCGGAGGCCGTGGCGTATGTTTCCCATGCTCCGTGGTTCGGTGAGCTGTACACCGCTGAACAGGTACAAGTAGATCCGCCTAAAGGAAACTTTACCGGCATTGCTGTGTGTTCGCTCGGCAAGGAAGTCATCGGTCCGGTCAACTGGCATGGGTATCAGCCTTCTCTTGCGCGACTCTACAAGGCTAAGTATTCATCCATGCCGATGGGGGCGTTCCGCGCAGCCATTGCTGTGAACAAGGATGAAGAGGCAGTGAAGCAGTGGCTTGCCGAAGCATCTGTGCGCACTGTATGGCACCCCACTCGCGAAGGTGAGCAGGAAAAGGTGCTCGAAACAACGAAAGAAGTGGAAGAGGACTTTTTGCAGCATCATTATGCTGACATATATGAGACGGTGGAGAAAGTGTTTGTTAACGGAGCCGTTCCGCTTAAACTGCTGTCGCCGGGGCTTGCCGCTCACGTGTCCATACTTTCCGGTAAACACCGTCGCAATCCTCAAATTCTCATCCCGAATCTCTGCCACGGCTTGGCGCGTCACCACATTCCCATCTATAAGTGGCATGGGCATCACTACACGGGGCCGAGTCGCATTCGCGTGGTGCCTGAGGGGACGGTTCTGGCTGACCGTATGCAGGGAATCCTCAATTGGACCAAAGAAAACTCCGGTAAGAAAGTGGACGCTATGTTTGCCGAGCTCAGCGGGGTACCGGCGGGTACAGATGAAGCGAGCAAGCAGGCGGCCGCGGATGTTTACGCACCCTACACAGCAGATATGATTTGGCTCATGGAGCAGGGGTTCATTCTGGTGACCAACGATAACTCCATTTGGTATCCGAAGGGTGAAGCCGCCCCCAAGGCGCAATAGCGTTATTCCGTCCAGTGCCACTCGATGTGTTTCGGGATATCTGGGTGAATGGATTTGCCAACCGGACACGAAGCGACAGCTGCCTCGATCAGGGAGCGCTGTTGCGGCGTAGTGGAATGAGGTACGGTGATGCGAAAATGCAGAGCTCCTACTCCTTGAGGTCCTTCAGAGAGACCCGCGGTGATGGTGATTCCTTTTGTAGGAAAGTTCTTTTGCGCACCGGTGAAGGCCACATTGCTGAGCATGCAGGAGGCGACAGTTGCAGCGAGCAATTCACCCGGAGAAGGTTGCTCGCCCAGGCCACCGAGTTTTTTCGGCACATCGGTGCAGACCTTCGGGTGATCGGGCAGATTGAATACGGTGCAGCAGTGCATCTGCTCACCGAGCGTCGTGTGGGATGTTTCTCTTATCATTTCTTCATTGTAGCGGCTTGTTCACACTCTGTAAATCCAACAATCTACCTGTCACGGCAACCGCATTAAAAAATGCGGTTGCCATTTACGATTCGGGAAGCAGAGAGGATGCGCGGCGGGATTTTCAAAACAATGTGGATTATTAGTTGGAGAGGTTTGTGGGTACGCGATGTCATCTTGCAGGCTTTATTCCCACCGTTGATTTTCTATGAAGCGCGTTAAATTTTATTAGGACAGATAAAGGAGGATGACAAAATTTTTCATCATTTTGGAATTTTTGGGCTTGACGTCATAGGAAACGAGACTAAAATGCGGCGTCGCCGCGAGAGACGGCGTAAAAAAACTGAACGAAACATATGAGAGTGTTAGCCATCATACTGAGTCTGGCGGCGTGTACAGCCGCAGGAAACTCTCTCCCGCCAACGCCGGAGGCTCCTGCAGCAGTTCAGGGCTGAGGAGAGTGGGCATGAGCGGACGAAGCTTCCGCAGATCATATCGGATGCACGGAATTTTCCATGCATCCATTTTTTTTGCAGACAGGGCTCCGATGTACATCCGTCCCAGGAAAAAAGCGCTTCCAACACGCAATTCATTTACGATTTCCGATGTGGGGAGTTCGACGACTTTAGGCAGCCACGAGGCGGTTGCCTAGGTACGATTGCAAAAAAAAGCATGGGAAATGGGTTGAATGAGCTTGGAGAAATTTTATCGAGACACGTGTGGACAATCGCATTAGAAAATGCGTTTGTCGTGAGAGTGAGTCAAGCTAACTCTTCTTGAATTGCTTGCACAGATGTGGCAAGCTGGGTAGTGTTATGCCCAACTTACTCATGATTACATTTCGATGCAGGCAAGATTTGTTTGCGCGATTGGAAAAGTTCGCAATAGAACGCAATATTGATCGCACATCTGCCATTAAACTTGCTCTCCATTTTTACTTGAATCGGCGAGAATGCTCCCGAGAAGGTCAACCGGCAGACTAACGCTGGAAATAAAGCTCCACTGGCGTAGTGTAACACCAGATGCTTTCCTCCTATCAACGCACCATCGTTTCAAGAGTTCCGCCCCGGCTTCGCATAGCCCGCGCCTCCGGCGCTAAAATCCAACCGTAAATGAGTCGCTTTTTCTTGGGACGGATGTGTCTCACAAGCTGTCGCTTCGGATGCGGTTGCCTTGCGCTTTATCCCAAGCGGTCAGCAAAGTCACGGAAGGTGAAGTGACGCACGGTACGAATAGAGTTGTCCGGTAGGAGCAAAGCGATATCCGGGTGGGGAACGCCATTGAAGTGAGTCGTTTTCACGATGGTGTAGTGAGCCATGTCATCCATGATAATGGTGTCGCCAACGGCTAGTGAGCGCGGGAAGGAAAAATCACCCAGCACATCGCCCGCCAAGCAGGTGCGAGCACCCAGGCGATAGGTGTGCGGCAGTTCTCCGGCTACACCGGCGGCGTGGTAGAACTCCTCGGGTAGACAGACGGCCGGTTGCTGCAATGACGCATCGGATGAGAAGGGGACAGTGCAGAACACACACGGTCGGTAGGGCATTTCCAGCACATCCGGCATGTGGGCAGATACGCTTACGTCGAGGATCGCGTGGCTGTGTCCCGCAGCTTCAAAAATATCCAGCACTTGTGAGCGCAGTACACCAGTGTGGATACACCATGCCTCCCCGGGTTCCAAGTAAACCTGAACGCCGTATTGTTGCTTCAGACGCAAAATAAGCTCCACGAGAGCGCCCCGGTCATAATCCGGTTTAGTAATCCAGTGGCCGCCGCCCAGGTTCAAGTATCGAATAGCCGGGGAGGCTAGAAGGGGAGTCGCCTGTTTCTCCAACGCGGCGACGGTAGAGATGAGGTCAGTCGTGTATTGCTCACAAAGGGTGTGCATGTGTAACCCACTGATGCCCACGAGAAGCTGCGGTTCGCAGGCCGTCAACTCGGCGACTGGTACACCAAGGCGTGAACCAGTCGCACAAGGGTCGTAGAGAGGGGTGTGACTTGTGGAGAAGCAGGGATTGACCCGCAGGCCAAATTGCAGTTCACCGCTCCGTGCACGGGGATGCTGTGTACACAGTGCACGGTAACGTTCCCATTGAGAAAGACTGTTGAAGTCGATGTGGTGGGCGAAATCGAGCAACTCGAGTAGCTCTGCCTGTGAATATGCGGGAGAGTACACCGCAATATGCGCGCCCACATGTTTTGCTGCCAGCTGCGCTTCGTAGAGGCCTGAAGCGCATGCGCCATCCGCATACACGCTCAAGTAGTGCAGGGCGGATGTGGTGGCAAAGGCCTTCAGAGCAACGAGCACTTTTGCCCCGGCCGCATCCGCCGTCTCCCGCAGGATACGCGCATTGCGCTCCAACGCGGGGACGGATAAAAGGAACTCCGCCATGGGCGTGCGCAGAGGATCAGAAGGGAACGAGCTCTTACTGTTGGGCAGGTTGCTCTTGGGAAGTCTCCTGCTGTTGGCTCTGCAACTGAGTTTGCACCTCCTTGATTGGGGGGGTGAGCTCGCGGAGGAGAGTAATAGCTTTTGCCTGGTCAGCTGGGGAAGAGGTATTCTTGCGCAGTTGATCAGCGAGCCCTGCTGCCTGCAACCAAGCAGCGAGAGCCTTCCGTGGCTGTCCCACGCGACTCTCCAAGGTTCCGAGCGTGGAGAGCAGGTGCACAAACTCGAAGGTAATACCCGTCGAGAGATTCTTCATATCCAGAGCCAGTTTTTGCCCGGTTTGCAGTGTTTCACGAGCCTGCTCCGGATCATCTGCAAAGAGCTGGCACTCCGCCAAGCAGCGGTAGGAAATCAGCAAGTCTTCAGCAGCGTTTTCCAGATCTTGTCCCATATGTTCGGCGGTCGGCAAGGGTTTGCCTTCTTCGGGAGCCAGTCGCTTGTAGCGTGCTTTGTCCAGTTCCAGAGCTTCTTCGTAATAGGGAAGAGCCTCCGTCATTTTGCGCTGCTGCATGAGGCAGGATCCGAGACCGTTTACCAAGAGGCTGCGCAATCTCTGACCGTTCACGCCGGTTTTTGTGTCTTCCGGAAGTGCATCCCAGTCTTTAAGCGTGGCAGTATAAATATCCGCAGCCTTCTGGAAGGCGGAAAGGTGACGCGCGCCATCTGCCAAGAAGAGACCAATACGCACCAAGCGTTCGGGGTCATCACCGGTAGAGCGCAGCGTGTTGTAATAGGCCTCCACCTGATTGCGCATATCGCGTACCATTTCGCGCCACATAGGCTTGTCGGCTTCACGGCTCAGGGAATTGCCCACCTCGAAAATCATGTAGTCGATGAGCTGCTTGGCTTGAACATCGGCATTAACTGCAGGAGCAGTCTCAGGCGTTGCTGCCGGTTGTTTGGCTGCTTCATCCTTGCAGGAATCGAGGGCTGCTGCGCAGCAGAAGGTCAGCGGCAGAATACCCGCCGTATACATGAATGTCTTGATATGCGCTCTTTGCATAAGCGCATTTTATGCGCGAATTCTCTACGCGTCAAGCTTATTTGTGTTTTTTGACACACTTGTTACCACACGTGTCCCAATAAAATCTTCTCCGGGCTCATTTAACCCACTTTTTCGCGTGCGGGATGCGAGACACACCACTTGCCTCCGCACAACGCGCGCTCACTTTGCAAATCGTACAAAACTGCCGACAAGCGCAGGTTCAGGCTGAAAGACGACGATGAAGTGGACGCCGTAATTGCGCGCTCGAGGAGCGGGCATATTCTTGGCAGCATGCCCTGCCTCAGCTGCTGGAACAAGCTAACTTTCCACCTGTTCCGCAGCGTACTTTTTAATGGCGTTGGCGCAACCGCGGATGAGGGATGGACCTTGGTACACGAAGCCGGAGTAAAGCTGCACAAGCGATGCTCCCGCACGTATCTTTGCCAGGGCATCCTCCGGCGTCATGATACCGCCCACGCCGATGATCGGGATGGCGCCGCGAAGCTCCTGAGCAAAAGCCTCCAATGTTTCATTAGCGCGGTTAAAAAGAGGGGCGCCGGAAAGGCCTCCCTTTTGTTGCGCAGCCGGGTGATTTTCCACTCCAATGCGCGAAGTGGTGGTGTTGGTGCAAATAAGACCGTCGAGCTGGCAGTCCAAAAACACGTGCGCCAACTCACGAATCTGCTGTTCGCTCATGTCCGGCGATACCTTCATAACGACAGGGACGAATTTGCCTGTTTCCTGCTGGAGATTAGATTGTTCACTTTTGATTGCGGCGAGCAGATCGGCGGCTGTCTCAGCTTTCGCTAGCTCGCAGAGGTTGGGGACATTCGGGCAGGAGAAGTTGATGGCCACGTAGTCCGCCACATTCCAAACCGCCCTCAGGCAGGCCAAGTAGTCGATGCGAGCCTCATCATTCGGAGTCACCTTGTTCTTACTGATATTCACGCCCAGAATACCTTGGAAGCGGCGGATGGTGGACAAATTTTCGACGGCGCGATCCACGCCAGGGTTATTAATGCCCATGTGGTTGATGATAGCGCGTTGGGGAATGCAACGGAAGAGACGCGGAGAGGGGTTGCCTCGCTGTGGGCGGGGGGTGAGTGTGCCGACCTCAACAAATCCAAAGCCGAGCGCGCCGAAGGCATCCACGGAGCTCCCTTGCTTATCCATACCGGCAGCCAATCCCACACGATTCGGGAATTTGAGTCCCATCACCTCTACGGGGTCATCCACAGGCTTGCCGCAGAGCAGCCGCAACATACGCAACCGCTCTGCCACGCGGAGCATCATCAATGTTGGTTCATGCACTGCCTCCGGTGGCAAAAAGAAGAGCACGCGCTTAGCGAGCTGGTAGGGTAAAAGTGTCATTTGTGAGTAGCGCGCCCAGTGTAGCATGGGCTTGTTTGGAAAGCAACCTCTAATTTTTTCGCGCACGCGCCGCCACACATCACATCCGCCCCAAGAAAAAGCACCCCCAATAGGTGATGCAGCAACTGTAGGCTGCTGCCTATGTACGATTTACGATGTGCGATGTACGATTTGAAAATAATGCGCGCGTTGCGCGGAAAGGCAGAAGCGCCTGACGACGCTTATGTGAAATGTGTTATTTATTGATAACGTGTGCATTGAGCAGATTTTTTTGATACGTACAATCGGTGGTATCAGTCCATAAGGGCATTTTTTCTGCTGATTAACTTCTCTCAAGTGCGTTTGTTTTGAACAACATCCGATGAAATTTGAATCGAGTCCCAGTCAATTGTTTTATTTTTGAAGTAGAACTCCTTGTCACGGTCGGAGATTGAGCGGAGAATGCGACAAGGATTGCCAACGGCAACGGTGCGCGTCGGGATGTCCTTTGTGACGACGCTACCCGCGCCAATGATCGAGTGGTCTCCGATGGTGATGCCCGGGAGAAGGCAGGCTCCTGCGCCAATCCAGCAGTTATACCCGATGTGCACCGGCGCGTTGAATTGGTAAGGGGAGCAACCGCGAAGCTCCGGGAGAATGGGGTGACCCGCTGTGCAAATCATCACATTGGGGCCAAGCTTCGTGCAGTCGCCGATGTAGATGTGTGTATCGTCCACGAGAGAAAGATTGTGGTTGATATATACGTGGCGCCCGAGGTGCAGGAAACATCCTCCCCAATTAGCGAAGAAGGGAGGCTCGATGAAACTGCCTTCGCCGATTTCCGCCAACATTTTGCACAAAAGTTCCTCGCGTTTTCGTGTTTCTGTCGGACGCGTATGGTTGAAATCGTAAAGGAGTTCCATGTGCGCCCTCTGAGCACGGATAAGATCATCATCCATGGCTTGATACATGGAACCGTCGTGCAATTGTGAGTCCGAGTTCATGCTGTGAAATCTGCATCATTATCATTTTCCATGGTAGTTAAGTCAAGGTGAAACCAGGGCAACTGCATGAGAAAATGCGGTTGCTTACGTACGATTTGCGATTTGCAAAGTGAGCGATCCTACGGCATGGGGATGCGGAGCCGGGACAAGCGTAGATTCATCGGACTCAAAATTACTCCCGCTCAGCCGTCTTTTAGGGCTTTTTGAAGATTGCATGGATATGAAGCTTGACGAATAGCAGCTCGGGTCATATCATGACGCACATATGAGCACGTATCGAGTAGCCGTTTTAGCAGGGGATGGCATAGGACCGGAGGTGATGCACGAGGCTTTGCGTGTGCTGAGCGCGGTTGAGCAGAAGTATGGATTTAGTACGCAGCGTGTGGAAAGACCGGTGGGCGGTGCCGGGATAGATGCCTTTGGAAAGGCGCTGCCCGCAGAAACTCTGGCGGCGTGTGAGGCAGCCGATGCGATTTTATTCGGTTCCGTAGGAGGTCCAAAGTGGGAAAAACTGCCGCCCGATGAGCGCCCGGAACGCGGAGCATTACTGCCGCTGCGAGCGCATTTCGGACTCTACGCCAATTTGAGGCCAGGTGTGTGTTTACCGGAACTCACGGCAGCTTCCCCTCTCAAAGACAGCTTGATTGCGGGCGGTTTCAACATACTGTGCGTGCGCGAACTGACGGGCGGTATGTATTTCGGACAACCGAAATTCTACGGTGAACGTGATGGCGAGCTTGTTGGGCTGGATACCATGATTTACCACCGCCACGAAGTGGAGCGCATCGGCCATCTGGCTTTTCGCGCTGCTCGCGGGCGGAATCGTCGCCTTTGTAGCGTGGATAAGGCGAATGTGTTGAGTGCTTCTGTGCTTTGGAGAGATGTGATGTCTCAGCTGGCTGCGCAATATCCGGATGTGCAGCTCAGCCACATGTACGTGGATAATGCCGCTATGCAACTTGTGCGTAACCCGGGGCAGTTTGATGTGATCGTTACGGAAAATACCTTCGGTGATATACTGACGGATGAAATGGCGATGATCTGTGGATCACTCGGCATGCTGCCCAGCGCCTCTCTCTGCACGCGTGGAGACAAAACCTTTGGTCTATACGAGCCCTCTGGCGGTTCTGCCCCTGATATCGCAGGGCAAGGCATCGCGAATCCCATAGCGCAGATTTTATCCACGGGCATGATGCTGCGACACTCCTTCGGGCAAATTCAGGCCGCAGATGCTGTCGAAAACGCCGTGCGCACTGCCATTTCTGCCGGCTACCGCACGCGTGACCTCGCGACCGGGACTCCCGGGGAGCGAGTCGTCGGCACCGTTGCCATGGGCGATGCCATTCTTGACGCTCTCGAATAATTTCGATCTTCATTTGTTTTATTGTCAATAAATCGCGAGAGGGGAAAGATTTGCCTGAAATAAATTAATACCACCATATGTTGGGGGCGTTTTTCGGTAGGTATAGAAAATCTGGAAAAAGCAGGAGAAAATGCTTGCCAACCCCCAGATGAGTTGGTAGAATGAGAGCAGAGAAAATCTACAGAGGACCATGAAATTTTCAATCGCGAAACAAGTGTTGCTGGATGGATTGAACAAGGTAGTGGGTGTCGTGTCCATGCGCCCTAGCATGCCGATTCTCTCCAATGTACTCCTTGAAGTGGCTGATGGAGAGCTGAAGCTGACGGCTACAACGATGGAGCTGACCATCCAGGCGAAGGTTCCGGCGACAGTGGAGACTCCTGGCGCCTTTACTTTGCCGGCCAAGAAATTGCAGAGCATCGTGAGGGAGATGAAGGATGGCGAGGTAGACGTGGAGCTGAAGGGAAATGCGGTGACGGTGCGCTGCAACCGTGCACATTTCAAGCTTTACGGATTGGTGGCTGAGGAGTTTCCACAGATGCCTGCCTTCAAGGAGGCGCGTGAGTTCGAGGTGCCTCAAGGTATGCTCAACAAAGGTTTGCGCTACACGGAGTTCGCTATTGCCAATGACGACATGCGCTATGTGCTCAACGGCATCTACACCTGCTTCCAAGATGGCAAACTCACGCTGGTGGCAACGGATGGTCGCAGGTTGGCCCTCTTTGAGAACGAGCTGGAATTCCCGGAATCCCAGCAGGTCTGTATTATTTTGCGCAGCCGCGCTGTCCCGGAGCTGCACCGTCTGCTTGGTGACACCGGTAGTGTGCAGGTGAGAGTGTCGTCGGATCAGGTCTCCTTTGATTTGGGAGATACGTTGCTCATTACCAAGCTGATTTCGGGCAATTATCCGAACTACCGCCAGGTGATCCCCAGCCGATACAATGAACGCATTGCCTTGCCCGCTCAAGAGTTGAACGAGGTCGTGCGACGCGTCTCTTTGTTGGCTGCGGAAAAGAAGAACACGGTACTCTTCCACATCACTCCCGGGGTGTTGGAGGTACAGTCTGGCTCGTCAGATGTGGGTGAGGCAAATGAAGAGGTGCCCATAGAGTACCAGGGTCGCGAATTTTCAATCACTTTCAATGCGGACTACGTACTCGCACCGCTCAAGGCAGTAGGTGAGAACGAGGTGAGTATCGATCTCATCGATGCGTCCAGTCCCGGGGTCATGCGAGTGGCGGATGAGTTTCTCTACGTGCTCATGCCCATGCACTCGTAAGCCGGTTCATGGGAGCGTTCCGAGCGGCGTTCGGGAAAGGTGGAGTGAAGTCGCGCAGTGCGTGATCTCACGGGGTGCTGCGCTCGTTGCGGAGGCGTTTGTGTTCCTCGGCGGAGGGTGTATAGTTTCGGCGCAACATGGCAAGCAGCAAGCTCAAAGAAAAATGGCGCGCAACGCCGCATTGCCCCGGGGTTTACCTGATGCGTGGGGTGGGTGGGCGTGTCATCTATGTGGGTAAAGCTAAGGATTTACACAAAAGATTAGCTAATTATTTTTCACCTTCGCGTGCCACGCTGGAAAACGGCAAGACTCGGGCGCTCATCGCCTCTATCGAGGATTTTGATTACTACGAGGTGCGTAACGAGCAGGAGTCCCTTTTGCTGGAACAGAAGCTTATCAAAGAATACCGTCCGCACTACAACGTGCAATTGCGCGATGACAAGCGTTACCTGTTGCTGCGTGCAGATCGAGAGGCGGAGCTACCGCGTTTCTCTCTGGTGCGTTTGCGCAAAGATGACGGTGCTCGCTACATCGGTCCCTTTGTACACAGTGGTGCGCTCAAAGAAACTGTAGAGTGGCTCAACCACCGCTTCCGCCTGCGCAGTTGCAATGCCAAATGTCCCGGTCCTGAGGATTACCGACACTGCCACGATGATGTGATTCGACACTGTTCAGCCCCCTGTATCGGTCGTATTTCTGCGTCGGAGTATCGCGATCAATTTGCCGCTGCTTTGGACCTGCTGGAAGGGCGGGGCGTGCGGGAGCACCTGGAGGAGCTCACTCGCGGGATGCAGCAGGCAGCCGACGAGCTCGACTATGAACGCGCTGCCAAGTTGCGCGACATTCGCGAAAATGTCGAGAAAACGCTGGAACCCGCACGCCGCTTCGCTCGCTCTGATTCCTATTTGCCCGGTACGGTGAACCCGGAGAGTGATTTGGCTCAGCTCGCAGATGCCCTGCACATGCCCACGCCGCAGATTATGGAGTGCTTCGACATCTCTAACCTTTCAGATAATCACATTGTAGCTTCCATGGTGCGTTTTTCGCACGGCAAGCCGGATCCCTCGGCCTATCGACGTTACCGCATCCGATCCGTGGATACCCAGAATGACTTTGCCTCCATGCTGGAGGTGGTGAAGCGTCGCTACTCACGCATTCTTGGCGAGAGCAGCGCCCTCTTCGACAAACCGGAAGAGGTGGATGCCTATAACTGGCTGCTCGAGCTTCGTGCGCAGGGCAAAGCTCCCATCACCGTGCCTGATCTCGTTGTGGTTGATGGCGGCAAGGGTCAGCTCGCTATGGCGCAGCGTGTGCTCGCAGAAATCGGTTTGCAAAACATGCCTGTGGTGGGTCTCGCAAAGCGAGATGAAGAACTCTACCTGCCAAACCGCGACGAACCTCTATCGCTCGAGCGCGATTCCGGGGCGTTGCGCTTGCTGCAGCGCCTGCGTGATGAAGCACATCGTTTTGCTCATAATTACAATGAGTTACTCATGAGAAAACGCATGCGAGAAAGTCGGCTGGATGCTTGTCCCGGTATGACTCCGCGCCGCAAGCAACTCCTTCTTGCTCGCTTCCACAGCTTGGAAGGCTTGCGCAAACTTTCTCCCTCACAAATTGCCGATCTTCCCGGCATCTCCCTTTCTTGGGCAGAGCAGTTCTGCGCTTGGCTGGCAGAGCATTAACCACAGAGGTACGTGACGGTGCAATGTGTCAGCCGTTTTCCCTCAGTACCTCAAGGGCATGATTCCTGGAATCCCACGACAACCCATCCGTCCTAAAAAACGTAACCCATTCAACCCATTCCTCATGCGTTTCATGGAAGATACATGACGGAAAAGAAGTCTGCAAGCTGGCATCGCGTATCCACAAACCATGCTAGTTCGCAACACGCTATGTTTTGAAAGTTTCTATGCGCACCCGCTCCGTCAAATTCCCGCGCCGCAGGTGCGCGAACTTCCCAAATCGTACCTCGTAAATGAATTAAATTGTAAATGGACAGGCTTTTTCTTGGGCCGGATGAGTGAATACTTCCATCTTTGTGAAGTTTTTCACTTGCCCTCGCAGGATAAAACTGATAAATTCCTTTCAGTTACTTCTCAGCAGTCATGTCTCACATCGTCGCTACCCCCCCCCGTATTTGTTATTAGGTTGTTGTAAGCGGTTTATCGTATGTTTGCTCGCCTCCGTGCTGATGAGTTTGGGCATGGCGAGCAGTCAGGAAAAAAGAAGCGGTGGCTGTCCCGCAACAGGGGGTGGAACTCCTCTTCCCGGCGGGCACGGGGAAGCAGGCGAAGGGAGCCAAACTCAGCAAGGAGCAGAAAAAGGCGGCGTCCCTGCTCAAAAAGCTCAAAGCTACCGAAAAGGGTGGCAATGTGAACGCCGTGGACAAGCAAGGACAGACCGCCCTCATGCACGCCGCCGCGCAGGACAACAAACTTGCCGTCTGCTGGCTCGTGGCGAAGGGGGCGGATATACAATTTAACTTCATTTTAGAGATAAATTATCGCAATGAATAGAGAAATAGAGACAGACAAAGAAAGAGTTGGAAAGTATTATTACAGGGTAGGGGAGGAAACCTGTGGACCCGTGGATGCGGAATTGCTCAAGCAAAGGCGCTACGCTGGGGAGTTGCCGGAGGAGACGCTTTTCTGGAAAGCGGGGATGACGGGCTGGCGTTTTTACCGCTCTGTGTTTGATTTCCGCGCAGTGGTGGGTCGCGTGGTGAGCCTCCTTTCAGGTGTCCAGGATTCCGGAGTGGAGTGGAAGGGCTTTTTCTCCCAGGTGTGGAGAAGACACACGTGGACCGAGTTGCGTGAAGTGTTTTGTGCGGAGACGGAGCCGGGAGGTTTGCCCTTGCCGCGCGTCAATATATCCTCCCCGAAACCTTGGCTCTATACGCGCATCCTGCTCTGGGGAATCGTCCTCTCCGTCCTTGCCTTCATGAGCATTTCCACGTGGGACCCAGTGTTGGGTGTGCATCTTTTCATGGCTGTTGCCGCGTTGGTGACGCCTCTCGCTGTGCTGGTGATGGCGTATGAACTCAACACCCGGCGAGATTTGTCCACGATGGCGATCGTACGGGCGCTCATTGGCGTGGTGATTATTGCGCTGCCGGTTTCCGGTTCTCTCAACACATGGACATCTACTTTGTTGGGAGGGACGAATGTGCAGGATCATGCGTGGTTAGCGGGGTTTGTGGAGGAACCGGCCAAGCTG
>CANPYO010000066.1 GCA_947588645.1 uncultured Akkermansia sp. | reverse complement strand
CAAGGGTGTGCACTACGTAGGCGAGCACATCCGCCGCAAGGAAGGCAAGAGCGTTGGCAAGTAATCATCATTATAACTTTTAGAAGATATGAGTACGATCAATCGTAAAGCCGTTCGCAGTCGTGTTCGCACACGCATTCGCAAAAAGATTTCCGGCACCTCCGGTCGTCCGCGTCTGGCCGTCTTTTTCTCCAATCAGCACGTATATGCTCAGGTGATAGACGACACGAAGGGGCATACCCTCGCCGCCGCATGCACCAAGAAGCTCGGTCTCTCGCGAGCCAATGTGGAAACCGCTGCTAAAGTAGGCGAAGATATCGCCAAGAAGGCGCTGGCAGCAGGTATCTCCGAAGTGGTCTTCGACCGCGGTGGCTTCCTCTACCACGGCAAGGTCAAATCTCTGGCAGACGCAGCCCGCGAAGCCGGTCTGAAATTCTAACCGCTTAGAACAATGAGTACTGAAGAAACAAAGGACAACGCAGCTGCTCCGGCAGAGGCTCCCGTCGAGGAAACTTCCGCCAACGAGGCAGCTCAGGCTCCCCAGAACCCTGCACCGCGCGCTCCGCGCAAGGATGGTGCCGGCCCCCGCAATGCTCAACGTCCCGGGCGTCGCGATGCAGCTCCGTCCCGCCGCTCTGCGGAGGGCTCTGCCGAGGATGGCCCTCAGCTTGTCGAGAAAGTCGTCTACGTCAACCGTTGCGCAAAGGTGGTGAAGGGCGGTCGCCGCTTCTCCTTCTCCGCGCTCGTTGTGGTGGGCGATCGCAACGGCAAGGTCGGTCATGGGTTTGGCAAGGCGAATGAGGTTTCCGATGCCATCCGCAAAGGTACCGATGCCGCCAAGCGCGCCATGAAAAAGGTGGTAGTGGTCAACGAGACCCTGCCGCACGAAGTGTACAGTGAGTTCGGCGGAGCTAAGATTGTGCTTAAACCAGCTGCCCCCGGTACGGGTTTGGTGGCCGGTGAGAAGGTGCGTGCCGTGCTGGAAGCCGCCGGCGTAAGCAACGTCATCGCCAAATCGCTGGGCTCCTCGAATGCAGCCAATGTGGTGAAAGCCACCATGCAAGCCATGCTCATCATGCGCACGGCTGACCAGGTGCTTTCTGCCCGCGGCAAGAAAAAGAAGGAGAAAGAATCCGTCTAAACCCTCTGATCTTTTACGACTATGTTGACACTTCATTCTCTCAAAACGACTCCGGGTTCCAGGCACCGCAAAAAGCGTGTCGGTAACGGCGAAAGCTCCGGTCTCGGTAAAACCTGCGGCAAAGGCAACAAAGGACAGAAGGCTCGCTCCGGCGGGTCCATTCGCCCGGGCTTTGAAGGCGGCCAGATGCCTCTGCATCGCCGTCTTCCCAAAAAGGGCTTCAATAACGCTCGCTTCCGCGATCACATCGCCATCATCAATCTCTCCCAGCTGGAGGCTTTCTTCAACGCCGGGGATACGGTGACGGAGGTGGAGCTGCGCGCAGCCGGCCTGGTGAAAGGCTCATGCGATGCCGTAAAGCTACTTGGCAACGGCGAGCTGAGCAAAGCTCTGAATGTGTCGGTGGATTTTGCCAGCGCTTCTGTCGAGCAGAAAATCACTGCAGCCGGGGGCACACTTACGGTACTGAGCCGCAAGAGCGCAGAAAGCTGATTCTACAAACTCACTCCGCAAGTCCTGCGAGCTGATGCAATAGCCACAGGACTCTGCGGTTCCCGTCGGGGGCAACACTTGTGCGCACATGGGTTGCCCCGCGGCGGATAAGCAGGGGATCTTCCCCAAACACAATCGTCTTCCCAGTCATCCGAATATGATAGCAGCCTTTGCCAACACCATGAAGGTTCCGGAGCTTCGGAGCCGCATCCTCTTCACCTTGGCACTCATTGTTGTGGTGCGTCTCGGTGTGCATCTTCCCCTCCCCGGCGTGGATGTGCATGCGCTCACTACCTTCCTGCAACAACAGGCTGCAGATGAAGGGGGGCCTCTGGCGGCACTCGGGGCGATCCTCACCATTTTTTCCGGTGGCGGTTTGCAACAATGCGGCATCTTTGCTTTGGGTATCATGCCCTACATTTCCGCCTCGATTATGACCCAGCTCATGGGAGCAGTCCTACCCTCGTGGAAAAAGATGCTGGAGGAAGAGGGAGGGCGCCAGAAGATGACACGCTACACGCGTATCCTCGCCATCATTATTGCCATCGTGCAAGGTTTCCTGCTCACCCGGACGCTGGAGAACCCCTCCTCCATCGGATTGGATGTCGGCAACCTCGTCATGCACCCGGGATGGATTTTCACCCTCTCCACGATCTTCATCATCGTCACCGGCACCATGTTTCTCATGTGGATCGGTGACCAAATTACCGAGCGCGGCATCGGGAACGGCATCTCTCTCATCATCTCGGTCAACATCATTTCCGCTCTTCCCGGCGCTTTTTCCATGGCATGGAAGACTTTTGTGATGAAGGGAGGAGAAATTAACCCACTTGGCTCGCTTACCCTCGTGGCTCTCATCCTGTTCATGGTGGTAGTTGTGGCGCTCGTAGTCACGGTTAGCCAGGCCCAGCGTCGCATCCCGGTGCAGCAAGCCAAGCGAGTAGTTGGTCACGGCAAAATGACCCAAGGCGGCACCACATATCTCCCCCTCAAGCTCAACTACTCCGGCGTGATGCCCGTCATTTTCGCCACGGCCATTCTCGCTTTGCCGGGCATGCTCGTCACACAGATCTTCACCGGAGATTCCTCAATAGTCTCTCTTGTGAACACAGTTCTTTCCCCGAGTGACATCTGGTACTACCTCATCTCCTCGGCCATGATCTTCTTCTTCTCTTACTTCTGGGTTGCCACCATGTTCCAGCCCCAGCAGATATCTGAGAATTTGAAGCGATCCGGCAGCTATATCCCCGGCGTTCGTCCCGGCCCCGCAACGGCCGCTTTCCTGGATCAGACGATGACTCGTCTCACCTTCGCCGGTTCGCTCTTCCTCACCCTGATTTATTTCCTGCCCAGTCTGCTCTCCGTATTTGGCGCTCTGCCGCACATCGTCACTCAGTTCTTTGGTGGTACTTCTCTGCTCATCTTGGTGGGTGTGCTCCTGGATATGATGCGTCAGGTGGAGGCAACCCTGCTGCAGAAGAATTACGATGGTTTTATGCGCAAGGGACGCCTGCGTGGTCGCTACTCCCACATCCAGGGCACCGGCTCCCCGGCAGAAGGTAAGGGATTGGTCATTCTCTGGGTGCTCATCGCCCTCGCCGTGCTTGCCTGCATGATTATCATCATGCCGTAGTTTATGCCGTCCGCCCGCGCCGGTTTCCGCCGGGTACACGACACGCAGTCTTACTGGGTTCTCACCGGGGTCACATCTGTCCCCAAAAAAGCGATCCCAACACGCAATCCATTTACGATTCGCGATTTACGATTACGATTTGGGGAGTTCGCGCGCGTGTTGCGCAGATTTTTTCGGATCATTGACGCATGGGAAATGGGTTGAATGAGATCGGAGAAATTTTATTGGGACACATGTGGAGTGCAGTATAAAACAATTTCTGCTTGCATTTTTTCTGCATGACATATAACATCGGGCTGTTCGGGCAACCAGCCAGCACTATGCGTTCTGTTCGTATGTCCCGGCACATTGTATGCATGCTGTAATACAAAGTAGATACGAGTACCCACGGTGCGTGGTCGGCATCGTAATGGCTTTTCTCCTATGCCTATTGTGCGCGCGAGCTTCCGCAGATGGGGCATCCCTGCAGGGCGTTCGTCTGCTTTCATTCGCGCCGATCAAACAATCATCAGACCGTTCTCGACTCGAGAAGATTCTCCGAAAAAAGCTCTACGCTATCGAAGCGGGCGCCGACGTCAATTTTACAGCTTTTCACGGGCAAACTGCCCTCATGTACGCCTCTGCGTCCAACGACTTGCTTGCCGTCTGTTGGTTGGTGGCAAAGGGAGCCGATGTCCGACTCGTGAGTGAAAAGGGGAGACTGGCGCGCGACTACGCCACTGATGTGAGAATCCGAAAATTATTACGCATCGTAGCCGAGGACGCACCGGAACAAGGCGAACCGGCAAGACCTCCCTTCCCTGCCGGAAGTGTAGAGCAATTGGCAATCCGCGTTCGCCACGCTTCGCAGGCAGCTGAAGGAGCCGGCTCTGTTCCAATGAGCGCAGATATGGCAGGAGAAGAACTGTTGCTTGCGCTTGCGCTGCGTCTGCCGCCCGGTGATTCCACTCCCGCGCAACAACTTGCCTCCGCTCTGCTGCAAGGGGAATTATCCGCCGTTTCCTCACTGTTGCGAGAACACCCGGAGTTGCTGCATGATCATGATTTGCTGCGCTATGCTCGCTCGGCTGATGCCGTGCGCACACTGATGAACGCCGGCATGAATCCCAAGGAAACATGGTACGCCGAGAACCAATCCGGTCGAGACACGCTCAGCCTCATCGTTCCGGCTCTGCATAGCAATGCGCATGTGGTACACGCTTTGCTGCAAGCAGGGTGCCCTCTGCCGGTGTATGCCGATGGCAGCAATATCCTGCACACGCTCGCCTCGCTACCGCACACAGCCGCTTTGGCAGACGAGCTTGTATCTGCGGGAGCGGATGTCAACCAAAGCGCCCACACAACCGGGGAGACACCTCTTTCTGCAGCACTGCGCCACCGCAATGTTGACGTGGCAAGCGCACTGATCCGCCATGGAGCTCGCATCGATGACGCCTGCACTGCCGCTCTCTTTCAATCTCCTGATCACTCCCCCGTGAACCCGCAGCACATCCCGGCTCTTATCACGCTGCTGCATGCCAACGGCTGGACGGCAGATGATCGCGCTTGGAAATTCTTCCTCACCGAGTATCTGGCTGCCCCGCGAGACTTCCAGGACTTGCCGAAATCAATGGAGTCGAACGACATGGACATCCTGCAATCTCTTGCCGATGCTTCCGGCGGCAAAGTGCCCGCTGATGATGCAGCGGCTCTGCTGCCCACGCCATCGCCAACCCTCCCCGCGCCGCACATGGCTCATTTAATGGGACGTCTTCTGCAACTCGGAGCTTCGCCTCATTGCATCGTCCAGCAGAATGGCGGCCGCTCGCCCCTCTCGTTGGCTGTCACCTCCGATGAGTTGCTGGTAAGAGTCCTCCTGGCCGCCGGGGCCGATGCCAATGCGAAACTTCCACCCGATTGCCTCACCGCCCTGCACCTCGCCGTGTCGGTTGATATTGCCAAGGCTCTTCTCATCGCCGGAGCCGATGTACGTGCGGCGGATGCATCCATCCCCATTATCCCGTATTTGGTGACTCATCCGCGCGCTGAGCAGGATCTGGCTTCCCTCTGCCAATTTTGGGCAGATCACGGCGCATCCGTCAATGCGTCAACCATCGACTCCATTCACCCGGATATTCCCCCGGATACCTACGTCAACCTGGTTCGACTTCTCGGCGGATCCGCCGGGGTGAACGTCCGACTTGACCATGGTAGAACCCCACTACACTCCGCCGTAAACTCACCTGCTCGTGTGCAGGCTCTTATCCAAGCCGGAGCTCGCGTGGATGCCGCCGACAGTAACGGCGCTACGCCCCTGCATATCGTGTCCAACCCCGAATCTGCGGTACTGCTCGTTCGAGCCGGAGCCAATATAGCCGCCACGGACAACGCCGGTCTTACTCCCCTGCACCGCGCGCTGGAGGATCCTGCACGCGTCGCGGCTCTCATCCACGCAGGGGCGGATGTCAACGCCACCGATGCTCAGGGACGGTGCGCTCTTGAGCTGACGACTCATGTCGGCACGTTGCAGTTGCTCACACAAGCAGGCGCCGATGTCAATGCCAAAGATTCAGCAGGGCAAACTCTCCTTCATCGCCTCGTCGATTCTCCGGATCACGTGAAAGCTCTTCTCCAAGCCGGCGCAGCAGTCAATGCGGCAGATGCCCTCGGCAGAACCCCGCTTCACCTCGCCTCCAACCCCGATTCCATCCGCCTGCTTGCCCAAGCCGGCGCCGAACTGAATGCTCCAGATTCCCTCGGTTTCTCCCCGCTCCACCTTGCCGTAGATTCTCCCGAGCGCGTGGAGGCTCTCATCCGGGCCGGAGCTGATGTAAACAACGCGGCTCCATCCGGCAAAACGCCCCTGCACACCACAAAATCCGCGCGCACGGTGGAGCTGCTTGTCCAAGCCGGGGCAGACGTCAACGCTGTGGACAAACTCGGCAACACGCCGCTCATGGCACACGCTGCTGTGGATGATCCGGCCGATGTGTCAGCTGCCACTGCTTTGCTCGATGCCGGAGCTGACACAACTGTCCTCAATAACCAAGGTTGCAGTGCCTTGCAAATCGCCTACGAGCAACCGGATCATCGCCACCTCTTCATTGATCTCTTCAAGCAGCGCAATATCACTGACATCATGCTCGACCCGCATGCCCGTGATGCCCAAGGCCGAACCGCACTCATGCTTTTGGTCATGGACAACAGGCCCCATACCCCTACCATCCGGAAGCTCCTCGCTGACGGCACCGATGTTAACGCTCTGGATCGCCGAGGCTACTCTGCCATTATGCACCTGTTGATCTCTTGCGATGATCCGAAACTCCTCACCCTGCTCTTGGATGCCGGCGCCAGAACCGACATCTGGAGCCGCGATAGAAAAACACCTCTCTCCCTCGCCCAAGAATTCCACCGTGATGCCTCCGCCAAACTTCTCACTGAATACAACGACTCCAAGTTTGACTATATCATCTCTAATGTCCTGCCAAAAGTCCAATTCCCCGAAAGCTACCGCTCTTTCCGCGATCGCAGTGACTACCCCCACACTTACGACACATGGCAGGATCCTGAGGTTCTTGGCTCCTCCGGCAAATTCCTCGTCGTGATCAGCCTCTCTTCCCAGCGCGGCCTCTTCATCGTAGCCGACCGCCCCGCGATGGATTTCCCCGTTTGTACGGGTAGGGGCCCCAGGCATGCCACCCCCACCGGCTTCTTCCGCATCAGTCAAAAAGATCGCTACCACCGCTCCAACCTCTACCGCTCCTCCATGCCCTTCTTCATGCGCCTCACTAACGACGGTGTCGGTCTCCATGTCGGTGATGTCTTGCGCACCCCGGACTCCCATGGCTGCGTCCGCATGCAGCACGATACCTGCCAAACGCTCTTCAACCTCCTTCCCCTCGGCTCCGAAGTTGTCATCCGGGAATAATCGTTCCTCCTCTTTTCCGGAAGCGATGCCCTCCTTGCTAAGCGCTTCCATTTCCTGCCGGACAAGCGCACTTAATGAAGTCGGAACGTGGACGCGCTGTTCCCTCCGCGCAACGCGCGTAAATTCTCTAAATCGCACATCGTAAATCGTAAATCGTACATAGGCAAACGCATTTTCTAATGCGCTTGCCTTGACCTTATCTTCAATAACTGGTACACTACACTTAATTCACGCGATTCCATGAAGGCTTCCACCATCGTCACTTCATTAAATTTTTTGTTTGCACATTTCAGGAATTTTACAATTCTGTTGCTCGTGAGCATTCTGATGCTCACAGAGGCGCCGCAAGCTGATGAGGCCGTGGCGGCAATGAGGAGCGTGTCGCAGTTAGGGGTGGAGCTGCTCTTCCCGGATATCGTAGGAAAGCAAGCGAAAGGAAGCCGTCTGAATAAGGAAGAAAGGAATGCGGCAAGCCTGCTCCAAAAGCTCAAGGAGATTGAAAAGGGAGGTGACGTGGATGCCGTGGATAAACTTGGGCAGACCGCCCTCATGCATGCCGCTGCGCAAAATAATCGTCTCGCCGTCTGCTGGCTCGTGGCAAAAGGAGCAGACGCCTCGCTCAAGGACAAAGCGGGCAAAACAGCGGGAGAGTGCGTCAAATTGGACAGCGTGAAAGAGCTTCTCAAGGCATGTTGTGAGGAAAAGCTATCCCTTCCCGTGGAAGAAAGGGGAATGTACAATTCGGTGAAAGAGAGCCAGGAAAAACTGGAAAAGAACGCTGCAAGCTCGTACCTGCCCGATATAACGATGCCTCTGCGCGGCGGAGCGCGTGCTGACCAACTTCACCCCGAAAACGGGAAAATCCTGCATCGAGGATACCCTGTAGAAAATCTGGCCTTTTTACTGAGGCGAGGCATGCCTTTGACCCCATGCAACAAGGCGAACTGGGCAGAAGCGACGCCACCACAGTTACGTCTTCTGCTGGCGCTGGGCATGCCCAAGGGAGATGAAGGTGCTGAGCAAAACCTCAATTTTGACCTCCTGCTGGATGATGTGCTGAACATCGAAGCCTCCCTGCAGCAAAATCCGGGCATGGCCAAAAAAACGGGGTATTATGGGCGAGCTCAATCCGCTGATGCAATACGGGCCTTGCTGCAGGCAGCCGGTGGCGTGCCCGATGGATCCGCCTGCCTGAAAGCCGTCCTCCAAAGCAGTTATAACGATGCCGCGGTGAAGACCTTATTGGATGCCGGCGTACCTGTTCCTACGGATGACCAAACCTTGAAGCTGCTTATACCTGATTCCCATTACACCCAAGCAGACTACGACAGTTATCCCGGGGAACTCTACAGCAAACAGGGCGTGGTGCAAGTGATGCTGGATGCGGGGCTTGACCCCAACTACACCTTTGCCGACGGCAACACCCTGCTTCACCGCGCCGCAGAACACGGCAACCTCGCTGTCGTACAAGCTCTGCTCAAGAAAAAGGCCAACCCTGATACGCTCAACAAGAGAGGAGAGACACCCCTCTCGCTCATCTTTGCCAGCCATCGTGATGCAGGCTATCCCGCGCACCAGGGGGGTATCGTGCAGGCACTTCTCAAAGCAGGAGCCAACCCCAAAATCGGGGATCTGGACAAAAGCTTGCTCTACTCGCTGGAAGACAGTTATTTTGACCTCCGCAATGAGGAGGAGCAAAACGAATACATCACCGCACTGAAGGCTCTCCTCCAAGCAGGGCTCAAGGCGCCTGCGGATAGTCTGCTGCACCTCACGAGTCCCAACATGCCGGATGCCAAATGGGAGGAAGTGGCACTGATGTTGCTGGAGCGCGGCGCTGCCCCCAAAGCAAAGAGTGAGGATGGAACAACTGCCCTCATGAGAGCCGGGTGCACGGGACCTCGCATCGCGCAGAAGCTTCTCGATGCCGGTGTGAACCCGAATGACGTTACAGAAGATGGCGACTCGGCCATGAAAATTGCCCTCACCGGGAATCATCTCAAGGTGGCTAAACTCCTGCACGATAAGGGTGTTCGCTACAGCGGCGAGCTCATGATCTGCCATCCGGATTGCATGCAGATCATGCTGGAGGATGGCGCCAAAATCCCCGCAACGATTTACAAGAGTCTCCTTGAACACGGCACGGGACACTTCCATCATCTTTCTCTCACCCAAGAGCAATACGCTCGCGTCATCAACCTCTTGAAAAAAGCCGGCGCTGATCCCTATGCCATCTCGATTGATGACTTGCTATCCAAATCATGGATCAATCCCTTGGCGGAAACAGCCTTCGTCCAATTCGGTCCGGACCCCCGGAGAAAGGACAAGAACGGCAACACATTGCTCTTCATGGCCAAAGGAGAGGACATCCTGACTCTTCTCGGAGCCGGAGCCGATCCACGCGCCGTCAACAATGAGGGACGCACGCCGCTTTTCCGAAAGCTTTCCCTCGGAGAAATCCAAACCTTCATGCGCCGTGGTGTACGTATCAATACTCAGGATCATGAAGGCAATACAGCGCTTATGATCGTTGTCCAGAGAGGCGGCAATGCCGAGGCTGTCAAAGCTTTTCTCGATGCCGGAGCAAACCCGAACATCAAGAACAAAGCGGGAAAAACCGCCCTGCAGATCGCCATGGAAAAGAAGCTGTCAGCAGTTGTGAAACTGCTCAGGGAGCACGGCGCAAGAGAGGGAAAAGTCGACCCCAATGAGAAGGATAAAGAAGGTCGTACAAAGCTGATGCAGGCCGCGCTTGACCCTAATGGTTTCAGCTTCCTTAAAGAATGCATCGCCCAAAAAGGGGACGTTAACGCCCGAGATAACAGAGGATGCACTGCCCTGCGGCTACTCGCTGAGCAAGACGGCAATATCTACAGCCGCGCGCAGGAGCTTCTCAATGCCAAGGCCGATGTCAATCTCGGCGATTCCAATGGGGTTACCCCGCTCATGGCCGCTGCCCGCTACAAGGTCCCCGACAAGCGCCGCTTCCGCGTGCGGCTTTTCCTCAATGCCAAAGCAAATGTCAATGCCGTAGGAAAGGTCGGAAACACGGCTGCCATGCACCTGCTGATACACTACGATGACCCGGACACACTGCGCATGTTGCTGGATGCCGGAGCTAAGCTGGATCACAAAAACAGCGCCGGCAAAACGATGCTCGACTTGGCTACGGAAAAGCGCCGAAGCGACTGCGTCAAGCTGTTGAACAAGCGTAAAGCCCCAAGCGCACAAACTGCTTTCAATGCTCGCGATTCCCACGGACGCACCCCGCTGATGCTGGCCGTTCGCAAAAAGGATGGAGAAAAAGAGATCCAATCGCTCCTCCGCCAAGGCGCCGACATCAACGCACGCGACAATGGCGGCAACACGGCTCTGCACCATCTGCTCACCGTGGGGCAAAACATCGATGCCCGCCTGGATGCCCTTCTGGCTGCTCATCCCGACGTGAATCTCACCACTCGCCTGGGAACAACACCGTTGATGATTCTTGATGTGTGTGCTGATCCCAAGGAGCGCGCGTCTCGCATCAAGAAGCTCCTCGCATGCCACGCCAAAGTCGACTTGAAGGATACCGGCGGCAAAACCGCTGCCATGCGTTATGTGGAAAAGGGCGACAACGCGGAATCCTTGCAGCTGCTGCTCGATGCCGGTGCAAATCCCGATCTCAAAAACAAGGATGGCAAAACCCTGTTGCAGCTCGCTCAGGAATACAAGCGCACCGCTTGCGTCCGGCTGCTCCAAGAACGTCTCGCCGCTTCCTCCTCCGGTCACCCGTGGTGGTACATTATTGGGGGAGCATTACTCGTTCTCCTCATCGGCGCTGCCGGCCTCTTCCTTCGCCGCAGAACGGAGAGCTAATTTTTCCAAAGCGTGGCTTGTTTTGTCTTGCTTTTCTCTCCCGTAACAGGTACACTGTGCGCAGTTTCGCACATTTCACTCACTATCATGAACATCGCCACTACCCCCCCCGTATTTGTTATTGACTTATTGTAAGCATTTTGCAATTCTTGCCCTGACAGGCGTGCTGATACTCGCCGGGGCGACGAGAGCGAAGGAAGAGGCAACAACGCAAAGCGCACCGCAACAGGGGGTGGAACTCCTCTTCCCGGCAGGCACGGGAAGACAGGCGAAGGGGACAAAGCTCAACAAGGAACAAAAGGAGGCAGCTTCCCTGCTCCAAAAACTCAAGGCCATTGAAAAAGGCGGTGATATCAACGCCACGGATGAGCAAGGTCAAACCGCCCTCATGCACGCCGCAGCGGCAAACAATCGCCTCGCCGTCTGCTGGCTCGCAGCGAAAGGAGCCGATGCCACCATCAAGAACGAGAAGGGGGAAACAGCAGCTGAGTTAGCGAAAGACAAGCAAATTCAGGAATTCCTCACGGTTATTTCCCGTATGAACGAGCCACTGAATGAGGAAGAAAAAGAGATCTCGGCTCGATTTTTTACCGAGGAAAATGAAGGAGCCATGATAAGTCCGACTTGGTTTCGTTCCGCCGAAGGTTATCCATATCAGCCCTGTACTCTTACCGAATTGGGAGTCTTGCTGCGCAATCCTCAGATAAAAATAGAATCGGACTGGTTGTCGTATTCAGGTCTGCATAAAAAATTGACACCGGAAGTCATGTCTATTTACCTACGACGCGGCACATTGGACATAGCCACCAAAGACGAGAAAGGAGAAAGCGTGTGGATAGGGCCGAATTTCAAATCTAGTTCAATCACACTTGCACGTGCCTTAGGCATCTCACCACCGCAAAGTCCCGAGAAAAAACTTCTCGTCGCCTTCGCGTCGAACAATACAGCGCTCGTTGAGCAGCTCATCAAGGAAACTCCGGCCCTCATCAACGCACCTTTCATCAGACAAAACGAAATTTCTCTTCCTTTGCTCTGCCTTGCGTCAAGCGGAAATATGATTGATTTGCTTTACAAACTTGGCATCGATGACAGAGATTCTGTAATCCCTGAAAATGAAAGAAAATTATATTATTATGAAAACCGCCACGAATTCATCATTCTGGAACTCATTGAAAGAGTGCCGACCAAAAATATGGATGAGGTTCTCACCTGTCTCAAGGGGCACGGATGGCAACTTCCGCAGTTCTGTCTCCACTACGTCCTTAAAGAGGACGGAGCAAATTTGACCAGACCGGAACGCGAGGAAAAAGCTCTTTTGTTGATCAAAGCGGGAGCGAACATCAACGCAGAAATGGGCTATCTCAAGGAAACACCTCTCCACGTGGCGGTCGTAGGTGATGATTTTCCATCTATTGCCGCCATGCTCATCAAGAAAGGAGCAAATGTTAATGCGGCATTAGCTGGTGGATACACTGAGGGCATTACGCCTCTCCATCTCGCAGAAAGTACAGAAATGGCTGCGATCCTTCTGAAAGCCGGAGCAAACCCAAATGCCACAGACTCCGATGGTATGACTCCACTCTCCCACGCGAGGAAGGAGACTATCTTGCCACTTGTCAAAGCAGGTGCAGATGTCAATGCTAGGGACAATGAGGACGAGACCCCTCTCTTCCGTGCAGAGGATCCCGCAGCTGTTTCTGCACTTATTCAGGCAGGTGCAGACGTCAATGCAAGGGATAAGTACGGCAGAACCCCTCTCTTCAATGTACAGAAGCCCGCAGCTGTTTCTGCACTTATTCAGGCAGGTGCAGACGTCAATGCAAGGGATAAGTACGGCAGAACCCCTCTCTTCAATGTACAGAAGCCCGCAGTTGTTTCCGCACTCATTCAGGCAGGTGCAGATGTCAATGCCAGGAACAATAATGGCGAGACACCTCTCTTCTGGGCAGAGGATCCCGCAGTTGTATCCGCACTGGTCCAGGCAGGCGCAGATGTCAATGCAAAGAACAATAAAGGCAATACACCCCTCTTCCGGGCAAGGAAGTCCGCTGCTGTTTCCGCACTGATCCAGGCAGGTGCTGATGTCAATGCCAGGAACAATGCCGGCAAAAGCGTCTTTCAGTACGCCAAAGAGGAAAGGCGGGGGAATGACATCATCAAACTCCTCGAAGAGCACGGCGCGAAGGAGGAAACGGTCGCTCTCTCCAGCGACAAAAAGAGTGCTCCCTCCAACGAGAAGAAAAATGACCCCAACGAGAGAGATGGGAGAGGTCGCACCAGGCTCATGCTGGCCGTCGTCAAAAATGGGAGTGAAGGAGAAATCCAATCGCTTCTCCGACAGGGCGCTGACGTGAACGCACGCGACAACGACGGCAACACGGCCCTGCACTACCTGCTACTCTCGGGGCAAAACATCGATGCTCGCCTGAATGCCCTCCTGGTTGCTCATCCCGACGTGAATCTCGCGACCCACAAAGGAACAACGCCTCTCATGATCCTGGATATGTGCCGGAATCCCGGGGAACGCGTCTCTCGTGTCAAAAAACTCCTCGAGCTCCACGCCAAAGTCGACTTGAAGGATGCTGTCGGCAAAACCGCTGCCATGCGTTACGTGGAAAAGGACGACAATGCAGAAGCCCTGAAACTGCTGCTCGATGCCGGCGCGGATCCCAAACTCAGAAATAAGGATGGCAAGACCCTGCTGCAGCTCGCTCAGCAACTCAAGCGCACCGCATGTGTCCGTCTGCTTCAGAAGCGCCTCACTCCTCCCTCTCCTGCAAGGCATCTTCCCGCTTCCTCCTCCGGTCACCTGTGGTGGTACATTATCGGAGGCGTATTACTCATTCTCCTCATCGGCGCTGCCGGCCTCTTCCTTCGCCGCAGAACGGAGAGCTAATTTTTCCAAAGCGTGGCTTGTTTTGTCTTGCTTTTCTCTCCTGTAACAAGTACACTGTGCGCAGTTTCGCACATTTCACTCACTATCATGAACATCGCCGTTACCCCCCCC
>CANPYO010000065.1 GCA_947588645.1 uncultured Akkermansia sp. | reverse complement strand
TTTTATCTTTGATAGACCTCAACATAACGGAATGCGGGAAGAACTGACGTCGTAAAGGGCTTTAAGCCCACGTACGGGTATGAACGTTCCCGCATGGAGCCTCTTTTGAGGCTCCGCCCGTTATGTCGAGGAGTTCCGTTGAGGATTTCCCTCTCAGCGCCTCAGATTATACCTCCTCGAAGCAATAGTGTACGGTGAGTCAACGTCCATCGTACATTGTACATGGGCAGGCTCCGTTTTTTTGAGTTGCTATTGTACAAAAATCATGTACAATAGAGGCATGAGTCCGACAATCGTAACTTACAGCAAGGCACGCCAGAATCTGGCGAGTTTAATGAAGGAATGTGTCGATGACAGCCAGCCCGTGGTCATCACGAGTCGCAGGGGGAATGTGGTGATGTTGCCGTATGATGATTGGGCGAGCGAGGAGGAAACGCGTTACCTGCTGGGTAATCCGGAGAACAGGGCGCATCTGCTGAGGTCGCTGGAGCAGGCAAAGCGAGGAGAGCTTGTCGATTTCAAGGGCTTGGATGACGATGAAAATTAAGCTGACGCCGTCCGCACAGGAAGAGTGGGAGCAACTGGTGCGAGCGGATAGGAAAATGGCGCGGAAGGTAGAGGAGCTGCTGCACGAGGTGGCGATTGATCCGTATTTTGGGAGGGGGAAACCGGAACCTCTGAAGTTTGAGCTGACAGAGTGCTGGTCGCGCAGACTAAACAGGAAGGATAGGCTTGTGTATCGCGTCAATGAGGAAACAGGTGTTGTAGAAGTTTTGTCCATGATGGGGCACTACGGGCAGCGTTAAATCCAGAAAAATCTTTCCCCGCGCCCCGCACGCGAATTTCCAAAGTCGTACATTGACTCACCGGCACCACCCTGCCGGTGAGCCCTTCGGGCAAAAGCTATGCTTTTGGCCAAACTGCCATACAGCCGCCGGCAATTTTCACATAACCCGCGCCTCTGGCGCGCTATAATCCAAATCGTACATCGTACATCATACCTCGTACATAGGCAGGCTCCGTCTGCCACCGTTTGCCCTCACATATGGTGTATGGGGGAGGCGGCAATGTTGGCGGCGGGTTCCGGGATGCGGGAGCAGAAGTCCTGCAGCTGGCGAGCGAAGTCGCGGTGAGCCAGGAAAGACATGGGGGGCAGGGCATCCGGGATGAGCATGCGGAAGTGTTCCAAGCGTTCTTCTGCGCGCTGTCGAATTTGGGGTGGCACATCGTGCAAAGCCTCCGCGGCAGATTCCAGCAGGTCAGCAGCGTGGTGGCAGATGAGCGGGGCATCGCACCCGGCCAGCAGGGCGAGGCGTGCCGCCTGTTCCGGAGCGTAGAGGGATGTGATAGCTCCCATGCAGAGGTCATCGGTGAACACCACGCCCTCGTATCCCAG
Source organism: uncultured Akkermansia sp. (assembly GCA_947588645.1). GTDB lineage: Bacteria > Verrucomicrobiota > Verrucomicrobiia > Verrucomicrobiales > Akkermansiaceae > Akkermansia. The sequence goes on along the minus strand of CANPYO010000065.1, from coordinate 12,738 downwards.
CTGGTTACGCAGGAAATCCTGGACCACGACCGGGGAGAGAGAGGAGGGAAATTGGGCATCCAGTCCGGTGGCTTGCACATGGGCCACCATGATGGAGGGAAGCTCCGGCATGAGCGCGGTGAAAGGCGTGGCGGCGCCGTCGTCCAAAAAAGCGCGGCGAGTAGCAGGAATGGCAGGCAGGGTGAAATGCGGATCGCATTGGGCTGCGCCCATGCCCGGAAAATGCTTGCCGCACGTCATGATCCCCCGGCGCGAGAGTACGCGATTCCACTGTCCCGCGTAGGAAATAACGTCCTGTGTGTCAGCGCCCCAGCAGCGTCCGCCCAAGGCATTCGTGCGGGAAGAGGAGAGGTCGAGCACCGGCGCCAAATCTGTGTTGATGCCTAGGGAAAACAGGCAGCGAGCGGTCATGAGCGCCGCTTGTTCGATGAGGTGCGTGTCGCGAGTGGCTGCAAGAGCGGCGGCGGAGGGAAAGGGAAGACCGAAATCGGCCGTGCGAACGACGCGTCCGCCCTCTTGATCCACCGCGATGATGGGAGAATGCGGCTCGGTGGAAAGGCGGCGGAGGGAATCGGTCAACTCACGTGTTTCCTCAGGATCCTGCATATTGCGGGAGAAGAGGATGTAACCGGCCGGCTGCAAACGCGAAAAAAGCGCGCGCTCCCGCTCCGAGAGCACCGTGCCTTCAATCCCTGCGAGCAGAGGAAGCATGGGGGTTATTGGTCGCCAAAGATGCTTCGGCGCGTGAAGAGCGAATACACTGGAACCCCGCGGCTTTCAATCGCCTCGCGTCCGCCCTCCTCACGATCCACCAGCACGAAAGCTGCCAGCACCTTGCCCCCCTCGGCCTCGATAGCATCAATAGCCTTGATGGTGGAGCCGCCGGTCGTGATCACATCATCCACCACGATCACGGACTGGCCGGCAGAGAAATTGCCCTCGATGCGTTTGCCGCGCCCGTGATCTTTCGGTTCCTTGCGAACTGTGAAGACGCCAAGGGGTGACGGGGCAGAGGCGGAATACATGCCGATGGCCAGAGAAATGGGGTCGGCGCCCATGGTCATGCCGCCGATGGCGGAGATAGAAGGGAATCGCGGGAGAATGACATCCCGCACAAGTTGCCAGCCGAGTTCGCCGATGAGGTTAGCTCCCCGGGCATCCAACGTTGTGACGCGACAATCGCAGTACAAATCGCTCTCCTTGCCGGAAGCGAGAATAAAGTGCCCGGTCTTGATGGATTTCTTCAGCAGAATTTGCAGCAATTCGTTCTTTTTGTCGTCCATAACGGACTCATTATAGCGACCCCGCCGCAAAAAGCAAGGCAAACGCATCAGGAAATGCGTTTGGCTATGTACGATGGACGATGGACGATTTATTAATAATGTGCGCGTTGCGCAGATTTTTCGGATCATTAATGTATGCTGAGATCCCTTTAGCGCCATCATCATAATAACCGCTGCTTGTCACGATTCTTGATATGTATAAACATTGATATCAGCCAATAAGAGCAATTTACCTCTCGATTAACTTCTCTCAAATGCGTTTGCCCACGCGTGTCCCAATAAAATCTTCTCCGGGCTCATTCAACCCATTTCTTCGCGTGTGGGATGCGAGACACACCACTTTCTTTCGCGCAACACTCGCTAGCTTTGCAGTCGTACACCGTACTTCATACATAGGCGCCGCTAGGCGCCACCGCCATCGTCTTCGAAAATTCTGCTTTGCTTTTATTTCGCAGAAACGCGCGAAGCGTGCTGGCATTCAAATCGTAAATCGTACATCGTACATCGTAAATCGTAAATAACCAACAACTTATGCCTCATAATGTGCCGTTAACTGCCTATTGGAGGTGCTTTTTCCTGGGACGGATGTGGCGGTTGCCTGGGGTTTTCCCTGTTTTTTACTTGCCTTGTTGGGGTCATATGCGTAAAATAGCGCCATATTGAACAAACAACGTCCAACCACATAAGATTATGGCTAATTTGAACAAAGTGATGTTAATCGGCAACCTCACGGCAGACCCGGAGGTGAGAACCACACCGCGCGGCACATCTCTCACCGAGCTGAGACTGGCTGTCAACCGCGTGACCGGCGGACCCAACGAGGGGGAAAGACGCGAGGAGACAACCTTTTTGGATGTTACCTGTTGGGGCAGGCTTGGGGAAATAGCGGCGCAGTACTTGTCTAAAGGACGTCCCGTGTTCATAGAGGGACGCCTGCAGATGGATTCGTGGGAAGACAAGCAGAGCGGACAGAAACGGAGCCGAATTCGGATCATTGCAGAGAATATGCAGCTCCTTGCCGGTGGACGTGACGGTGCGGCATCTCCTGCACCGCGTGCCGGCAACTACTCCGGCAACTACTCCGGCGGCTATCGCCAAGGAAACGGAGCGCCCGCAGGCGGCTCTCAGGCGCCGGCTCAGAATTCGGCTCCCATGCCGATGGAGGAGGATGACGACATTCCCTTCTGATTTCCAAAATCGTCTTCGTAAATGAGCAGCCGCTTTGCGGCTGCTTGGAGCCGTGGGGCGACTGTGAGTCAACGTACATGGGAAGAGCCTGCCTTCGCCCGCTCCTTTCCAACTATGTCCGCGCATTGCTTTCAAAATTCCACTTCGCAATTGCTTTGCCGAATTCGCGCGCAAGGGTGGGAATTTTCCAAGTCGTGAATCGTCAATAAAATTTGTGGTAAAACCTACATTTTTTGTCAGTAAAGTAGAAAGCGATGCTTCCGTTACGTCTCCCCAAGGAGGGAGAAGAGCGCGGCGTGCTTGCGCGGGAAGGCAACAAGGGACAAAATCATGGCGAAAAAAGCGATCAAATTCATCATTCTGGTGCTGGTAGTGGCGCTCGCAGTGGGCGTGTGGATGTCCTACACGTCGGGTCACAAGGCGCGTGAAGTTCAGTATTCAACCACAAGTGTGGTGCGCGGAGATTTCGTGAACAAAGTGCAGGCTACCGGCACCTTGGAGCCACAGGAGCTCGTGGATGTGGGTGCGCAGGTAACCGGTGAAATCAAGGAGTTCGGCACCGATCTGGACGGTAAGAGGGTCGACTACGGAAGCGAGGTGAAGGCGGGTCAGTTGCTGGCGCGTATCGATGATACACTGGTAGAGCTGGATATCAAACGCGCGGAAGCCCAGGTGGCGCAGGCACAGGCGCAGATTCTCTCCGCTGCCGCCGCCGTGGCTCAGGCGGATGCGTCCGTGGCGCAGGCGCAGGCTAACAAGAATAAGGCAGATCGCGACATGCAACGCGCGCAGAATTTAGGCGTGGGCGATGCGCTTTCCCAGATGGAATATGATCAATTTGTGAATGCGGCGGAAAGTACGGCGGCAGCCCTGCAGAGCGCTCAGGCGCAGCAGCAGACCAGCCGGGCTCAGCAGGCAAACGCAGAGGCGCAGTTGCAGAGCGCCCAAGCTCAGTTGACCCGCGAGCTGCGCAATCGTGACTACACGCGCATTTCCACCCCGGTGGATGGTACCATTGTCGTGCGTCAGGTGAATGTGGGGCAGACGGTGGTGAGCAGCATGAATGCCACCACGCTTTTTTTGGTGGCACGCGATTTGTCCCACATGCAGATATGGGCGAGCGTCAACGAGGCTGATATTGCGAAAGTGCATGCGGGGCAGGAAGTGCGCTACACGGTGGATGCTCTGCCCAACGAAACTTTCACGGGCAAAGTGAACAAGATTCGCCCGAACGCTACCATGTCCTCCAATGTGGTAACCTACATCGTCGAGGTGGATGTGGAAAACCCCCAGCGCAAGTTGTTGCCTTACATGAGCGCCAACGTGAACTTCATCGTGGAGGAGTTTAAGGATTGCCTGATGGTGGCCGATTCGGCTTTTGCGTTCCACCCTTCGCGGGAGCTCATCAAGCCGGGCTCTCTTCCCCCACCGCCGCAGGAGGACGCAGAAGGCGCCGCCTTGCTCTGGAAAAAAGTGGATGGGCATGTGGTGCCTGTTCGTGTGCTGCGGGGGCGTGATGATGGCACTCGCAGTGTGGTGACCCCCTTGGTCGAAGGAGAGCTGGAGGCCGGTGATGAGGTGGTGACCGGCGTGCTGCAAGGGGAGAATTTGGGGGGCGCTTCTTCTCGGGAGGGCGAGAGAAATCTTTTTGGGATGAACCGCCCGAAGCGCCGCGAACGCTCAACCGGCGGGGCTGAACCTAAGCCGGGACAAAATGCGCAAAATTCGCGTCCCGGTCCGCCGCCTCCAATGTAACCAACGCCTTCTTACTGCCGTGATTGAGTTGCACAATATCACCAAGGTCTATCACTTGGGAGAGATTGACCTGCCCGTGCTCAAGGGGATATCACTGAGCATCCAGGACGGGGAATTTGTGTCACTCACGGGAGCATCCGGAAGCGGAAAATCCACCCTCATGAATATCTTGGGTTGCCTGGATCACCCGAGCGGCGGAGAATACCTGCTGGATGGCAAAGATGTAGCCGGCTTGAACGCCGATGAACGCGCCCGGTTGCGCAATGCTCGCATCGGTTTTGTCTTTCAGAATTTTAACCTGCTGCCGCGTACTTCGGCCATCGAGAATGTGATGATGCCCGCATACTACCATCATCCGGTGCAGAAAACAGCCCAGATCCGCGCGCGCGCCCTGGAGCTCATTCGCTTGGTCGGGCTCGAGGATCGCATGCACCACACCCCCGCGCAGCTCTCCGGTGGGCAGCAGCAGCGCGTGGCCATTGCTCGCTCTCTCATCAATTCCCCCGGCATTTTGCTGGCAGATGAGCCCACCGGCAACCTCGATTCCTCCACATCGGTGGAGGTCATGAACATGTTTCGCGACTTGAACCGGCAGCAGGGCATTACCGTCATCATCGTCACGCATGATCCCAAGACAGCCGCCTTCACCGACCGCGCCATCAATATGAGTGATGGCCTCATCTTGGAAGGTGTCTCCGATGAATTAAACGCCACCTTGCACAAATGAAGTTTTCTACGCTACTCTTGACATGTCTGCGCGGGTTGGTGCGCAACCCGATGCGGGCGGCGCTCACCGTGCTGGGGATCGTCATCGGTATCGCGGCCGTGGTGGCCATCATGGAAATCGGCGAGGGCTCCAAACAGCAGATAGCCGACAAGTTTTCCAACTTGGGCGCGGATGTGGTGAATATCTTTGGCGCGTCGGTCAGCACCGGCGGCGTGAACAGCGGTATGGGCGGCCGGGCTTCCCTTTTCCCATCGGACGCAGACGCTATCATGGAGGAGTGCCACGCCACGGTCGTCTCTGCCTCGCCCTTTGTGCGCGCCTCCGGTCAGGTCATTGTCGGCAACACCAACTGGAGCCCGAACTCTATCAAGGGCGGCAATGAGCACTACTTGGACATCGAAGGATGGGAGGTCGAACGCGGCAGCGCGTTCAGCAAAAAGCAGGTGGACGAAGCCGCGCGCGTGTGCCTCATCGGTAAGACAATTGCCGACAAACTCTACCCCGGTCAGGATCCCATCGGTCAGGATATCCGCATCAAGGATGTCGCCTTCTCCGTCATCGGTGTCCTGGCGGCTAAGGGTGCAGACGGTATGGGTAATGATCAGGACGACTGCCTCATCCTGCCGTGGACCAGCATACGTATGCGGCTCATGGGCGCCTCGGGCACGGCTACGATATCCAAAGGCGGAGCGGCCAACAATACGAACAAAGCTTCCTCCACGTCCACCTATTCAACAACGGGCGTGAACTTTTACCCCGGGTGCGATTTACAGCCCTACTCGAACTCGCCCCATCCGCTGCGCACGCGTACGGTGGATTCGATTCTCGTGAAGATCAAGAGCAAAGAAAGCGCTACCCCGGCCATGGATGAGATGACGCCCGTGTTGCGCCGTCAGCATAAACTGGAGCCGGGTGTGCTGGATGACTTTGAGATGCGCGATCGCTCGCAGTTCATCAAAATGGTGACCGGTACGAGTGAGACGATGAGCAAGCTGCTGATAGCCGTGGCGATGATATCGCTCGTGGTGGGCGGCGTGGGCATCATGAATATCATGATGGTGTCGGTCACGGAGAGAACGCGCGAGATAGGTCTGCGCATGGCGGTCGGCGCCAGACCTCGCGACATCATGCAACAATTTCTTCTGGAGGCCGTCTTGCTGTGTTTGGCGGGCGGCATCATCGGCATCATCGCGGGGCGCATTGCCTCGGAGCTGGTGAGCACGCACAATGGATGGCCTGTGGCGACATCCCCGGTGGCCATGGTACTCGCTGTGAGTGTCGCAGCCATCATCGGCATCATCTTCGGCTGGTACCCGGCCTTTAAGGCCTCGCGTTTAGATCCTATCGATGCCTTGCATCACGAATAACCTCTCCTCAAACGAGCCCATGAAGCTTACTTTCCCGCTGCTGTTCGCTATGCCTCTGATCCTGGGCGGTTGCCTGTTCGGTCCGAATTTCCGCGGCGCGCCGAATATGGATTTGCCCGCCACTTGGGTGAATCACATGCCCCCCGCTGCCGATAAGGGCGTTAGCAGTGCGTGGTGGGGCCGTTTCGGGGATGCTCAGCTCAATTCCCTGATCCAACAGGGGCTCTCCGCCAACCCCGATGTTATCACCGCCGCCTTGGCTATTGCTCGATCAGAGACCCAGCTGCGCAGTACCCGTGCGGATCTGTTCCCGAGCGTGAGCGGCAGTTTCGGCGGGGGAAATGGGGGCAAGTTCGACAGCTCAACTTCGCACGGTCAGTGGAATGGCGGGCTGTCGCTCTCGTGGTCGCCGGATATATGGGGCGGCACGCGGCGTGAGGTGGAAGCTGCCGTGGCCAATGTCGGCTCGGTTCGCGCCGCATCTGCCGCTACCAACATCGCGCTTGCTTCCTCTATCGCTACCACCTATTTCGAATGGATTTCTGCCACGGAGAGCTTGCGCTCGGCTCGCGAACAACTCGTTTACCAACAGCGTACCTTCGATATTGTCGAAAAACGCGTAGCTGCCGGCTTCCAGAATCGCTTAGATCTGGAGCAGGCGCGCGTCACGATCGCCAATACCCGGGCGCAGATCCCCACGTACGAAGCGAATATTCAGACGTGCCGCACCACGTTGGCCATCCTGCTGGGCACCACGCCGGATCGCGTGCAGCTGCACATGCCGGCTCCTGCCGTATTTAACCGCATCCCGCGCGTGCCCACGGGGTTGCCGTCGGATCTGCTGCGCCGCAGACCGGATATTGTGGCGGCAGAGTGTAATCTGCACCGCGCCACCGCATCCATCGGCGTGCAGATAGCCAACCTCTTCCCCCGCGTGTCGCTCACGGGAAGCGCCTCAGCTGCCGCTTCGTCGGATTTCGCTGATTTCTTCCGCGACGCGGGGTGGAATCTGTCGTCCTCTGTTTCTCAAACGCTTTTCAACCGCGTGCAGCTGCGCTCAAATGTGAAGTTGGCGCGCATTGCGGAGATGGAGAGTGCGCAGGCCTACCGCAAGACGGTATTGGCTGCCTTTGCCGAGGTGGAGGAGTGCCTCATCGATTACGCGCGCCTCACCAACCAACTCCCGCAGTACGAACAGGCAGCCCGCTCCAGCAAAGAAGCCGCGGAACTCGCTCTGCGCCTCTACAATACAGGCTATTCCGACTACTTGAACGTGGCGACGGCTGAACGCTCTTGGTTAAACGCTCGCCTCAGTGTCATTGCGGCTCGTCAGCAAATCCGTATCACCCTAGCGCGCCTTGTCACAGTCCTCGGCGGTGGCTACGAGATAAACGCATAAAAACGCGCAACGCGCGCATTATTTGCAAATCGCAAATCGTAAATGAATTCCGGCTTCTTGTTTAGCGTACGGATTGCTCGGATTGAGTAGTCTGAGGCTCAGGTGACTTGAAGTAAACTTTGCCATCCAGAGAAGCTCGGTAGCGCCCACCTGGCAAGATCGTGACCCCCAAAGTATGCCCTTCGTAACCGGGTGGCGGGGTTACTTGGTAGCGGCGCAGTTCCGGAGCACCGGCTTGGTCCGGATCTCGTATAATGACCTGCAACTGACCACTGATGGGGCGTTGCTCTTGGGGGCGCGCAGCAATACGCTGGCCGGCGTACATGGAGCCGAAAGGGAAGATGTTGCCTGAGTCATCCAGCACCTCCACAAAGAGTCGCCCACTCGTGCCATTAGTTACCTGTACGGCATAGCCTGCTGGGCTGGAATTAGCCGCACCTGCACTTATGCCCGCCGAACCGTTAGTGGAAGCAGGGGGTGAAACAGGGTTAACCGACAGCGGTTCATCATTCACTGGTCGGGGATCCGGGATGGGCGGAGGTTCCGGGATTTTGTCCGGTATCTGAATTTTCTGTGGATAGGCGGGTGGCGCCACGCGTGGGACCACCGGTAGATGGCTTGCTTCCGTAGGTTGAGGCTCAGGATATGATGCATAAGCCGCAGCGGCAAATTCAAAGGCAGTGGTTGTATCAGAGGGGGTAGTAGAAGTGGCGGCTTGCCCCGGCAGAGCTTGATAATTAGCCGGTTTTTCGACCATGACATCTTCCTTGGCGGGAGTATCCTCCGGTGGCGATGTTTGCTGACAGCTCACCAGTACCAACATTGCCATCCCCATGCTCACCCATGTTTTCATGCTTGTCATTCTATCATCGATCCCCATGTATAGCAAGCCCTGAGGAAAAATGCCAGGGCAAACGCATTAGAAAATGCGTTTGCCTATGTACGATTTACGATGTACGTTGACTCACTGGCACCACCCTGCCAGTGAGCCCTGCGGGCAAAAGCTGCGCTTTTGTCCAATCTGCCTTACACCGTCGGCAGTTTTGTACGATTTATTAATAATGTGCGCGTTGCGCAGATTTTTTCGGATCATTAATGTATGCTGTGATTCCTTTAGAGCCATCATCATGATGACCGCTGGTTATCACGGTTTTTGATACGTATAAACGGTGATATCAGTCAATAAGAGCAATTTCTCTGTTGATTAACTTCTCTCAAATGCGTTTGCCCTGGGTTTACTGATTGCGGACTTGACATTGCGGGGGGCATGCACTATGCTTCGGGGCATGTTGGTTGCTCCTTCCATGTTGGCCTGCGATTTTCGGCAGATAGAGCAGGAGGCTCAACGAGCGCTGGCCGCGGGCGCTGATTGGCTACATCTCGATGTAATGGATGGCGCTTTTGTGGACAATATCTCATTCGGACCAGATATTTGCGCCGCTATCCGCAGGAGCGTACCAGAGGAGGCTTTCTTAGATGCGCACCTCATGATCAATGCTCCGGATCACTACCTATCCCGCTTTCTGGAAGCGGGAATGAATCTTATCAGCATCCATGTGGAACGTGAGGGCGCTGTAGATTTGCACGCTACCTTACGCGCCATTCGGGAGGGGGGAGCTCGGGCGGGGTTGGTGGTCAATCCGGCCACATCTGTGGAGCGTGTGCTACCCTACCTTGAGGAGGTGGATCTTGTGCTGGTGATGAGCGTGGTGCCTGGGTTCGGAGGCCAGAGTTTCATGACAGAGGTGCTTGACAAGGTGCGTTTTTTGCGAGATGAGCGCGTGCGCCGCGACTTGCATTTTCTCATCCAGATGGATGGCGGCATAGGACCGGCGCAGGCGAAGCTGTGCCGCGAGGCCGGTGCGGATTGTTTGGTGGCAGGCAGTTCCACCTTCAGAGCTCCGGATATGGCGCATGCTATTCTTTCCATGAAACAGTGACGTACACGTCTAACGCACGATACTTCGCCGTACGGGATCGAGCTCTTTACCGGGATCTGTTTGCGGTAGGGGATAGTGAGCAAAGTCGAGCGAAGGAATAAATGTGGTGTCTGGCGGAAGTGCCAGCGCGGAGCTGTCTACCACAACATCCAGTAGAGCAGGGCCCTGCGCTGATAACCATGAGCGCACAGCACCGGGAAGCTCCGGCGGGTATTCGACGCGGGAGGCGACCAGTCCCATGCCGCGTGCCAGTGCTGCATAATCTGTGCAACGCAGGTCTGTACCCACATTGGGCATGTTTGCGAGCTCCTGTTCCAGAGCTACAAAGTCGAGCGCTGAGTTATTCAATACGAGAATCTTTACGGCAAGATTCTCCTGAAGCAGTGTGAGCAGGTCGCCGGGCAACATACTTAGACCGCCATCGCCGCAGAATGCAATCACCTGACGCGAGGGAAAAGCCGCTTTGGCGCCTACTGCCATGGCGAGGGCACAGGCCATGGATCCATGCTTGAACGAGCCGATGATACGCCTCTGTATGAGAGCTTGCACGTAGCGCGAGGCCCAAATGACAGGGGTTCCCGTATCTACGGTGAATATTGCATCCGGCTCGGCATAATCGCTTACCATGCGCGTCAGGTATTCCGGGCGGATGGGGGCTCGCTCATCCACGCTGCGTACACTCGATTGCAGTCGCAGAACCTGCTTGCCGTGGCGAGAGAGACTGCGGGCTAGAAATTCATCCCCACGATCCTGTTGCACCAATGGCAGCAACATACGCGCCGTGGGAGCTACATCGGCGTGGATACCCAGGCAGACAGGTACGCGCCTTCCCAAGGCTTCTGCTCGGTTGTCCACCTGAACCACATGCCCGTGCATCGGAAGAAAGGCCCGATAGGGGAAGTCCGTGCCCCAGAGCACCACCAGTTCTGCTTCATGCAGAGCTCGCGTGGCATCTCCCCAGCCGATGAGTCCGGTCATGCCCACAGCCAGAGGATTATCCGCCTCCATGATTTCTTTTGCCCGCAATGTATAGGCGATCGGAGCTCCCACACGCCGCGCCAGCGCAATGATTTCCTCCCTCGCTCCCCGGCAACCGGCTCCGCAAAGGAAGGCAACTCGCGCAGAGTGATTGATCAGACGAGCCAGTTGAGCTACTTCCGGCTCACAGGGTGTAAGCTGGGTACAATGCAAAGAAAAGGGCTGCACGGATCCTGATTGCGCTGCTTCCGCCGCTGCTGCATCCCCGGGCAGCACCACCATCCCAACACCGGGGGCATCGATCGCACTGCGTAGAGCTGCTCCCATGATTTGATCAACATGCTCAGCACAAGTGATGAGCTCGCAAAACCGCGTACATTCTCCAAAAAAATAAGTGGGGTGGGTTTCCTGGAAGTAATCGGTACCGATGTTGGTGGTAGCGATGTGCGAGGCAAGTGCAAACACCGGCGCGCCACTGCGGTGCGCATCGTAAAGACCGTTGATGAGGTGCAGATTGCCCGGACCGCAACTCCCGCAACATGCTGCAACGTGTCCGCTCACTTGTGCATCTGCTGAGGCTGCGAAGGCAGCCGTTTCCTCGTGCCGTACATGCACCCAGCGCAGTCGGGGTTCCCGACTGATAGCTTTCAGCACCGGATTCAAACTGTCTCCGGCTATACCATAGACGCGTTCTACCCCCTGTTCCACCAACCACTCGACCAACCGTTCTGAAATACTCTTGCCCATACCCTCCATGTTCCCCCTTCATGTCCCCGTATGCAACCTAATTTGCAAACAAGTATCCAATTTTGCGATCCACATTCCTCCACATCCGTCCCAAGAAAAAGCCTAGCCATTTACGATTTCGAGCTTGATCTCTGCTGTTTTTTTCATATAACGAACGTACCGATTTATTTTGTCTCACATGGTTACGGGTCTGGGAATTTCTTCCTGCCCTATCAACCATGCGAATCTTTTGCGGAGCCGTCACTTAGGCGGGGCACATGGCTCTCTGACGTCGTAACGGGGCTCTCCCCCTAATCGATTTTCGAGCCGCCATGTACCGGGGATAGGGGGGCTAGCTTCCCTCTACCCCTCCTTCCGCAACTGCGCTTATTCTATCGCAGTCCCGCGTATTTTAACACCTCAAATTAACCGTTTTCGATTTACGATTTGGAAATAATGCGCGCGTTGCGCGGGAATTTTGCGAAGCAAGTGCGAGGGGATGTGATGGAACCGTAGGCGGCAAAATGCCGCCCATGTACGATTTGGGAAACAATGCGCGCGTTGCGCGGGAAAGCGGAGCAGGAACGGCGGAGGCGGCTGACGCCACCTATGTAGTTGACTCACTGGCACCACCCTGCCAGTGAGCCCTCCGGGCAGCGCATCCGCGCTGTCCAGCCGCCCTTACTGCCCGCTGACGCGAGTACCCTAAACGGGGCCGTCGGGCGTCTTGACTCGTAGGCACCCCATTGCCTACTCGCCCTTCGGGCAAAAGCTATGCTTTTGTCCAATCCCGCTCCGAACCCTCGGGGGCTTTGACTCACTGGCACCACCCTGCCAGTGAGCCCTCCGGGCAGCGCATCCGCGCTGTCCAGCCGCCCTTACTGCCCGCTGACGCGAGCACCCTGAACGGGACGTCGGGCGTCTTGCTCAATCATCAATGGTTTGAGCTTCTTGCTGGCTTACCTTCTTCATTCATGGGAAACGCATGAGTGATGGGTTGAATGAGCCCGGAGAAGATTTTATTGGGACACGTGTGACATTCCTCGTTTTCTTTTGCAATTTTACTTGACATCGTGGCGATGCCAAGTTACACTGCGTGGCACATACACGCGGGTGTCGTTCAATGGCAGGACGCGTGCTTCCCAAGCATGCAACGCGGGTTCGATTCCCGCCACCCGTACGAAGTTGACCTTTTTGAAGAGAACGTTTTATTGGGTAAGCGATCGCATTCAAAGCTTCAGTGCGAATCTCCGTTGAACTTCATGTCTTACGCCCGCTCTGTTTCCGGCAAGCAATCCGGGTCAACCCATTTTTTTGTGGAAAGTGCATTTTTTATGGAATAGGTGACCACATTCAAGCAAGACCCTGAGGCGGT
>CANPYO010000064.1 GCA_947588645.1 uncultured Akkermansia sp. | reverse complement strand
AATGTACACGTACCAGAACATCCCGAACACGACAAACACGATGCTGTAGATCATGCGGTGCGTGCCCAGATTAGCCTTCGTATTGGTCTCCATGGTCCAGAGGGCGTAGGACATGATGGTGAGCGCCATCGTGACGGACAAATAGGCGTTGAGCATTTCCTTCCCGTACTTTTTGAGTACGGTTCGCGATGCCGTTCCATGCCGCAGCAACTCGCCCTTGCGCTTCGCAAATCCCAAGAAGAGCGATAGAAACAGCGTCGTCATGAAGATAAAGCTCGAGACCGGTTCATGGATGGCATAGGCTCCGGCATACACCCGCAGCACGAAGCCTATGGCGATGACGAACACATCAAGCAGGACGATATTTTTCAGTTTGCCGGAATAGAGGATGTTGATGAGCAGATAGAGTCCGATGACTCCCGCAACTTTGACGTCACCCAACATCCAGATAAATACCCCCCCCCCGTATAGAAGGAGGAGGGCTGCCACAAGGCCTTTTTTCACCGGGATGGCTCCGCTGGCTATCGGGCGATGTTTCTTTTGGGGGTGCAGCGCATCCTTTTCCCGATCCTGAATATCGTTGACAATGTAGTGGGCGCTGGCGATAAGGCTGAATGCGAAGAAGGCGTAGAGTGCCGACAGGACGGAAGGGATGTCCGTAAATTGAAAGGAGAACAAGAGGGGCGCAAGGACAAAGGCGTTCTTGACCCACTGCTTGATGCGGATGAGTTTCAACCAAGCTTTCATGAGACGAGATAGAAGTTGATGAGGAGGAGGCAGAGTCCGGCGTAGATCCCGGCAAAGACGTCATCGAGCATCACGCCCCAGGCGTTGAGCAGCTTTTGATCGGCCCATTTGGCGGGCTGGGGTTTGACGATATCGAAAAGTCGGAACAGGAAGAAGCCGGCGATGTACGCCCACCAGGCGTGCAGGTTTTCAACTAGGCAGGAACCGACAAAGGCGAGAGTGACTAGTTGTCCCACGACCTCATCGATAATGATGAGCGAGGGGTCGTGCTTGGTGTATTTGAGGATTTCCTTGGATGCGATGACGCCTATGAAGAAGGTGACAACAGCGGTGAGCAGCAGTCCCCACGTCCCGTAGAAATAGGCGATGCCGAAGGCGACGGGCAAAGTCGCAGCCGAACCAGCCGTTCCGGAGGCAAAGGGAAAGTAGCCGACGCCGAATCCGCTACCGGCTGTGTAACACAGGAATCTGTATATTTTGTTGTTCATGGTGTGTTCTGAAGTTGTCTGGGAAACTCTTTAGCGAGTTGCTTCTTGCAATTTTCAAGTGCCTTTGCATCGGTGATGAAAAGAATGACATCCTTCCACACAATGACTCCATTCTCATGCGGCCACGCCTGAGCCTTATCCAAAATGCCCGCTTCCCACAGACGCTTGAGTTGGGCTTTGTATTTGGGATCATTGGGACGGTCAGGACGAGGTCTCTCGCCTCTAAACTCTGCTTGATAATAAAACTCGTAGGCATGAAACACATCCCATGTAGCATCATAGCTAAATGATAATAGACTGTCTTCGCGGCCATAGAATTCTTTTGAAGATCCCATTTCCTTATAAAAGCGAGAGCGCAAAGAAATCGGCATGCCAATCTGAATAATGTTGTATTTTCGATTCACGTCAAAATCTTTTTGTATCTCCATACGAGCCAGTACTCTGTTCCAGAGCATCTTTTCTGCATCGAACCCCAGTTTCCAGACACGAAGGCAGTCCAGATCATTGACGATAGACACCCACACAACTCCTGTTGCCGCAAGGACGCTTAGATTGTGCAGCTTCTTGAGTTTCGTAAATACTACAACCATCACAAGTGTTTCAAAAACGACCAACCCGGATAATTCTATTCGCCCGGCTATGAGGTGCTCATTAGCAATTATCATGGCGGTTTGCGTCGCGAAGAGCGCTCCTCCTAGTATAAGCAACCTTACAATTTTTTGTTTGAAGTTCCCTGTCAAACAAATGTACAGTGCTATAAGAATCGTAAAACCTAAAAAGATCCACAAAACGCCCTGAGAGATGAAGGGGAAAGGATATTCATAAAGTTGATGGAAACTTTGCTTGAATAACGTCCATAATCGATCCGGCAGTTGTTCCAACGGCAATGTTTGTGTGTTATAAGCATTCTTGTCCGCTGGAAAGATAAACGTGATCATGAACTTGTACAAACCGATGCCTAAAGCGATACAAATCGTTGGTATTGAAAACAGTATAAAACGAGATTTAAATTGTTTCCATGAACTTTCCCATTCAAACGACTCGACTAACAACCTGCCGACAAAAGCCACGGCAATGGTATTAAGCAAAACAGGATACATAGCTAAAGACAGGTTAATTAAGACAATGGAGAGGAGAGCGAAGACTACTTTTCTCGCCGGAGAACTCTTCTCAAAAGCAATCTTCTCGCCCAGCACCAGAGCAATCAGAGCAGAGGTAACACCGATGAAAGTCTCGGGGAGCATGTGCACGTAGTAAATGAGACTCAAGGTGAACGGCTGCGCTGTCAGGATGAGACCGCACAGGACAAAGTAAACGACTCGCCTTTCCAATTTCCAATAAATACAAAGCAATACCGCATTGAGTGCAAGAAAGAGGAATGAGACAACATCGTAGATAAAGGGCAAATAGGTGCCGCCAAGAACGGTACTCTTAATACCATACAATGCGTACCTCCCGCACCATACAAAAGCCCTTGCACTCTGAAAAGCGAACGCATCTTTCCAATCATGATTACCCCACATAAATTGGATAGCGTGGAACCCAAAAGCGAAGCAAAGGACACCAAAGATGCTCCAAAAGGCTCGTCGATGGACTACGTTGATGTTTACGTAAATACCTAACATATCTTGAAGCATATCCCTTTTGTAGAAGGATTTGTAGAAGAATTCTGATATTCTTTTGCCCATCCACTCAAAAGTGCCAAAATAATAGAAAATAAACAACGTACAAGCAATGAATAATCCAACCAGTCTTCCCCATCTGATGTCTGTGAAGGAGAAAGGTTTCTGGATGTCAAGGTTTAACGTCAAATTTTGCCCATTTTTAACATTTTGATATCTGTATATGAATGGCTTATCGCACCAAACGACTTTCTCCTGAGCAATAGGTTGTTCATCGAGACGTATATTCTCAAAACGCACCCAAGCTGACTTTACTGTATCACGAGCGGGGCCGGATAAATGCGCACCGCGAAAATGCATCACAAGCGATATCTCTTTGGCCCTTCCCCGAGGGGTCAGTGTCATTTGATAGGATTTTTTAAGATAGGAAACAGGGAAAAAGATCATGACTCCTTGGTTATTCTTTCCATTTAACATCCATCGTGGTCTGGCCACTTGCACCTCTTTCCCCCCTCTAACCTCAATTTGTCCATCACTCACACCCCCAGCAAAGGCAACATCTATTCGACCAAAACGGTTCTTATACGTCCACCAAGCATCGTCTTTCAGGAAGGCACTTGGGAACAGGGCGACCAGCACCACGCTTAAGATAAGTCCTCCCAATAACGCTTTTATCATCTTTTTCATTTTTACTTATTATTATTCATTATTGTCTATCAAAGCGGGGATGCTGCCCTGCGGTCCGCGTTTACGAATGTTCCAGCTTCCACAAAATTGCCTGTCAGGCTCCGGAAAGCATACCTCTCACCACATTGATTCACACGGATGAGAATCTCCAATGCCCTCTGCGCATTAACTCCCCTCTTACACAGAGACGCGAAAAGGTGATAAAACTCCCCCTTAATATCTGTGGCAAAGACGCCTGGGTCATCCGTTCCTAGTACGACAAGAGGAGGAGCATCTCCTTCGCACGGGTTGACTTCAAGCCACCTCAGTGAATGGTGCTGTCCCATCTCCTTATACTGCCCAATACGCAAGTTACTCGTGGGGAGAGTCTCCATCACGATTGATTTTTCCACGAGCTTGCGCATCGCCAGTTGCTGCAGCAGTTTCAAGATATCTTCAGAGAAATAATCGGTGGGAACTTCAATACGTACTTGGCTTCTTTCCCAAGTTTCTCTGTCACGCTGCCATTTGATAAGCAACCAGATCACCATAGGTGCCTCTCGTGTAAACGCCTGATATATTTTGATTTCCTCTCTTCGTTGTGGAGCCATGTGATTCACAGAGGATAACATCTTTTGAATAATCTTCTCATTGAGTCGTGTCTCGTTAAGGTTCTTCTTTTCCGCCGGTAAGGAATCACAGACCCCATGCTTCCCCTTTTCATAAATACGCCAAAGCTCCAGAGGATCCAAACCACGAAGATCAAAGATTCGTTTCAAGAAATGAGGAGAAGGGATTGGCTCTCGGAAAATTTGATAACCAAGCTCTCGAATATCGTTACTAAGACGATTCACCACATGCTCCATGCCCTCCCGTTGCTGCAGGATGTTCCATGCGAAAAGCACATCCAGTAGCCACTCTTCACGCGTGGGAGAAATTTGCATAGGCATGCTGCTGAGCCACAGCGTGGGATTAACTCCCAAAGCCGTGGCGTGCCCGATGCGATCTCCTCCGCGTAGTTCGAGAAAATCAACGGCTTCGCATACGGCACGAATGCCGCTGACAAGATGACAGAAATCTTCTCCGGCATGATAGGTAGCGTGTGGAAGATTCAATTCATAGCGTGCCTTCCTATAAGCCGAAGCAAACACGTCGGGCGGCGTGTCCAGTTCATAAGCGGCGGCATCCACGCCGCGAATCCATTTTGAAAGCATAGGGTGCGCTTCCAAAAGCATACGCATATTTTCCAGCACCTTTTCGTATTCTTCTCTCTGACGATCAAAACGGATCTGACCTACTTCAAGCTTGTTATGTTCATCCGGTTTCCAAGAACGTTTAATGAGGTGTACAACAATCGAAGGTCGTACGAGTCGGTTGCGAGCATGCAATAACTCATCATCAATTTCTTTCAGTACTACGTCCAGCTCAGCCGTCAACCTTGCATCCGGTTCTTTTCCATGATGGTCATGTCGAAGCGCCCTCGTGCACCGAAGTAACTGATCCTTCTCCACCACATGATTCTCGTCTTTATAGTGACGAACATATTCCAAATACCCCCATAGGATTGTAAGAATTTTGCGCTGGAGCTTATTTATATTGGATGCCGGCGATATTCTCAACTCCACGTAGTTGGTGACACTCTCTCTTTCGGAACCATGCATACGCTCAAAAATTCCTCTAAAATAGCATGGTTGAGTAACAAGGAGTTTTTGCACAGAGGAATATCGTTGGAACTGACTGAACCCCACAAAATTATCCCGCTGAACGCACAGCATGTAAAATTCGTTCGTAAGGAGGATGTAAAGCAGGAGCGCTCTATCGACGAGGTGATTTGGGGAGCGTCTCTGCTTCTCAAGCACTTTCATCATCCATTGCAATTCTCTCGTCGTATTCGGCAGATTCTCCTTATCTCCTCCATCCCCATGCGGTATTTCAAATAATTCCCTGGCTTTTGTATTCTTCCACGATTGTGGCGGTATCCTACCCAACGCAGCCAAAACCCCCTCAGGCTCCACACAAGAAAATTCCTCCTTTCCCGTCTTACCACCCCTCCAAAGAACCTTCTCATCCCGGGCATAATTGATCAAAATGTACCTGAGAGCTTTCGCTATCTCCATGTGATCTTCCATCACATCAGGAGTCAAGTCGCTGTGAATGAGCCTATATAAACGAGGAGTCTCTTTATTTGTCTTAAACTTCTCTCTTTGAAGCTCCCATTCTTCGTTCGTATGATTTAAGGCGTGCAACCAACATTCTTCGGCATACGCGCATAGGTTGGCGTGTACGTGCGAATCATTCAACCCATGTCGCATGATGTAATTTTCGACTCCTTCATCGTAGGGATAAAGTTGTTTGAACTTTCGTTGTACCAGAGGGGTCGGTTGGGTATATTTTGCTTCCAGTTTCAGGTACGCCCATGCCAAAACCGGCAGTGGGGACAAGCGGCTGAGCATATTTTGCCACCAGCCGAACTTCTCCATTTTAATGTACAGCTCGTTATTGCGCACAGTGAGGTACTCATCCATCAAGCATTGCAACGACGCCAACACAATGCTCGGCTTTCTATTGCTCCCTTCAGGTGCTACATATTCCCACTCGTATCGCAACTCACAGTTCTTCTGCTTTATGTAGTCGTATTTGAATTTTTCCCATCTATGCTGAAGCACATGATCCGGACGTGTGCTGTTCCACCTATGGAAGTCCAGATGCACAAATTCCTGCAGGAGGTTTCTTTCTTCCATATTAAACTCCACATTTAGAGGCTGCTCAAGCATCCACATAAGCAGATGCTCATTGGCTAACACATACGCTGGTATGGTCGAGACTACCGCCATGGTGAAAACAAAAAAGATGAATCTTAATTTTGCTAATTTTTAAATTCCTCGAGTTAAATTATGCTCTCCTGACCTTTCTTCATTCACTCGTTCCCTGTCTTCTTTTCGAAATCTCCCTCAAAATTCAAGTATCTAGTCAAGGGAAAACTATTAATTGCAGCTTTATAAAATTCCGTCATGCTTTTTGCCTTCTCCATGTCTTTCTGAGAAAGGAAAGTTTCCTTGAAGTACTTAATAGCATCATTAAATTCTTTCCATCCTTTCTTGGCAGGATCACAAGAAGTTAATATCGAACCATCTTCATTAACTAATGTTGTCCCGCTTGCAATTGTTTTCGCCAAGTGGCTAATTATACGCACCCTTTGGTAAAAATCAGACCATATATCTCCCAGTACATGCGGGCTTATATTCTCCTCGATAACAGTCTCGTTTTTGAGCGCCTTTTGCATCTTTCCATACCAGTTTGCAATTTCTTCCATATATTTGCCCAGCGCATCCTTCTTCTCTTCTCCAGGTCGCTCTACGAAACTACTACAATAGAACCATCCATTTTTCGTATTCCGTTTTATCTGCCATTCAGGGTAACGGCACGATTTGATGGGAATATAATCTAGTGTCTTTTTTCGGAGCCGTTGTACAGTTCCATTAAAATCACACCCTTGTTCGCAAATTTCCACACATCGGTGAATGTACGCTAAATAGCTATAGATGGAAACATATAAGGAATCATCTTGATCGCCAGATCTGTTCATGCTAACGAGCAAACTTATTGCTTCCCCGAGTGAATTTTCATTGTAATGTTTACCTTGTAGTTCTCCACTGATAAAAGCTTGAATCAGGCATATTTGATTCTGATCACAAATTCGGAGTACACCAGAATGAATCCTGCAATAGTCATAGTCATAGCACCAAATCATATTGGCATGACGAGCCCGACGAGACGGACTATGCCAGTTATCTATACACAAATACTCTTCAAATCTTTTTCTTAAATCATTTAAATCTTTAAGTCCAGAATCGCGTTTTCGTTTGAAACTTTTAAATTGCCCCAATGCTTTTCCATATAGGGCAACAGAAGCTGCTCCATATAGAAAATATGATAAAAAACCTTTGAGGTCTTTAATGTGCCTCTTAAAATTTGCTGCTAACACAAGAGAAAGGTATCTGTATCTCGAATCCCGTGCCGCCTTGTCAGAAAGGTAGAATCCATGTTCAAGGTCCCCTGTATCTTGACAAAGTCGCAGCAGCAAGGCGTAATAGGCTTCTCCATCGTCTGAATCAAGCTTTTCATAACTATATGAAAAATCCGGCAACTGGTCTTGCAACGAATGATTCAATGCTGTTCTTACAAGAAGTTCTATTTGCTCCCTGACCTGCTTTGTTTGCTCTGATTCATTTTGTCCTGCTCGTTTTTTTTCAGCGTCAGAATCTTCCGGGTTAAGCTGATCCAGCTTATCCAACATTCCTTCTCTTATCCAGTATTCTAAAATCTGAATGATATTGCGAAGGGGGAGAGACATAAATATATCTACGTAAGACTTTACTTCAGAAGCATTGATGCTAATCGCAATGTGGAACAATTCTTTTAGCCAATCTTTCAAAGACGGATTTTGATTATCATTATCAGTTTTCAATTCAATCCTTACAGGATTGCGTTTATGCGACAAAGTGTACAGACTCCCCAGTTCAAACTGCTGCTTCACGGAAAAAAGTTTTGCAAAATACTGAGCCGCATGAGACACAATATAACTGAGCCTTTCCTCCCTTCCTTGCTCGTCGCATTGGTGATATTTGTAATCGTACTCTTTGAAAAATCGTTCTCGAACACGCTCAATATTGATAATGCGATCCCCTGCCATCAAAACGACCAAATACTCGTTGGATATAAAAAGCCTCAAGTTCTCCAGCACATTGTAACATTGCTCGGTTCGTATATCAATATCATCAATCACAAGGACGAAGGCGTCAACATGATACAACTCGCATAGAAGCCGCATGCACTTTTTAAAATTCCTCTTAATTTCCTTGTTCATCTCCGGATTATCGATACGTAAAATGGCAGCTCTATGTTCACTCAACCCGCTCAATGACTCTCGTTCCTGTGAAAAGCGCACAATAGCCTTGTCAAGCTTCTGCATTACATGCTGGAACATCAACACATCATCATATTTAGAGGAATACCGTTTGGTATCCGCGGAAAACTCTTCCACTTTTGTTTTGATTGCCGCCGTTACCTCAATGAAAAAATCTGCAGGGACACCGAACGATTCAGAAGGATCGTACCAGTGCAGAAATTTGATATCAGTGCCATTGTAACCATCATTCTCAAATTTTTTCACCACTTGTCGCAGGAAAGTCGTTTTCCCGCTTCCACGTTTTCCTGTGATAAAATAGTTAAGCGGGAAATTGTCGTCTCTCCTAAATTCCTCAATAAATGAATCCGACTCCTTCTTCTCTCTCTTCTGTTTTTCTTTCAATACACTTTCGCGGATCTGCTCCGTCAATTTGTCAAGCAGCTGTTTGTGTATGACTCCAAATACGGTATCCTGGGTGACTATGCTGGAGGTTAGATCTTCACAGTTCAGTATGACAACATTTTCATTTTCTTGTCTTTCGGTATTCATAATTGCTTGTGGGATGTTAATGATTTAAATTCACGCCGTACGGACGTTTGTCTCATTACCGTGTTTTTTCTTTCTATTTTGTATGAACTCCGCTCTATCATATTTCACAGGTAGGCAGCAAAAGAACGACTGACGCTCACGATGTAAGCTTGCCTTTTAATGCCGAAACGTTCAAAGGTTTGAAATGCGATCGATTTTTCCCTCAATGCTGCTTGTGCTTTCTTGATTGTGTTTTTCTCCCCTGCGCGCTCGGCATCGTCAAAAATAATCACGAAGTCTTCGGACAAATTCCCATGCCCGATCAGATCCACCACATTGGATCGCGGCAGATTCTTCCCTCCCCCCACCGGTCCATCCACAATAATCAGATCAAATTTTTGATCTCCCACCAATTCCAACAATCCTGCGTATTTGTCATTCCTCTTGCGTCGGTACTCGAAATACTCTAAATCGAGGTGGTTGATGCGGATATGCTCATGCTTTGGCAACTCCGGCTGATAAATCTTGATCCAATCGACGTTGTGCTCGCATACGTTGAGGTAAGCCTCGGGATTTTTGTGTGCAATATACTGCGTCGTCAGCTTTGTTGTCTGTCCCAAACCGAACTCCAAGATGTTTCGCGGCCCCATCTTATCCAAGATGCGGAACAACAGGTAGATAAAGCTGTAATTGGCCGCCCAGTTGTGCAAGTCGAAAGTTTGGTTCTTTACCCAGGAACTCTCCCTCATGCCGTCATGCAGCAAATGAGCGTAATTGAGCTCCTTTAGCTCGTTGTAGCACTGCTCTAGCCTCCCCTCTAGGGCGGCAAGCCGTTGTTCGTGCTTCCGAGCTAATTTCAACAAAGTTACTTGTTTTTTTTCGAGGAAATCTGTTCCTTTTTCTTCTAATGGATTATTTTGCATAGCTGATTGTTTTTATAATTTTGTCTGTTAACGCATCGATAATCTCTGGGATCACTTCCGATGTCGGGTTGAGTTTCAAGATGGTTTCCTTCAATTCTTCACGAGAGTAAGGATGCGGCTGTCGTTCATATTCAAGCCACACTTCCTGCCCGTCCTTTACAGGCATTTCGTAGTGCCACGGTTTGTTGTGCCATACCGCAATAGGCGATGAGAGCACCTCCTTTCCATCAATCTTGATGGATTTATAGTCATTCCATAGGGGGAATGGTTTGCTCTCAAAACGCACGTCAGGACCTCGAAAAATTATCGTAAGCTTACCTGCATTAATAGTCGAAATTCTTACTTTACCCTTACCAGCACAGTTTGTGAGAACCTGCCCTGTGCCCTGTTCGTTTTTGAACCACCCCGGGGTCGCGATTCTGCTTCCTTCTGCTTCGATCAAGATAGCGTTGGCCTTCGTACCAATATTTTTGATGTCAATTCGAGTTTGACTTAGCTGTTTTTTTATGAGGTTAAAACACAATAATTTTCCTCTTCTTATTTTATACCAGTTCAACAAAAAGCACAGATAGGGCTTTTGTTCCCTTTTGGGTTTGTAGTATTCGCCCGTGTCCATGTTGTAGGCTAATGGAGGAAGTTTGATTAATTTCCCCAGTATAAAGTTATATTTTTCAGCATTCCACCGTCCAATCCCACTTGAGCGGGTAAATTCCATTTTGCTAAATTTAATTTTTCCATCATTGAAACGATATAAATCAACACATACGAAGGGAAAACCCTCACAACACGTTTTAGCAATTCGAATCATCTCATCGAGATTGTCCGGCTTTGCTAACTCCTGATCGTAGAGAGGATGGTCATAATAAAATGGTTGCCTCTCCCAATTGAGATCATAAAAGACCATTCCCAAATTGGAGGAAGAATCATCTCTAAACTGTATGTATTTAACCTCTCCGTTAAGGCACCAAAATTTGTAGTCATATAAATTTTGTCCATCATTTGTAATATATCGCTCAATCAATATCTTGGGCTTAATATCCCGATAATGGAGCTCAAAGCCATTTTTGAATGCAAAATTCTCACGCATCCATCCTTTCACTTCCAATTTCGCATTAGCACGATCAAATTGAGATTTATCTTTGACAATGATATTATAACCACACCCGTGATTACATTTGATCACGAATTGGCCTGGCAACTGATTAAAATCAATGTCTTCAAATCGATCATAAACACCCAACAAGGGTATGAGATATTTCTCACCGATCTTTTCTTTTACCCATTCACGCACCAGATACTTGTCAGCAAGCCTCGTTTTTATAGGAGTTGAATCATATATCTTCAACCACTGTATTTTTTCGTTAAAGCTTCTAGGAACGTCAAGGTTGAGCGGTTTCCTCATTACGGATGCATACCATTGTTTCAGATATTTTCCATAATCACGGAACAAACCTGTCTCTACCGCGTATTCCCACCAAAAACCAGCCATAAATATCTCACAGGCATCCCATGGCTTAACTTTATCTAAGTAATGAATAATGCCCGGATTATTTTTTGCTTCTTTAATTTCCTCCTCGCTGAATAACACATTAAGCACAGAACCGTATACCCGTATTCTTTCCGACATTACATTATATTTCAAAGGCAACAATTTAATTTTGCCATAACAAGCAAAATTGATGACATCTTGATCCTGTGACTCATAATTTTTCTTGGACAATTCAACAAATTTCTGCGTCACATTATCTCTGCGTATTTCTTCCAAGTTCATTAGCAAGACTCCGGCATTAATGTATTCTCGAATCGACTCTAACCCCAAACGTTTGCAATGATATTCTTCATTGAAGTGATACCCTGGCGCAATGACCCCTGCCAAATAATACCCTTTTATATCGGTGTCCATTAAATCTGACAAATCCGTGCATACGCATACATCAACATCCAGATAAATACATTTACTGTATTCCTTAGGTAAAATATCTGCCGCCAACAACCTGTAATATGTCGGGTTAGTGACATGGGCGATTTGTTGTTTCAGATCCGAAAATGCATCTTTCATATCAACGAAATGGATGGAGCAGTTAAATGTTCTTTCCAATTCAGTAATTTTTTCAATGTATCTCCTAGAGAAAGAGCCCGAAACTAATATGTAAAATTCGTAACGCGTGTTAATTTCAGCGTTTGCCAGGGCTGAAAACATCGCTACATATAAATAGCGAGCATATTGATTATCTGATGATAAGAGAATAGGAATGATGTGGCTGTTTTCAATATCAAGGAAGGGGAGAATCTTTTTCCATGATTCATTCCCCACAACTTCATGCGTTAATTCCTTATTTTTGATGGCAATACTGAAGTCCTTACAGATTTTTTCCCTAAAATCCGAAGCCATATCAGCTGGTAACCTCGATAAATTCCATAAGTAAGAATTTATCATTTTTCTATAGAAGAGAGGATAAAATCTTTCTTTGTAAGGAATCTTTGCAAGGCATTCATGTACGAATCTATATTCGTCAATGATGCAGAATACTTTACTCATGTCATTTACAGAAGAATCTTGATTATCCTGTCGATAATGATAAAGAGGGATGTTCAGAAATAATCCCGAATGCGCATGAAACATGACTTGATAGTAAAATCCCTGATCCTGAAAAGACGCCCCGGGGGATTCATGATATCTAATGTGGTGTTGTTTAAGAAAATCCACTCTATAGATTCCTGCGCAATTTGCTATAGCCCCAACCATCAATCCTGTATTAGACAGGTCATACTGCACGACATTGTACAAATTTTTATTCGTTATAATGTTACTATATGTCCGTTTGTTTGCTTTAGAGTACCAGAAATACACGTCTCCCTTCACAAAATCAACATTTGTCTCCTTGGCGCGTTTGTAAAGTATTTCATACATTGTTGTTTCGATGTAATCATCCGGTTCAACAATGCCAATGTATTCCCCCGTGGCAAGATCCAGACCACTATTCATGGTCTGTCCATAACCAGCATTGGGTTTATTGATATATTTAATTCTGTCATCCTTTTGTGCATATTCTCTAATAATATCCAGTGAATTATCTGTTGAACCATCGTTCACACAAATAATTTCTATCTCTTTAAATGTCTGATTTATAATACTATTCAGACATTCTTTTAGATATTGTTCTGCATTATAGATGGGAAGGATAACTGAAACTTTCGGCTTTTCAGAGCCATCAGCATATTTGTTTCTTGCGAACTGCAGACAAATAGACATTATTTCTTGCTTAAGACTTCGAATTTCTCCTGTGTTATACAAGTTCAATTCCTGTTTGTATTTTGTCTGTATTCTGCTTAGAGTCAAAGAAAACAGATCCTCTAAATAAGAGTCTCTTGCCATTAACAGATCATCCCTCAATCCCTTCAATAAATGGCATACTTTTTCTTCCGTCCAGTTAAGGGTTTTGTGCGCCCATCGATAGGCATATGTGTAGAGTTTCAAGGCATAAAATGTCCCTGCACTCACAAACGCCTTGATCATGAAAGGAGGATCCTGAAACCTCGCATAATGAGGGAAAATTATTTTATTTTGCTCCAGTAGTTTTCTATTATAAATGTATCGTTGAAATCCAAAATCATACTGAAAATCCGAATATGATCGGACTTCATCTTCCGTAAAGCATTCATTTTTCTCTTGCTTCCTGATTTCAACTTTTCTATTTTCATCATATACAATCAATGAACCACCACAAATTTTAACATTGTGCTCGACGGCTTTGCTGTACATAACCTCCAGTACGGAAGCGTCCGGATAGTAGTCATCAGGATCCATGAAGGCAACAAATTCGCCCGTGGCCAATTTCATCCCCTCATTGCGTGAATATCCAACGCCCTTATTTTCACGACTGACAACTGTAACACGCCTATCACGTTGGGCGTACTCTTTTAAGATTCGCAACGAATTATCTGTGGAACCATCATCTACACAAATAACTTCTATTTCATTGAGTGTTTGATTAAGAATAGTATCAAGACATTTTGATAAGTACTTTTCCACATTATAGACGGGTATGATCACCGATACTTTCGGCTCATAGTTGATTTCATTCTGCACAATAATTTGTGCTGTTGTATCCCTTTCCCCGTCTGCATTTTGAACCTGAACAACCCGATAATTTCCGCATGCTTTCTCCTCGATTTCGCTCTTCATATTAGACTCTTTATGTATACTGTTATTTATGCTTTCCGTGAGTCAATCTCTCAAACGTTTCAAATGCCCCAGCAATCGTTCGATTCATATCGTA
>CANPYO010000063.1 GCA_947588645.1 uncultured Akkermansia sp. | reverse complement strand
TTATGTCGAGGAGTTCCGTTGAGGATTTCCCTCTCAGCGCTTCAGATTATACCACCTCGAATCAATAGTGTACGATTGCGAAGTTCGCGCGCGGGGCGCGGGGATACGGGGCAGGGGCGAAAGAATGTGATGGAACCATGCGCGGGCGATAGCAGACGGGGTCTGCCTATGTACGAAGTACGATGTACGATTGCAAAATTCGCGCGCTTTGCGCGGAGGGGGGGCGAGGGCAGAGGCGGCTGTGCGGAGTTTTTACAGGATGAGGGGAGACTCAACATCTATACCGCGCTCAACGCCCAGATGCACGACTTTTTCACGTCCCTTTTTTCCCAAAGGGTAAAAACGTAAACTATCCTGCTCGGGATCAATGATGCCGGAAAGTTCATTTTTGACACGAACGAAGACGGCGTAATCAAGGACGCATTCAAAAACGGAATTTTGAACGCGCACACCATAATCCTCGCACACCTTAGCCACGCGCCTCAAGCGACGGCGACCGGCTTGGGTTTCCGTAGAAACATCGTAGCTGATAAGGTAAAGCATAATTTATTTCCAAAGCATAGGAGGGTAGGCATCCAGAGCGCCACGGATATGCTGGGCAAGAAGGCGCGCCTGGAGGTGCGGGAGCATTCCGATGGTCACTTTTTCCTGCAAGTAGGGGTGCAACACCTCATCTTTTTTACGTTCCTGCCAAGTCGTGAGCACAAGTTTGCGTGCATCATCCGTGAGTCGCACAAAACCCCCTTCTTCGCAGATGAAGTCACGCGGAGCAAGTTGTCTGCGGTTTAGCAGAGTGAGTGCCACGCGATCGGCAATCGGTGCACGGAATTCTTCCATCAGATCAAGCGCGAGACCCGGACGTCCCGGACGATCTTTATGGTAAAGGCCAACAGCGTGATCCAGACCAACGGCCTCCAATGCAGATTTACAGTCCGCCGCCAGTAGAGTGTACACAAAGGAGAGGAGCGAGTTCACAGGATCGCGAGGTGGGCGGCGGTTACGGACAGTGAAACTCCATGTGTCCGTGAGCAAAAAATGAGGGAAAGCAGAAAAATAGCACTCGGCTGCAGCGCCTTCAATACCGAGTAATTGTTCCGCTTTGTTGGCCTTGCGAGCTTGGTTTACATAACCTGCTAAATCGCGGCAGCTGCTTTGTAAGACTGCGGCACGTTCGCTGTAGTCCCTGCACACGCGCTGCAACACAGTACGCGCGTTGAGTATCTTGGCGGCTATCATTTCCCGGGCTATGAGCACCGAAGCGTATGGATCGTCCGCCAAGCGATATTGGGCTCGACGCAGCAAAACATTGCCCGGTGAGTAGCCGGAAACGCGACAGAGGAAACGCCCGTGTGGCGAACAGAAAGACAGATGCACACCGCACTCAGCGCAGTGCGCCATGAGCTGAGGCGTCGCCATGATGTTCCACCCGAACGTTTGAATAGCCTCCAAATTGACAAGAGGAATACGCACGGCACTGCGGCCCGGCATCCGCACGGATACAGTTTCGCCATCCAGCGCAAGCCACGTATCCTCGGTTGTAATGTAGAGTGTGTTCAGGTGTTTTTTCATGGACTATTGAGCAAGGCTGTGAATCCGGCTTCGTTGTACGCTGCCACACTCCGCCGACGCGTGGCGGGCAAGCAAACATCCACCAACGAACAGGCATCACAGCCATCGTGGCGTTCTGCCGGAGGCAACTCACCGCTTTCAAAGAGATTGCGCGTCTCAGTGATCACCTGCTCCGTTGTGGCACGAAGCTCAGGAGTGAGCTGGACCCTGTGCCTCTTTCGTGTGCCCCGGTAGTAGAGAAATGCCTCTTCCACGTGCACGCTGTGCATCTCTTCCAGACACAGCGCTTGCGCGCAAAGTTGCACCTCGTCCGCCGGGTGCAACTTCGGGCGACCGTGCTTGTATTCTATGGGGGTAATGCGCCGAGGCTCCTCCATCGTGTATTCCACGGCATCTGCCACGCCCCATATACCCAGCCGTTTGTTGACCAAGTGCAGCGAACGGACCGTACGCACACCGTCCCGCAACGTGCTCTCTCCGGAATCCACGCGCGCATGCTCCAAGCTGCCGAATGTGGTGAGAGCGTTTTCCGCCCACGCACGGTCGATATGGATGAGCGCGCACTGCCGCGGACAGTACACGTAGTGCTGCAACGCTGAGATGGGTATCTCCGTGTCGGGCATCCAGCGTTTTAGAGCTCTTCGACTGTTACCTCGGACGGAAGTTGCTCCTTTGCAAGCTGCACATCATAATCTGCGTAGCTGCGCGGCACTTCCACTCCCGGCTTTTTGGCGACTTTCAGAAGCTCGTACAGCTTGTGCGCCGGAGCGGAGCCTAATTCGTTGCCGTGCTGGAAGAGGATGACCTTACGCATCACCATAGAGCCAGCCGGACGCGCCGCCGAAGCATCGAAGTCGAACATGTGCACCAAGGCGTCCTTGAGCAGGGCAAGATCTTCATCCGTAAAACCAGTCTGCTTCGCCAAGCATGGATTAATTGTTCCCTTTGCCATGTACAAACCGTACGGTATCGTGTACTTGCGACCCATGGTGTGTCCGGGGGCGTTGACATCTGCACAGCGCGTGATAGTATGCTCCAGCTGAGTGATTGGGTCAATAGAACGGGAGAAGGACAATTGCACCGGTCCACGAACCTGACCGCAATTCACCTTCAGTCCCATCACAGCGCCAAATGTACGGACATCGTAAAAGTTTTGACACATCCACGCCCGGGCATCTTCTTCCGTAGGTTTTTTACCCTGAGCTTGGATAGCTTTATAAGCTTTATTATTCTGGTCAATGAGCACGGCCTTTTCCTTCACATAAATATCGTAGCCTACTTGTTCTTGCTTCACAAGCTGCACATAATTACGAATCTTACGCTTCAGACATACATCCGTGACAATACCGTGACCCGTCTCCGGATCAATGCGCGGCATATTACCGCCATCAGGATCACCATTGGGGTTGGCATCAGTTGCATCAAATAGCAGGATGAAATCAATTTTGTTCATTGTCGGTATCGGTAGGGTTTGAGGTTGTTTTAGAATAAAGGGCTTGAGTTTGGTGGTAACAGCCAAGGGCGAAGAGTCCTTGTTGCTCCGTATTTAAATGAGCAGGGAAAGCATTGATCTTGTCGCATATGCTTTGCTCAAGTTTATCGTACCACACACGGATAGGAACTTCGAGATTGCTCAAATGGTGCTTGTGCAAGCGCAGAAGGCGTGGAAAGACACTGCCGGGTGATGCGGAAGCACTCCCGTAGTACGCATCCTGGATGGTACGATTGAGATCAGGGGCTACATCCTTTTGCGTCTTTACCAAAACAGCAAAGAGGCGTCCGAGGAGGTACCCAGGTTGGGTGTTGTTTTCGTCTAGCATAGGTTGTAGATTGTATGGAGTTTTCTTGCGGGTGAGCCAAGCTTTAAGAAAAGCGCAACGTACATAATTGACATAACCATCTGTACGCATCCGTCGCATGATGCTTGTAGCAATACTATCCGGGTACGGCAGACCCGTGAGGATGGAACGCATTAAAGCACCTGCGGCAAGCGGAGCAATTTCTTTCGCCTCGCGCGCGGTTTCGCACAGAATCATATAGGGAGTGATAACTTCCGGATCATTGAATTTCGGGCGTCTCACCAGTTGCAAGGCGGCAAAATGGGAAGTCAGGTGTTCCATCCACTCTGCCAAGGTGGATTCGTAAAAAAACCGGATGGAGAGACGGGATGAATTTGGTGACAGTCCAAGGATGAAAAAACGCGTGTTTTGCCACTCATTGATTTCCTCATCTGTACCGGGCATCTTTCCGCCTGCAACTTTTTTGAGCCACTCACGAACTGACTGAACAAGCGCAGAATCCTGCGCGCGATTAGCAAAGCGCGAGGGATCCATCCCTGCTGCCGCAAAGTAATTATACTTTTCAGCCTTTTCCTTCGGGGCATCCGTCCAGAAAACCACAGTTGCATCACCTATATGCGTTCTCTGCAAATCCTGGTTAAGTAGATAATTGAGGGCGCAGGCATATTCATGGGCAGCTTTTTCTGAAACCGGAGCATTTTCTCCGTCCTCTTTCCCATACGAGGTAAATGAGGAGCAGTTATAGGAAACAATTTTTGCTCCGGTAATTTGGGCATTGCTCACCCCTTTAATTGCCGGTTCATGTAACCTTGCTATGGGCGCAACCTTCCCCGTAATCAAACAAAAACCCTCCGCGCTGTCTTGAGATTTTCCTTGCCATTTTTGAGCGCCCTCGGTATTCCACCACTCTCGTATCTCTGACTCCTCATGGACATCTTTACCGCTTCCACGGAGGCGGAACACACCATTGCCTGCTGCGAAATCTTTAATATCCAGTCCATTTTCAGAGAAAACATCCTTACAACGCTCCGGATCCCACATTTCAAGGAAGCGGCAAACGGCGCTGTAGGCTACTGAGTGGAGCTCTTTTTCATAGACCAAATGCTTTTCCTTTAGTCCTGTAAAGTATTCCACCGCCCGAGGTTTTACATCTGTGCAGCCCAGTAGGTACGCCAAATTATCCCAGAGGAAACAAGGATTTGTCCCTGGACCGGAAGGCTTCGTGTTCCCCGGTACCATCATCTCACTCATCACAGTCTGTTGGGAGGTTTTCTTTCCTTTTGGCACCTGAACCACATGCCGTGCATCCTCGATACGCACCAGAGTCCCATCGCTCTCCAACACAATGCGAAAGCTTACTTTCTGCCTACTCCAGCCGCGCTGAGGAAGATCTACGCCCTCCTTCTCAAGCCTTTCGTACAGCTCATATAATTCCTTGATAATCATATTTACGAAAAAGTTTTACTCAAAGGTGGCACCTGCATCACTCCGTTTTTCAATTCAGCCATGAAGAAGTGTGGCTCGGCAGTCTGAGCTTTGCCGGTGTGGGCACATACGATTTTCCCCTTCTTATCGTCCCGGTACACCATATCATGGAAGATCAGACCAAAGGAGCGATTCTTCTGTGAGTCAGGAAGCTCGCAAGGCAGCGAAGCGGGATCCTCCACCAGCTCAAACATGGCAGGGAATTCGCGCACCCCCAGGCAGGGCTGATAAAAGCACTGACCCTTCTGCACACGCCGCTTAAATATCTCCAAATGTTTTGCCACATCGTTGACGTCTCCCTGCTCCTGCACAATTTCCACGTGCGCCTCGATCACATAGCCGACATCCTTGAGCACTGTAGCCGCTCGCTGTTGCCGCTTATCCTCGATAAAGAAAGGTGTTACGCCGGTCTTCAGTCCCTGAAGGACAGCTGCCTGTGGCACCACAGCCTTGTCGCTGACCTCATTGCGCCGCACCTGCGTCATGCGAATCGGCTTGAGTACTCGAATGCGATCAATAACCCAGTTAAATTCCGGTTTCCAGTAGATGGCAGACAAAATACCACGAGCAGATGAAGGTGTCATCACCTCGTAGCTGACGCGCTCTGCTTTAAGTTCCGGACGAGTGTAACAGGCGTACTCGCCCCAGACATGTAGTGCTACCCCGTATGACATAAGCTATATCGTTTACCTCTGTTTGCTCACTAGGGCAAGTATACACCCTGAAACTCTCATTAGCAAGAAAAATTATGAAAACAATACCCCCCCCCCCACCCTAGAAATACTCATAAGCAAGTTTCAACCCACACGAAGTTTTTCAAATACGAAAACACCCCGCGACACCGATTTTTATACCACGCTTCGCTCGTGGATGCACGTCTTTTTAGATTGTCTATTTTAGAAAACATAATTGCAATCAGGTGGTTCACGGAGCAATCCACGTTCTTTGTCATACCATGCGGCATCCGCCAACATAAAGAGACCTGCTGCCTCATGCACCGGCTCCCTGGGAATGTTCTGCCATTCCTGGGCGTACACTGACACGGAAAACCGTTGGATTTCGCGGTAATCCTCCCTCGTAGGCATAAGCTTCAACCGTTTCAATTCAAGAAGCCGTGAGCGCAGTTTCTCCCCGGCATCTCCGTACGGAATAATGAGGCTATGCTGACCTTCGGGAATGATACGAAACTTCTCAGCGATGCCTGGGAAGTCCCATGCACGCACGAGATCAGCGAATTGCCCAATCAAGGGCATGATCCCCTTCTCATCCCAATTTTCTGACTTGCATAGTTGACGCATACGATCATAAAAACGGCGGAAATACTCCTCAATCACGCCGTTCTCAAATACCTGATCCATTGCATGGTCGTGAAGGACATCATCCAACGCATAGTTGCCCTCGCGCAAATCCGCCATATTTGCGGAAAGAGAACTATCCGGGTCGTCGAAGTAAAACACCTTGCCCATGGGGAGCTCACCGTGGCGATTGCAGCGGCCGGCGGACTGGGCTAGGGAATCCAAACCGCATTTGTCGCGGTAAACTACAGGGAAAGAGATGTCCACCCCCGCCTCCACCACACGTGTAGCAACCAGCACCGTTGGCATATGGTTTTCCAGCCGATCGCATACCTCGTGCAACACCTCTGCGCGGTGTGCCGGACACATACGGGCAGAGAGGTGATACATATTTTCCACACTGCGATCACGCAAAGTAGCAAAGAGTTCCTGCGCTTGCCGCGTGAGGTTCACGATGAAAAGCGCAGATTCATTACCTGAAGCGAGAAAGTGATCTACCAGCTCCTCCTTGTTTTTGCGTCCGATATTTTCCACCTCCACACGCTTCATCTCTTGCTGAAGACACGTTTCAAGTTCCTCGCCGATAAGACTGCACGATTCCGAAGCGTCCCAGCCGATGGGGAATAACTCCGCATCACGGGTAAACGCCGGTTGAGTGGCGGTGCACAGCACCAGCGTGCAGCCGAACTCATATTGCAAAGCCTTCATAGCAGCTATACAGGGTGCTAACAGGTGCGTGGGTAGCGTCTGCGCCTCGTCAAAAATAATCACGGATTGCGCGATATTGTGCAGCTTGCGGCAACGACGGTTTTGGTTCGAAAAAAGCGACTCGAAGAATTGCACACTTGTAGTTACGATGATTGGCGCATCCCAGTTCTCTGAGGCACGACGGTTCTCCTCGTTGTCGTTCTCCTCACTCACATTGCTGTGATGCTCCAACACATTTTCTGCACCAAGAACCTCACGAAATTGCCCCGCCGTTTGTTCGATGATGCTTGTGAAGGGAATCACATAGATCACACGTTGCTTGTTGCACAAAACGGCATGTCGCAAAGCAAAGCTGAGGGATGAGAGCGTCTTGCCACCGCCTGTGGGAACATTCAAACGGTAGATGGGTGTACCTCCCGGCTCCTGTTCGGCAGCGGCGTAGCATGTCTCATGAATTTTCTGACGCAAGGCATTGATGTGCGTATTTTTTCCGTTTCGCTCAATTTGTTGCAGATGCGCCTCCAGTTTGTCACTCAGCGTGGTGAGAGGCGAATGTTGAGGCAGTTCTTTCGAACATTCATCACTATTCTGAGCCGTTGCTGTCCAATCTGCATCAATGAGGCTTGAATGGAGCATTCGCACCACCATCGAGAGAAGCATTGCGCATTCTCCTGCCATCGCATTCTGGACAGCGCGGGGAGCTCCTGGAGCCATGGTCTGCCCGTGCCCCAGCTTAGGCAAAGAGAGTTGAAGATTCCCGCGCAGTTCCTCCGGCAAGCTGTCCATCACTTCCGGGGTAAGCTCGAAATCCCGCAATTTTGCAAACAATTCCACCCCGTTCGGTAAGCCGCTGTGATGTCCTGCAAACGCGTACGCCAACAGGGCGCCCATCGGGCCTTCAATATTCTCCAGAGCCCATTTCGCCGCTGCCGTCTTGTGGTCTGTTTTGTCGGCCGAACGCCCCTCCGCTGAATTGCGCAGGTACTGTTGCCACGTTCGGCTTGCTTTTCCCATGTCGTGCGCCAAGGCAAGTAGGCACATGCATCGAGTCGCCTCCTCAAACGGCCAAATCTCCGCTGAAAAGAACGGGAAAAACGACTCAATCGCTCGCCGAGTGCGTTCTGAGTGGCCTTCGGGTCCATAAAGAAATTCCCAAGGATCGCTGTGTGCATATATCTCCATTCCCGCATGATAACTGTTCGCCTTTCTTATGTCAACACAGAAGACCAAGGCACCACGGCAAACGCATTAGAAAATGCGTTTGCCCATTTACGATGTCGATGTACGTTGACTCAGCGCCGCCCCATCGGCGCTTGCTTCGGAGTCGCCTCACGACTCCTTACCCCTTCGGGGCAAAAGCTGTGCTTTTGGCTAATCGACCTTACAGCCGTCGGTCGCTTTCGCCCCTTCGGGCAAAAGCTGCGCTTTTGTCCAAACTGTCTTACGCCGTCGGCAGTTTTGTACGATTTGGGAAGTGAGCGCGCGTTGCGCGGATTTTTTTCGGAGCATTAACGCATGGAAGATGGGTTGAATGGATATGGAGAAATTGTATTGGGACATAGGTGGGGAGGAGACACAGAGCGCAATTTTTTGCGTCATACAAGTAGAAATGTAGTTGACAGGGACGTCTAAAAAGGTAACATACCCGCACGCAGGTCACCCCCCTTGACAGAGCAGGTAGGGGGTGGATTGTGCACACGATTCCAGCATCATGTCAAAAAAGCCACAAACTTCTCCCCAAACATCCTCCGGGAAAAATAGCAAAAAACAGCCGAAAGCAAAGGCGACTAGGGTGCCTGCAGCCAAGGCGGGCGTGAAAAAGCAGGTGAACGCAAAGTCTGCGACGAGGAAGATAGCAGCCAAAAGGCCAGCTTCCCCCAAGAAATCGTCCGCAAAAAAAACCATCACTAGATCGGCATCAACAGTGCAGAAAGCTTCAAAGAAGGCTCCCCTGAAGGCAAAGACAGCAGCGCTCAGAACAAAGGGGCCACAGAAGGCACCCGTCAAAAAGTTGTCAGTTGCGGCCTCAAAAATGTCTGTGGCAAAAAAGGTGCAACCTGCAAAGGTATCGCCAAAATCCGCAGTAAAAAACTCTAAGACGAAGAAAACCAATCAGCTTAAGGCAACCGCGAAAAAGGTACAACTTGTTAAAAAAGCCGTTGCCAAGCCGGTGGTGAAAAAAAACGTGGGGAAAAAGTCGGAAATCGCGAAGGAGTCGCTCGCGAAGAAGAAGCACATAGCACCCAAAAAAGAGGTCTCGAAGAAAAAATCTGTTCCCCAAAAGCCAGCTGCGCTGAAAGCAAAATCTCGGAAGCCGGATGAGAAGAGACAAGCAAGCAGCAAGCCAACAACCAAAAAATCAGAGGTCAGAAGGCAGACTTCTCAAAAGATCGAACCTAAAAAAGCGAAGGCTGTTGGAGCGCCCGTCGGAAAAGTAAAGGGGCGGGAACCAGCATCTTCTGCAGGATCCTCAAAAAAGACGCCCGCTGAAAAAGTAAAACAAGCGAACGAAAAGCAGAAACTGGCAAGTACTCGGAGACAACCGCCAGCGGTGAAGAATGAGACGCAGGGGAAACATGGTGGTGTTAATCGTGGAACTCGAAAGAGCGTAAATGTAAAAGTGACGGCAGCGCTTTTGCAGGAATATTTCCCTGATGATCTGACACTGAAGAACGCTTTCAAGAATTTGGTATCACTTGCCAAGAAAAACGGCGGATATGTGACGGATGATGACATCATTTCCTCACTTCCATCGGAAGGATTCGAAGAGCAGGACACAGAACGCTTATTTGAGCGCCTGCATTCGTGCGGCATTGAAGTGTTGGAGGAACCGGCAGGGGTAGGGGTGCTTACAGCGGAGGAGTTGAAAGCCTTCGCTGACGGTGAGCATGGCCACCTCATCGAAAACCCTGTAGTGCAGGGACGATTGCGGCAATTAGTGTTGCAAGCTAATGACCAGGGGTTCCTGACGTACGATGATATCAACGACGTGCTGCCTGCTTCGGTCATCGATCCCGAGGATCATGAGAAAATCATGGACTGCCTACGCAGCATGAACTTCAAAATTATTGATTCCTCGGAGATGGGCGATGTGGCTCCTCCGGCACAGGAAGATACCCCCCAGGAGCAGGACGAGAATGAGAAAATGGCGGATTTAGATGATCCGGTGCGTATGTATCTCAAGCAGATGGGGCAAAAGGAGCTTCTGAAGCGTGATGAAGAGGTTCAACTCTCGCGCCGTATCGACCAGGCAGAATCCGCACTACAAAAGAGTTTGCATCAGCTTGGCATTGTAGCTTCCTATTATCGCGAGCTTGCCGTAAAACTTCTCCAGAATAAGGAGCGCTTCGACCGTGTGGTGGTCGATAAAAACATCGACCATCGTGAACAGTATTTCCGCACCCTGCAGGCGGCGCTCAACAAGCTGCAGGAGCTTTATGAGGCTGCCAATCTCTCGTATGGACGCTTGCGCAAGGCTCGCCGTCGCCGTCGCGGAGTGGATACTGCTCAACTAGAATTTAAGGCTCACATCGCCAAGCTTCACGAGCTTTACAAAAAGTTTTCTTTTAAGTCGAAGATATATGAGGACTTTGTGGAGTACCTCAAGGAAATGCGCCAGCGTATTCTTAAGCTTCGCCGACAGATTCAGGTTGAGCCGGATAAGCCGGAGTACGCCGACAAGCTTAACGAACTGGAAATGCAGCTATGGATGCCCATTGACGAGTTTTTGGAGCACTATCAAGTGATGAGGTCTCACATGAAGCAAGCCAAGGAGTCCAAAGGTGAGATGATTGAGGCGAACCTGCGGCTCGTCATTTCTATCGCGAAAAAGTACACCAACCGCGGGCTTGCGTTTCTCGATCTCATCCAGGAGGGTAATATGGGACTTATGAAGGCGGTTGAAAAGTTCGAGTACCGTCGCGGCTACAAGTTCTCCACATATGCCACATGGTGGATTCGTCAGGCCATCACTCGATCCATTGCCGACCAAGCGCGCACTATCCGCATCCCCGTGCACATGATCGAGACCATCAACAAGCTCATGCGCGTGCAGAAAAAACTTGTGCAGGACTTGGGGCGTGAACCCACTCCCGAAGAGATATCTGCCCAGTGCAACATGTCTGTGGATCGAGTGCGCAGTGTTCTGAAAATGGCGCAACAGCCCATTTCTATGCAGCAACCTGTGGGCGATTCGGATGACACGTCTTTTGGAGATTTTCTGGAGGATAAGACGGCAGAGAATCCCATGGACGGTGCGGCCTTCAATTCGCTGCGTGAGAAGTTGACTGTGGTGCTCAATACACTCAATGAACGTGAACGAGCTGTTATTGAGCAACGCTTTGGCTTGCGTGATGGCAATCCGCGCACGCTGGAGGAGGTAGGGCGCCAATTCAATGTCACCCGGGAGCGCATACGTCAGATTGAAGCGAAGGCGCTGCGCAAGCTGAGGCATCCCTCGCGTATTCAGAAAATCAAAGGATTTCTGGATACAACGAATTCGTGATGGCGCGGTATTGTATTTTTGAGCGATCATGGTAGGATAACTGCATGCAGGGAAGGTTTGCCATGGTATCGCTCGGGTGCGCCAAAAATTTGGTGGACTCCGAGGTAATGACAGATGAGCTGGTGCGCGCCGGCTACCGTAAGGTAACGCCACCGCATGCCGATGTGGTCATTGTCAACACATGCGCTTTCATTGATCCCGCCAAACAGGAAGCCATAGACACTGTCCTTGATCTCACTCGGGAACGTGCGCGGGGAAAGACCCCCGCAGGGCAAAAGATTCTGGTAGCGGGGTGTTTGGCGCAGCGATATGCGGATAAATTAGTGAAACTGATGCCTGAGGTGGATGCCTTTGTGGGCGTGGATCAAGTTGGTCAGATCGTGCAAATTGTGCAAGCAGCTCTTGCCGGTGGAGGGCAGAGGGTGTATTGCAGCAAGGTATCCACTTTGGTGCCGGACTTCAAGGCAACGCGTTTTCGGTTCACCCCTAAGCATCTGGCGTATGTGAAAATAGCGGAGGGCTGTAATCATGCGTGCGCCTATTGCGCCATACCGAGCATCCGCGGGCGCTTTAGGAGTCGTCCATTGACGAATGTACTGCGGGAAATCGAGGCGCTGGTGAACTCAGGGGTCAGGGAGGTGAACCTCATTGCTCAGGATACGACTTTTTATGGATTGGATCGTCCGGCAAGCGGTGATACCTTGGCGAAATTGCTACGGACAGCAAATGAAATACCGGGTGATTTCAACCTGCGTGTGCTTTACACACATCCTGCACATTGGGATGAAGCGCTTATTGCTTCCTTCGCCGAGTGTGAAAAAGTGCTTAAGTATGTCGATATTCCCCTTCAGCACATAGCAGACCACATCCTTGTCGAACAGCGTCGTCGAACAGATGGGAAAGACATACGCCGTTTGCTCACTCATCTGCGTGAGGCGGTGCCTGGTATTGGGCTGCGCTCCACCTTCATCAGTGGTCTCCCCGGCGAAACGGAGCAGGATCACATTGAACTGTGCGACTTTGTGCGCGAGTTTCGGTTTGAGCGTGCCGGTGTATTCCCATACTCACGCGAGGAGGGAACACTTGCTGCTCGCATGAAAAACCAGGTGCACCCTGCTACCCGCAAACGTCGAGCCAATGAGCTTAACATGATACTTGCGGGCATTGCAGATGAAATTGGGAGCTCTTGTGTGGGGCAGCAGATGCGCGTGCTTGTGGATTCTCCAGGTATTGCACGTGGCGTATGGGATGCGCCGGATGTAGATGGCGCAGTGCATGTGGATGAAGCCCTGCCGGTTGGTGAATTTGCTACGGTGCGCATCATCGACTCCATTGCTTATGAGCTTTTTGCGGAAGGAAACTCCGCATTGTAATCTTCCTTCCCATGCGCTATAAGGCCGAGCAACAGGAAACACCTTCCTCCA
Organism: uncultured Akkermansia sp.; assembly: GCA_947588645.1. GTDB lineage: Bacteria > Verrucomicrobiota > Verrucomicrobiia > Verrucomicrobiales > Akkermansiaceae > Akkermansia. The sequence continues at coordinate 1,462 of CANPYO010000063.1, read as the reverse complement.
GCAATCCGCGCAGGGATGTGGAGAGACCATTTGTGCAAGCGCAGCCTCAAGTCCGCCTGCGTTCGCGCCTGGAGGATGATAGTTTCCTACCGCCGGAGGAGGATGAAGACTTTGGCTCACCCTTGCCCGAGCGTCAGTACACTCGCCACACGCGTGAGCTTAACCCGTTTGATGATTTTCGACAACCTCCTAAGCAGGGAATGAGTGTGTGGAAGGCTCTTTGGCTGCTTTTTACCTTCCCGTTTCGACTTGTCTACTTTCTAACGCGTGCATTACCAAAACTGGTGCGAGTGATCATCAGTTTTTCTTTCGTGGGCTTCGTGTTCATGGCTATTATCGCGGTTGTGTACGGTATCAAGGCCGAACGTTACGACATCACGCAGATTCTTCGCATGCCCGAGCGTACGATCGTGCTAGACCGCAAAGGCAACGAAATCGGCACCCTGCACGGCGAGAATCGCCGCAGCATCGAGAACTTGGAAACCGAGGTGCCGCCCTATTTCATTCAAGCGCTCATCATGCAAGAGGATCGCTCCTTTTGGAAACACGGTGGCATTGATCCACGTGGGTTGATGCGCGCCGTTGCGCAGGTTTTCAAGCATCATCGCACTACCCAAGGCGCTTCCACTCTCACTATGCAGCTCGCCAAAAACACCTATAACCACCGCGAGCGCACCATGGATGCCAAACTCACGGAAATGGCTCTTGCTCGTCGCATGGAGGCAACCTACGACAAAAAAACCATCCTCACCTGCTACATTAACCGCGTTTTTTGGGGACACACATTTTTGGGACTCAAGCAGGCAGCCAAGGGCTATTTCAACAAGCAGCCACGCGAACTCACGATTGGTGAATCGGCCATGCTTGCGGGCATCGTATGCAGTCCGAATGAATTTTCACCCTATCGCAATCCCAGCTCCGCGAAAGTACAGCGCGACAAGGTGCTCAAACTACTGGTGGAGCACGGGCATATCACGCGCAATCAATACCATGACGCTCTGGAGGAACCTATTGTCACGGCAAGACCGCCGCTGCGGGGTATGGAGAATTACGCATTAGATTTAGTACGCAGTGAGGTAGACCACATTCTGGATATGCTCGACTCTTCTCAACGCCACGTGAAAGAAGATGCCACCTACTCCGGCGGTTTGGTGGTGCGAACTACACTGGATGTTGACTTACAGGATGACGTGATGCGTGAGCTCGACACACGCCTCGTTGATATGTTTGAGAAACGTCGGGGGTGGCCACACCAAACGCGTGCGCAGTTCCAAGCCGCTATCGCCAACCTTTCTCCCGAAGAAGCGGACAAGGCACGGCCGAAGTACATTCAGGCCGCCTGTGTGGTCATCGACAATGCGACAGGTGCGTTGTTGGCTGTGGTTGGTGGACGCGACAGCAAGGAATCGCCACTCAACCGCGCCGTGCAGAGTCGCCGTCAAGTGGGATCCATCTTTAAGCC
>CANPYO010000062.1 GCA_947588645.1 uncultured Akkermansia sp. | reverse complement strand
ATCAATGTCGACTCCATCACATTGAGCGGCGCGACCATGGAGCAGACAGGAGGCGAGATTATCGGCGGCACGTTGAAACTGAACGATGGCGCAAGCCTGACGCAGAGTGGTGCCGGGACAATCAGCGGCAGCTCCATTACATTGAGCAGCAGCGCGACCATGAAGCAAGATGGAGGCCAGATTACCGGTGGTTCATTGGATCTGAGCGGTGGCGCGGCCATGACGCAGAGCAGCGGGACAATCGACGGCGTCTCCATTACATTGAGCGGCGCGACTATGGAGCAGAAAGGAGGCGAGATTATCGGCGGCACGTTGAAACTGAACGATGGCGCAAGCCTGACGCAGAGCAAAGGAACAATCAACGGCGGCTCCATCACACTGAACGGCAGTGCGAGCATGGAGCAAACAGGAGGCGAGATTACCGGCGGCAAGTTGGATCTGAGCGGCGGTGCGACCCTGACGCAGAGCAACGGGACAATCAATGTCGACTCCATCACATTGAGCGGCAGCGCAACCATGGAGCAAGATGGAGGTCAGATTACCGATGGTTCATTGGATCTGAGCGGTAGTGCGACCCTGACGCAGAGCAACGGGACAATCAACGGCGGCTCCATCACATTGAGCGGCAGCGCGGCCATGAAGCAAGATGGAGGTCAGATTACCGGTGGCTCATTGGATCTGAGCGGTAGTGCGACCCTGACGCAGAGCAACGGGACAATCAATGGCGGCTCCATCACGCTGAGCGACGGCGCAAAACTGACGCAGAGTGACGCCGGGACAATCGACGGCGTCTCCATTACATTGAGCGACAGCGCGGCCATGGAGCAAACAGGAGGCGAGATTATCGGCGGCACGTTGGATTTGAGCGATGGTGCAAGCCTGACGCAGAGTGATGCCGGGACAATCAGCGGCGCCTCCATCACATTGAGCGGCGCGACCATGGAGCAGGCAGGAGGCCAGATTACCGGTGGCACGTTGGAGCTGAGCGGTGGCGCGACCCTGACGCAGAGCGACGGCACAATCAATGTCGACTCCATCACATTGAGCGGCGCGACCATGGAGCAGACAGGAGGCGAGATTATCGGCGGCACGTTGAAACTGAACGATGGCGCAAGCCTGACGCAGAGTGGTGCCGGGATAATCAGCGGTAGCTCCATCACATTGAGCGGGGAGGGCACTAGCTACACCCAGTCGGGTGGAAGCATTGGTGAAGGTGCGGCATTCTCGCTGAGCGGCGGTGCGACCCTGACGCAGAGCAACGGGACAATCAATGGCGGCTCCATCACGCTGAGCGACGGCGCAAAACTGACGCAGAGTGACGCCGGGACAATCGACGGCGTCTCCATTACACTGAGCGACAGAGCAATCATGGAGCAGACAGGGGGCGGGGTTACCGGTGGTTCATTGGATCTGAGCGGTGAAGCGAACCTGACGCAGAGCAACGGGACAATCAACGGCAGCTCCATCACACTGGACGGTAGTGCAAGTCTGACGCAGAGTGACGGGACAATTAAAGACAGCTCCATCTCGCTGAAAGGAGGCGCGACCATGAAGCAAGATGGAGGCCAGATTACCGATGGTTCATTGGATCTGGGCGGTAGTGCGACCCTGACGCAGAGCAACGGGACAATCAATGTCGACTCCATCACATTGAGCGGCAGCGCAACCATGACGCAAGATGGAGGTCAGATTACCGGTGGTTCATTGGATCTGAGCGGTGAAGCGAACCTGACGCAGAGTGGCGCCGGGACAATCAGCGGCAGCTCCATTACATTGAGCGGCGGCGCAACCATGGAGCAGGCAGGAGGCGAGATTGCCGGCGGCACATTGGAGCTGAGCGGTGGTGCGACCCTGACGCAAAGCAACGGAACAATCAACGGCGGCTCCATCACACTGGACGGCAGCGCGACCCTGACGCAGAGTGGCGCCGGGACAATCAACGGCACCTCCGTCACATTGAGCGGGGAGGGCACTAGCTTTGCCCAAGAGGGTGGGAACATCGATGAACGTGCGACATTTTCGCTGGGCGCCGGAGCGAAACTCACCCTCAGCGGTGGGAACATGAACGGCGCCGTCACCATGGAAGGGGAGGCAAGCAGCTACGACCTGGGCAATCAGGCCGCGAAAGGAAGCATCACCATGCACGGCGGGAGCCTGGCAAATGCCGGGAACTATGCGGGTAGCTTGGCCATCCAGACCGAGGACACATACACCGGCGTGTTGGATCTGGGCGGAGTTGATGCCGCCCGCATCACCCAGGTTCAGATCGGGGCTTCCGGAACGGAACTGCGCAACTTGAAGAGCGGCAGCACGCTCACCCTCAGGGAAGGGGATCGGATGGTGGTAGGAGAACAACACGTGTACCGCGAAGGACAAACCGAACCGGCGGGAGGAACGATGGTGCAATTCCTGGGAGGAAAAGGGCAAATATCCTTTGATGGGAATAGTGCGCTACGGTTGCACCTGGAGAGCGAAGTGCTGAAAGGCATCGAAGGGCAGTTGGACATCCTCTTCACCAACGGCAGCTTCAGCGGGATGCCGGAAGGAGGACAAGAGAAGTTGGAAGCGTGGCTGGGGGAGCACTTTGTGCTGGATGCAGGACTGGAGGATATCAAGGTGCTGCTGCTGGATGATGCAGAAGGTGGACGCCTGATACTCACGGGCAGCACGGAGGGCATCTGGATCGCCTCGCGCAACGGACAAAACGTGGACGTGTCAGATCGGCTGAATCATTACAGCGCGGTTATTGCGGACGAGGATCTGACACTCACACTGCCGACCACGCAGGAAGAGACGCCCACCATCGTCCACCAGTTGCAAAATGACAGCGGGAAGCACGGCGACTTCATCGTGAAGACGGAATCGGGAGCCGCAGCCAACCACATCGTACAGCTGCACAATGCGAACACCAACGGCGACAATGGCGGCACGGAATTCTACGGGGACATTCTCGTGGAAGGAACAGGATTGGAAGCCGCGACCCTCGAAAAAACAGGAGATGCGGCGCTGAACGTGTACGGGAACGTGGAGAGCAGAGGCGTCGTTCAGGTGAAAGAAGGCACCCTTGCTCTGAAGGGGGAAGCCAACGGCACCGGAACACTTGCCATGAGCGGAGGTGAGTTGCGGGTGGACGGGACGTTGGCGTTAACCGGGACGACGGAGATGAGCGAAGAGAGTAGCGGGAGCATAAGTGGCGAGGGCAACGTGAAGCTCGGCAGCGGAGCAAGCCTGACCTTAGCCGGGGGAGTGAGCTATGAAGTGCAAAACACGCAACTCGATAACGGCGCCCGGATGAGTCAGAAGGGAGGAGCCGCGATCAAAGGCGGCTCTATCACACTGAGCGGGGAAGGCACAGGTTACACCCAGGCAGGTGGCACAATCAGCGGCGCGACCTTCACCCTGACAGAGGGAGCCGGCTTTGCCCAAGAGGGTGGGAGCATCGATGAACGTGCGACATTCTCGCTGGGTGAAGGAGCGAAACTCACCCTCAGCGGTGGGAGCATGAATGGCGCCGTCACCATGGAAGGAAAGACGAGCAGCTATGACTTGGGCAATCAGGCAGCGAAAGGTGACATCATCATGAAAGGCGGGAGCCTGGCAAATGCCGGGAACTATGCGGGCAGTCTGGCCATTCAGACCGGGGATACATACACCGGCGCGTTGGATCTGAGCGGAGTCGATGCCGCCCGCATCACCCAGGTCCAGATCGGGGCTTCCGGAACGGAACTGCGCAACTTGAAGAGCGGCAGCACGCTCACCTTCAGGGAAGGGGATCAGATAGTGGTGGGAGGACAACACGTGTACCGCGAAGGACAAACCGAACCGGCGGGAGGAACGATGGTGCAATTCCAGGAAGGAGAAGGACAAATAATCTTCGATGGAAATAGTGCGTTGCTGTTGCGCCTAGAGAGCGAGGTGTTGGAAGGCATCGAAGGGCAGCTGGAAATCCTCTTCACCAATGGCAGCTTCAGCGGAATGCCGGAAGGAGGACAAGAGGCGTTGGCAGCGTGGCTGGGAGAGCACTTTGTGCTGGAGACAGGACTGGATATCAAGGTGCTGCTGCTGCATGATGCAGAGGATGGACGCCTGATACTCACGGGCAGCTCGTCAGGCATCTGGATCGCCTCACGCAACGGACAAAACGTGGACGAGGCGGATCTGTTGAACCACTACAGCGCAGTTGTTGCGGACGAGGATCTGACCCTCGCACTGCCGACCACGCAGGCATCAACGCCCACCATCGTCAGCCAGTTGCAAAATGACAGCGGGAAACATGGCGACTTCATCGTGAAGACGGAATCGGGAGCCGCAGTCAACCACATCGTACAGCTGCACAATGCGAACACCAACGGCGACAATGGCGGCACGGAATTCTACGGGGACATTCTCGTGGAAGGAACGGGATTGGAAGCCGCGACCCTCGAAAAAACAGGAGATGCGGCGCTGAACGTGTACGGGAACGTGGAGAGCAGCGGCGTCGTTCAGGTGAAAGAAGGCACTCTTGCTCTGAAGGGGGAAGCCAACGGCATCGGAACACTTGCCATGAGCGGAGGTGAGTTGCAGGTGGACGGGATGTTGGCGTTAACCGGGACGACGGAGATGAACGAAGAGAGTAGCGGGAGCATAAGTGGCGAGGGCAACGTGAAGCTCGGCAGCGGAGCGAGCCTGACCTTAGCCGGGGGAGTGAGCTATGAAGTGCAAAACACGCAACTCGATAACGGCGCCCGGATGAGTCAGAAGGGAGGAGCCGCGATCAAAGGCGGCTCTATCACACTGAGCGGGGAAGGCACAGGTTACACCCAAGCAGGTGGTACAATTAGCGGCGCGACCTTCAGCCTGACAGAGGGAGCCGGCTTCGCCCAGGCAGGTGGGAGCATTGATGGAAGTGCGACATTCTCGCTGGGCGCCGGAGCGAAACTCACCCTCAGCGGTGGGAACATGAACGGCTCTGTCACCATGGAAGGAAAGACGAGCAGCTACGACCTGGGCAATCAGGCCGCGAAAGGAAGCATCACCATGCACGGCGGGAGCCTGGCGAATGCCGGGAATTATGCGGGTAGCCTGGCCATCCGAATCGGTGACACATACACCGGCGCGTTGGATCTGGGCGGAGTTGATGCCGCCCGCATCACCCAGGTCCAGATCGGGGCTTCCGGAACGGAACTGCGCAACTTGAAGAGCGGCAGCACGCTCACCTTCAGGGAAGGGGATCAGATAGTGGTGGGAGAACAACACGTGTACCGCGAAGGACAAACCGAACCGGTGGGAGGAACGATGGTGCAATTCCAGGAAGGAAAAGGGCAAATAGCCTTTGATGGGAATAGTGCGCTACGGTTGCACCTGGAGAGCGAGGTGCTGAAGGGTCTCGAAGGGCAGCTGGAAATCTTCTTCACCAATGGCAGCTTCAGCGGAATGCCGGAAGGAGGAAAAGAGGAGTTGGAAGCGTGGTTGAAAGAGCACTTTGTGCTGGATGCAGGACTGGAGGATATCAAGGTGCTGCTGCTGGATGATGCAGAAGGTGGGCGCCTGATACTCACGGGCAGCTCATCGGGCATCTGGATCGCCTCACGCAACGGACAAAACGTGGACGAGGCGGATCTGTTGAACCACTACAGCGCAGTTGTTGCGGACGAGGATCTGACCCTCGCACTGCCGACCACGCAGGCATCAACGCCCACCATCGTCAGCCAGTTGCAAAATGACAGCGGGAAACATGGCGACTTCATCGTGAAGACGGAATCGGGAGCCGCAGTCAACCACATCGTACAGCTGCACAATGCGAACACCAACGGCGACAATGGCGGCACGGAATTCTACGGGGACATTCTCGTGGAAGGAACGGGATTGGAAGCCGCGACCCTCGAAAAAACAGGAGATGCGGCGCTGAACGTGTACGGGAACGTGGAGAGCAGCGGCGTCGTTCAGGTGAAAGAAGGCACCCTTGCTCTTTCGGGGGAAGCCAACAGCGTCGGAACACTTGCCATGAGCGGAGGTGAGTTGCAGGTGGACGGGACGTTGGCGTTAACCGGGGCAACGGAGATGAGCGAAGAGAGTAGCGGGAGCATAAGTGGCGAGGGCAACGTGAAGCTCGGCAGCGGAGCAAGCCTGACCTTAGCCGGAGGGGTGAGCTATGAAGTGCAAAACACTCAACTCGGTAACGGCGCCCGGATGAGTCAGAAGGGAGGGGCCGCGATCAAAGGCGGTGCCATCACACTGAGCGGGGAAGGCACAGGTTACACCCAAGCAGGTGGCACAATCAGCGGTGCGACCTTCACCCTGACAGAGGGAGCCAGCTTCGTCCAGGCAGGTGGGAGCATTGATGGAAGTGCGACATTCTCGCTGGGTGAAGGAGCAAAACTCACCCTCAGCGGTGGGAACATGAACGGCGCCGTCACCATGGAAGGGGAGGCAAGCAGCTACGACCTGGGCAATCAGGCCGCGAAAGGAAGCATCACCATGCACGGCGGGAGCCTGGCGAATGCCGGGAATTATGCGGGTAGTCTGGCCATCCGGACCGGTGACACATACACCGGCGCGTTGGATCTGGGCGGAATCAATGCTGCGCGCATCACGAGCATCCAACTGGCGGGCAAGGCCACTTACCTCACCGGGCTGAAGGAGGGAAGTACCCTGACTCTGCACGCCGGTGACAGCTTCAAGGTAACGGAGCAAAACGTATGGGTAGATGGGAAAGACACCCCCGAGGGCAAACAAGCTTTCTTCCAATTTGGGACAGCTGGGGCAGGTGAGGTCGGAACAGACAGCGTCGTAGATGTAGAATCGGGGGCGAGAATCACCCTTAATTTTGTGGGACAGCAGATCGCGGAAGCCGTGGGAGAGGATGGCAGCACCACCCTTAAAGTCTGGATCACAAATGGCCAACTCGGCGGGAGGAAGACCGAAAATGCAGGCAAGACATGGGCAGAGGAGCACTTCGAGATAGGAACCGGTTGGGGACTGAACGTGGAGAGCTACGATGCGGACCTGGGTCTGCTCGTGCTGAAAGGAGAGAGCAACATCTGGGACGCCAAGGCGAACGGTGAGCAGGTGAATGGTCATGCCGAAGCCAACGCAAGCGAGTTCGACTCGGCAGAAAAGGTCATCATCGATGAAAATACAGTCGTCACGGTCGATCAGGATGCCACAATCCACCAGCTGGATGGAGAAGGCGCATACTCACTTAAGCTCGAGAATGATGGAGAGGAAGATAAGACCATCACTTTGCACAATCATGGTAGCAGCAGCTCGGCATTGGGGAGCACAGGCGATACCGTCTTTGGAGGCGATATTCTCGCCGGGGATGGGGTGAATCTCCGAAAGACAGGCGACGCGGCGTTGGAAGTGAAAGGCTCGCTGAAGGCCGAGGGAGATGTCGCCGTGGATGATGGGAAGCTGGTGCTTGGCGAGAACGGCGAGCACTCCATAGGCGGAGAGCTCTCCCTTGGTGAGCATGGTACACTGCAGGTCGATGGCTCGCTCACCCTTTCGGGAAGCATGAGCAGTGAAAGTGCAGGTCTCCTCACCGGGCAAGGCACCGTCATCTTGGACGGGGAGAACGTCACATTTGGAGACGTAACATTGGGTGATGAATTGACATTCCAAATGGGCGATAACTGCGGCAGTGTTGACTTTGGGGAACGCAACGTGACTCTGTCCAATTTGAAGGGCAACTCGGTAAAAGGCCGGGAGATGACCTTGACAGGAGGAAAAGGAGGAGCTTACAGCGGCACCGTAGATGGTCGGCTCGTTGTAGAGAACAACGTAGAGCTTCTTGGCCGAGACAACGAAGCGTGCGACCTCGTCATACAGGGGACGACAGGGCAGGCAACCTTGGCGGCCGACTCGAAGTACAACTCCTTGGACAACGGCGGCTCTGGCGGCACGGGAAGCACGCTGAAGATCGCGTCGGGAGATAGCTCTGCCGGAGCGCAAATCACGGTAAATGGCAATATCGTCTTCCGCAAAGGAGCTGAAACCGACTTCACAATCAACCTGAGTGATCCGGGACTTTGGACAGCGAATGAAGAGCACGATGCTACCATGCTTTCGACGAGAAAGACCATCTACATCGAGAATGGAACGAAGTTCGTGATCGACTGTTCCCAGAAAGGTATTTCCGACGCAAAGGGCGACCTGACCCATGTGGTCATTTTGAAAGGTGGATCCATCCAGGAAGTCGAGAAGTACGACGCTCCTGAGAAAAACTCCGGGGCAGACAGGCAGGCCGTTTACGCCGCATCCGCGAGGGCGGCATTTGCCATGCAAACTCGGGCAGCAGGAGAGCAGCCGGAAGAACAGCATCAGGTGAAGGGAGCCCAAGTGGAAGGAGGCGCTCTCTTCAACCAACTCTACGAAACTCCCACTATGTGGACGAATGGGACTGAGAGCTGGATAGATGCCGAGCATCGCACGATGAGTCCGCATACCAACCTCGCCACAACTTCAAACAGCATGAGCGGGTTGAATCTGCTCTGGCAGGATCTCAATGATAAAGGACTCACGCAGGCAACTCAACAGGTGAGCGAAATCCTGGCCCTGCTCGATAGCCTCGCAGCGACGAATCCGGCAGCAGCGAGGCAAATGATGGCGGCCGTAGCGGGCAGCACGCTCACTTCCCTCTCCGCTGCTCAGAATGCCGCACTGCGCAACCAGATGGGACGAGTGCGTGACCACGCCTTGCAGGCTGCACGCCTGCGCGACGGTGATCATCAGAGGATTGTTCAGGAAAATGTTGTGACGGATCCGAAGGGAGTCACCGTACGCACAACCCAACGGATGCTTCCCTCCGGCTCGACAACGCATGCCTGGGTGGAGGGGACGAGCTTCTTCTCCGAGCAGCACAGCGTGGGAGATGAAAGCGGCTATCGCCTCAATTCCTGGGGCGGCGCTGTGGGAGTCGATGAACAGTTGACCGACGATTGGAGCGTTGGAGTATGTTTGTCGGCCAGTTATGGCGATCTTGAAGCACGCGCGGCAGAATATGCCAAGGGAGATATGGACACGTATGCAGTGGGCGTATGGGGACAAAACCACACGGGACGATGGGGCAATACCTTGCTTGCCCTGTGGGCTTGGAATGATGCTTCGCTGAGACGCACGGTTAACCACGGAGCATGTTATACCGGACGAAGTGATGCGGATGGCTACAGCATCGGAGCACAGTGGGAATTGACCTATGACTTCTACATGAACGAGGAAAAGACAAACGTCTTGCAACCTCTCCTTGGTGTAGCTGTGATGCATGCGGAGATGGACGGCTTTAGCGAGAAGGGGGCCGGTTCCCTCGGTCTGAATGTGAAGGACCAGACGCGTGATACGGTGACTCTCGCGCTGGGTGCGCGCTGGTTGGCTGTGATCGGTTCAGGTAAAGCCATCAACCGAGCCGTGAACACAGAGCTGCATGCCAACGTGGCTCAGGATCTGGGAGACCGCCGGAGCGAGGCGGATGTGGCATTGCAGGCAAATCCGACATACACACGCAATGTGCGGGGAGCCAAGGCAGGTAGCACGGCGTTCCAGTTCGGCGCAGGAGTGAATGTGCCGGTGACGCCGAACTCGCAGATCTACGCGAATGCCGGCGGCGAGCTGCGCGAGCATGCTAGCTCGTGGAATGCCGCTCTAGGTGTGCGCATGGGTTTCTGAGCTATGCAAGCAACTCAGATCTTCGGGTAGGTTCGTTACCAAAACAACGATAATCCTTACCTCCATTCGAGCGAGACAACGCACCGTCCGTCGCTATCCCGTGTAGCGACGGACGGATGGTTGATACGGCTGCTCGTGATCATGACGTCTTTAAGTGCGTATGTTCCAAACATGCGGGTTCGAGAAAGAATTAGTTGTTTCCTTTTAGGGTGCAACGAAGATTCTACCTTGACAGAGTAAATGTGTGTGGTATCCTGATACGCAGACTACAGCTATGAATACAGGCGATTTAACACCGGTAGTACCGAGACGAGTGAGGGCGGTCTTCTTCATGTTGGTGGCGTGCTTTGCATTGTGGGGATTGCTCAACAATATGACCGACAATTTGGTGCCGGCTTTTCAGAGGATATTTACGATCGATCAGTCGCGGGCAGGGCTGGTGCAGGTGGCATTCTACGGGGCTTACGCGGTGCTTGCGATTTTTGCCTCAATACTCATCGAAGAATTTTCGTATCGGGTAGGCGTGCTCATCGGTCTGGGAGTGTATATTGTCGGCGCGCTCATGTACATACCGGCCTGTGTGCAGCAGAGCTTTGACATCTACTTCATCGCTATTTTTGTGGTAGCAGGCGGATGCTCGCTGTTGGAAACCACGTGCAACCCATACGTCATCTCGCTTGGCCCGGAGAAGACGGCGGTGCGTCGATTGAACTTTGCGCAGGCCTTCAATCCCGTGGGGTCGATGGTGGGCATTGTGCTGGCGCAGCAGCTGATCCTGAGCAACCTGAATCCGGCCACGGCGGCAGATCGTGCTCAGATGGCGCCCGAGGCACGCGCTGCCATCATCAACGAGGAGTTGTTCTGGGTGTGCGCGCCGTACGTTGGACTATGCGCCATCGCCGTTCTCATTTGGCTTTTCTTCCTGAGGGGCGGCAAGAGCGAACAGGACGCAGGAGAGACAACCGGCGGCGGATTGCTGCGCGTGTTGGTGGCGGCGGTATTTGCCGTAGGACCGCTTGTCGCGCTTTATTTTGCGTTTCCGGAAATGAATAAAGTGCATTGGATACTCTGCGGGATGCTGGGTCCGGTAGCGTACATCGTCCTCATGGGCGGTTACAGGCGGATGCTGACGGCGTTGCTCAAGAAGCCGCGTTATTGGTTCGGCGTGATAGCGCAGTTTTTCTACGTGGGGGTGCAGATTGCAGCGTGGACGTGGTTGAATGTGTATTGCCAGCGCGAGCTGGGAGTGACTCCCGGAGCGGCGGCCATCTACTACACCATCGCCATCAGCCTGTTCATCCTCTGTCGATGGACGGCTACCTATTACATGAAGAAGTACAATCCGGCGTCTATGATGTCGCTGTTCGCCGTGGCGGCCATCGCGTGTTGCGCGGGGGTGATGTACCTGCCCAGCCAAGTGCTCTTCAGCATCGGCGGGTTGCCATTCTCTGCCAATGTGATTTGTCTGGTGGCGATGAGCGGGTGCATGAGCTTGATGTTCCCCACCATCTACGGCATTGCATTGGGTGGACTGGACTCGCGCGTGGTGAAGCTCGGTGCGGCCGGGCTGATTATGGCGATTTTGGGCGGCGCTATCATCACACCGTGGATGGCGGACATTATCGGTAGTACAGATAGCTGCTGGCTGGCGCTCACGCAGGGCTTCGACGCCACGTGGAGCACAGATCTGAAGACGAGCTCACAAGCGTTGCGCGCCTCCTTCATCGTGCCGGCCATCTGTTTTGCCGTTGTGCTGGCGTACAGCCTCATGTTCCGCAAACCGGAGCAGACTCATTAACCTTTCAACTCATCCATCATCATGAAATACGATACATTACCCACCATCGGAATTCGTCCCACGATCGACGGACGCCGCCTCGGCGTGCGTGAGTCGCTGGAGGAACAGACCATGAACATGGCCAAGGCGGCTGCGGCTCTTATCGAGGCCAATGTGAAGCATGCCAACGGTCAGCCGGTCAAGTGCATCATCGCCGACACCTGCATCGGAGGGCCGGCGGAGGCGGCGGCAGCCAACCAGAAGTTCCGTGAGAACAACGTAGGTTGCTCACTGGCCGTCACGCCGTGCTGGTGCTACATTACCGAGACCTTTGAAACAGATCCCACCACCCCGAAGGCCATCTGGGGCTTCAACGGCACGGAGCGTCCCGGCGCCGTGTACCTGGCCGCCGCGTTGGCCGGCTACGCGCAGAAGGGCGTACCCGCTTTCTCCATTTACGGACACGACGTCCAGGACAAGGACGACACGAGCATCCCCGCCGATGTGGCTGAGAAAATTCTGCGTTTTGCCCGCGCCGGCATCGCCGTGGCAACGCTGAAAGGGAAGGGTTACCTCTCTATCGGCGGCTGCGCCATGGGTATCGCCGGATCCATTCTCGACCATTCATTCTGGGAAAGCTACCTGGGCATGCGCGTGCAGCCGGTGGATATGACCGAAGTGAAGCGCCGCATGGATTTGGGCATCTACGACAAGAAGGAATTTGAGCTGGCGTTGGAATGGGCGAAGAAGTACGTGAAGATCGGACCGGATCGCAACCGCCCGGACCTCGTGCTCTCGCCGGAGGAGAAAGAGCGTACGTTGCGCGAGTCGCTGCTCATGATGATCATTTTCCGGGACATGATGCATGGCAACCCGTACCTCAAGACGATTGATCGCGAGGAGGAGGGGCTGGGATTCAACGCCATCTGCGGCGGCTTCCAGGGTCAACGCCACTGGACGGATTACTACCCGAACGGCGATATGGCCGAGTCGCTTCTCAACAGCACCTTCGATTGGAACGGTCCGCGCGAGGCCATCCCCTTTGCCACCGAGAACGATGCCATGAACGGCGTCTGCATGCTCCTGCTCCATCAGCTGACAGGGCAGGCCGCCTGCTTCTCGGATATTCGCACTTACTGGTCGCCGGATGCCGTGAAGCGTGTGACCGGCTACACGATGGAGGGGCACGCGAAGGACGGCATCATGCACCTCATCAACTCCGGCTCCACGGCGCTGGATGGCAACATGCACTCCACATCGCCGGACGGCAAGCCGATCATGAAGAAAACCGGCGAGACGACGCAGGCGGATATCGAGGCGATGATGGGCGCTTCGGAGTGGTGCCCGGCCAACCGCGAGTACTTCCGCGGGGGCGGCTATTCGCTGCATTTCGTCTCCAAGGGCGATGTGCCCGTCACGATGATTCGCATGAATCTGGTGAAGGGACAAGGTCCCGTGCTCGTCATTGCCGAGGGCTATACCTGCTCCCTGCCGGAGGAGGTCAACAAGGTGCTCGACGAACGCACCGATCCGGGCTGGCCGACTACGTGGTTCGCGCCGATTCTGACCGGGAAAGGCGCGTTTACCGATGTGTACTCGGTGATGGCCAACATGGGTGCCAATCACGGTGCATGGACGTATGGGCATGTGGGAGCGGACGTCATCACGCTGGCTTCCATGCTGCGCATCCCGGTGTATGCGCACAATGTGCCGCAGGAAAAAGTGTACCGTCCGGCAGCGTGGAACCTCTTTGGCACGGCCGATCCCGAGGGCGCCGATTTCCGCGCCTGCGCCAATTTCGGTCCCATTTACCAGAAGTACTAAAAAGTTCATCAGCGCCCTCGCCGTGCCACACAGCGGGGGCGCTTTTTTGAATCCTCAACCCTGTCGGAAGGACGATATGAAATCAGTGCTATGCTTGGACTGCGGGGCGACGAATGTGCGCGCCATGGTGGTGAATGAACGCGGCGAAATTATCGCCAAAGCGGGGCGAGCCAACACCACAGACCCCGGGGCGGAGGATACGAGTTATCATGTGTGGAGTGTGGAGCGCATTTTTTCGCAACTGGCGGAATGTTCCCGCGAGGCGCTGGCGCAGATCGAATCCGCCGGGAAAATCTGCGCCGTGACGATGACCACATTCGGAGTGGATGGGGCGCTGGTGGATGAGAGAGGAGAATTGCTTTACCCGGTGATTTCGTGGAAATGTCCGCGCACGGCGGAGGTGATGAAAAACATCGGCAAATACATGAGCCCACGGAGGCTGAGCGGCATCTCCGGTGTGGGAGATTTCGCGTTCAATACCCTCTACAAGCTCGTATGGCTGCGTGAGAACAGACCGGAACTCCTTGAACGTGCGTACGCCTGGCTTTTCATCTCCAATATCCTGGCGTACCGGCTCACCGGCGTCATGGCAACGGATCGCACCATGGCCGGGACTTCTCAGATGACGGATCTTCAAAGCGGCACGTGGTCCCAAGAAATACTGGGGGCAGTAGGACTGCGCGGCACCTTATTCCCTCGCATGGTGAATGCCGGGGAAGTGATTGGCGCGTTGCAGGCAACTGCGGCGGAAAAACTGGGGGTGACGGCAGGCGTGCCGGTGGTGTCGGCGGGGCATGACACGCAGTTTGCGCTTTTCGGCAGCGGGGTGCAGGAGAATCAGCCTTTCCTTTCCAGCGGCACGTGGGAGATCCTCATGCTGCGCACGGCGCACGCAAAACTCAGCGATGAGGATTACGATGCCGGAGCCACGGTGGAATACGACAGCCGCGCCGGTTTGCTCAACCCGGGGTTGCAATGGATTGCGAGCGGTATCATCGAGTGGGTGAAGAGCGCCTGCTACCGCGGCGAGCATTACGATGTCATGGATGCGGAGGCCGCCGCCATTCCGCCCGGCAGCGAAGGCGTGAGCTTGATTCCCGATTTCTTGCCCAGCGACCCTGTGCCCGGTTCCATCCGCGGGCTTATCCTCGGGCGTACCCGCGGGCACATCTATCGTGCCGCCATGGAAGCGCTCACGCTGCGCCTCAAGCGCCGCTTGCGCAAGCTGGAGAAGGTGGGCGGATTCACGGCGCAGGATTTGCTGCTTGTGGGCGGCGGTGCGCGCAACAAGGTGTGGACGCAAATGCGCGCAGACATGCTTGGCATCCCGGTGCGCGTCCCGAAGGTGACGGAAAGTACGGTATTGGGCGCCGCCATGTACGCTTTTGCCGGTGCAGGCGTGTACGCTTCTGCAGAAGCCGCGCGCGAGGCCTTCGGCATCACCTGCGACACGGTCCTCCCCGGCGAGCAGCATGCCGCCTATGCCGATTGGGAATAAACGGAGGTGCTTACTTCTTCCACGGTGCAGATAAGGGGGAGTATGTCAGGCGAGAAGTTATCAATATTTTATTTTTGGAATAAAATATTCTAAAATTTAAGAAAATTGTTGACAAAAAAGAACAAAAAGTGGTAAAAAGTGGTCGGATTCAAGGCAAGGAGGAAATAATGATACGACTACTCAGTACCGAGATTCAGGGATTCAAGGCGATAGGACACGGTGTGGTAGAGATGCCGTGCAAACTGAACAATTTCAAGGGGACGGAGGCGGATATCGTCGGAATATATGGGCAGAACGGATCCGGGAAAACCTGCGTGATTGAAG
>CANPYO010000061.1 GCA_947588645.1 uncultured Akkermansia sp. | reverse complement strand
TCCTTCCGCAACTGCGCTTATTCTATCGCAGTCCCCCGTATTTTAACACCTCAAATTAACCGTTTACGATTTGGAAAATTCGGCGAGCGAAGCTCGCGGGAGGCGGAGCAAAAGCGACGCGGAATATCCAAATCGTACATCGTAACTTGACTCACTGGCACCACCCTGCCAGTGAGCCCCTGCGGGGCAGCGAATGCGCATAACCCGCGCCTTTGGCGCGCTAAAATCTAAATCGTACATCGTACATAGGCAAACGCATTTTTAATGCGTTTGCCCCGGGTGCAGCGACAGAACACGGGTGACAGGCAAATCGTGTTCATCAGTAGGGATAGCAGGCAGGAGTTGCTGAGGAAGTGCCAGCGAAAGGGAAGGGATCGAGGGGCAGGCAGCGAGTAACCGATCGTAAAAACCGCCACCGTATCCCAAACGGTGCCCTGACACGGTAAAGGCGAGGCCGGGTACGATGATGAGATCAGCTTGTTGGGCAGGTTTATCCGGAAGCGTATGGAGAGGGGTTGGAATACCCATGGCGCCCGGGGGAAGCTGAGATCGAATGTCGGTGACGCGGTGGAAAGATAAACGTCGCCCCGGCAGACAGCGGGGAAAGTAAAAGGCATGCTGCGGGTAGAGAGAGAGCAGCGGGAGCAAATCTACCTCATGGGGCAGTGCGGCGTACAAAAAGACGCTCAACGGCTTTTTCGTTTCCAACACAGGGCGCAGCAATTCACGCAAAAGAGAAGATTGCCTGGCCACGTATTCGCGCGGCAGGGCACGCAGCACCTCGAGCATGTGTCGCCGCAGCTCAGCCTTGTCTGTACTGGCGGCCATCACACCGCTGGGAGGGAGCGACCAAAGAGCGCCAACATACGGCCGGTGCAACCTTTCTCCATGCGGTAGGAGTAGAAGGTATTCAGATCGGCCGCAGTATCCAACCCACAGTCCACGATGTTGCCAGCTTGCACACCTGCTTCCATGAGTTGTGAACAGACGGCAGAGGGCATGTCAATTTCGTAATGTGGCGGGCGTACGCAGGGGGAGATGACGGCAATGCAATTCTTTGCACGCACGCCGAGCACCTTGTACATGCGAGCAAAAAGTTCGCCAACAATGTTGAGCTGTGTTCCCATCTTGCCGGAGTGAATGAGCCCGCGACTGCCACTTACCGTATCATATACCCACACGGCTGCGCAATCTGCCACATAAATGCCCAGGCAGCAATCCGCGACTCCTCCGCAAAACAGACCATCCACCCCTTCCACCGGGTAGGAGCACCCGATATCTCCGACAATGGCTACCTTGTTTCCATGCACTTGCTGGGCTCGCCGCAGGTACTTCGGATCTATGCCGGAATCCCGCAGGAATCGCTCGTGCGCAGGCAACAAAGCCGCGAGGGTCTCTTCGCGGTTGGAACTCACCGGCACCTCCGGGATGCGCGTGACAAAACGAGCGAAGTTTTCGGGAAAAGCATTGAGGCGATCCAGATAGGATGGCGCGTAGAGAGGCATGGCTACTATCGGGAACTGGTGTTTTTCTGAGCCTTGGCTTCGGAAATGATCCGATGCGCTTTCTTGAGGGGCAATTTCTCATCCTCCTCAGCCATGAGCTGGGCAAGATCCTGTGCGATGTTCTTGCGCAGATCGCTCACCAGCTGTTTCCCCCGGTCGGTGATACTCACCATAATTTTGCGGCGATCGGAAGCTGCCGTAAAGCGTCGCAGATGACCGAGTTCTTCCAACTTATCCACCATGCCGGTGGCAGCGGCGGTGGAGTGTCCCATGATGCGCGCAATGCTGCTCATGGAAAGGCTCTCCTCTTCCTCCAAGTATGCCAGCAAAAAAAACTGCGGGTACGATATGCGCCCGCGGTTAAGCATTGGGGAAAGTTTCAGAATCAAATTGCGCTGCGAGAACATGATGAAGTCCGTCAGGCTGCGCGCATCAGCTTCGTTTAAAGTCGCGTTGGTAGCACGTGTCACTTTCATGGCAATTCGTCAGAGAGAGATGTCTGAATCATACGGATTTGATGATTTTTTGCAAGTCCGAATTTTATGGACAGACGCCTGCTGTTTTTACCTCTCATTTCTCAAATCTGATTATTTGGCATATTTTTTTGTGTATGCCCCCTATATCTTGTGGATCTTTCGCGTTAAAAAATCTTAAATTTTTCTGAAGTTTTTCGACACCCACACACATCCGTCCCAAGAAAAAAACTAGCCATTTACGATTTACGATTTGGGAAGTTCGCGCGCCTCTGGCTCCCTATAATCCAAATCGTACATCGTACATAGGCAACCGCATTTTAATGCGGTTGCCCCGGGGGTGCAATGACCAGTATGTCACGCAATTCCGGGGTGAGTAATTGAGCGGTCTCAAGTCGCTTGATGTGGGTGCGGATAGAGTTCCACACAGTGTTGAAGTCGGCAGCTAAATCTTGCGCAGCCATGTAATCCTGCGTTGTGGGCTCCGGGAGACTGTCCTGCATGTGCTTGAAGTCCCGCGTCAGCACCGCCAGCTCGCGAAGTTTCGGCAGGGCTGCTTGCACACTGTCCGCATCGGTACATGTTGCCAGGCAGGCATCTGTTTGCCGGAGCAAGTCGATGAGCATCTGCGCAGCTTCCCGGTGCGTGGCAGGTGCCTTTTGTGCGGGTTCCTCCTGTTGCGCGCGGAGGGATGGAAGAAGCAGAGCTGCTGCTACAAGCAGCAAAAACGGACGCAGTACCATCATGACAGAGCAGCCTGCATGGCGATGAGATGTTGCATTTTCCCCTTCCAGTCACTCAGGCGAGCCTGCTCCTGCTGCACGACCTCTGCCGGGGCTCGCTGCACAAAAGAAGCATTGTTGAGTTTGGCCTCACTTCGGGCGATTTCCTTGGCAATTTTGTCGATTTCCTTGGCAATGCGGGCTTTTTCAGCTTCTACATCCACGAGTCCCTCCAACGGCATGAAGAGTTCGCCGAGAGGGGTGAGTGCCGTCGGTGTGCCGCGCGGCGCTGAATAGTCCTTATCCACCGTGGTTTCTCTGGCTCCGGCCAGCAAGGCTAGCCGACCCGCTAAATCGGCGTCCATCGGCAGTGCCGGTTTCACGACAAGTCGAACATTTTTGTTGGTTGCCAAGTTGTATTCCGTCTTTAGATTGCGGGCTCGGTTAGCCGATTCGTACAGGGCGCTCGCGGTGGAGCGAGCCAGCGAAATTGCTGTTTCATCCAATCCGGAGAGCAGAGCTTCTGCATCCGGTAGCTCAGTGAGCATGAGGGGTTTTCCATCGTGCCGTGCTGCGTAGCCGAGGCTCTCCCATAACTCTTCAGCAATGTGGGGCATGATGGGTGCGAGAAGCGCCAGGTAGTGGCGCAGCACAGTGTCGATGGTATGCAACGTGGCGTTGCGCACGGCGGGGTCGGCCCCCTCCCGCAGGTCATTTTTTACGGCTTCCAGGAAGAGAGAGCAATATTCGTTCCAGAAGAAGGAGTAAAGAGCCTGAGTGCAGGCGTTGAATTCGTATTTGCCGAGAGCCTCGGCTACCTGAGCGTGCAGCTCCTTGAGTTTGGAAAGAACATCGATGTGCACCGGCGCGAAGCGCGGGGCGGGATCAGTAGACGCCTCACCTTGCATCATGCGGAAACGCGCCGCATTGTACAGCTTATTGGCAAAGTTTTTTCCTTCCTCAATTTGCTTCTCATCAAACTTCACATCTGTGCCCGTAGGAGCGATGCGCATAAGCCCAAAACGAAGCCCATCTGCACCGTAGCGAGCGATGAGATCAAGCGGATCAGGACTGTTGCCAAGGCTCTTACTCATCTTACGTCCCAGTAAATCTCGCACGATGGATGTGAAAAACACGTTAGAGAATGGCTTGCCGCCCGCAAAACGGTATCCGGCCATAATCATGCGCGAAACCCAGAAAAAGATGATATCCGGACCGGTCACCAAATCGCTGGTGGGGTAGAATTTGGCGCGGCACTCATCATCCATGGTCGCGAAAGGCCAGAGCCAGCTGCTGAACCATGTATCCAGCGCGTCTTCGTCTTGCACCCAATTTTCCGGGTCATCAGGAGGTTCGACGCCTACGTAGATGCGACCGGCCTTTTCGTCCTCGGCATCCAGCTTTGGAGCTTCCTTGAGTTCGGCGGCCTGATCCTTGCGGTACCAGACAGGGATGCGGTGTCCCCACCAGAGCTGGCGGCTGATGCACCAGTCCTGAATGCCATCCAGCCAGTGGGCGTACGTTTTGGCCCAGTGGGCGGGGCGAAAGACGATATCGCCGTTGCTCACGGCATCTTTGGCCTCCTGCACGCAAGGGTAACGGAGGAACCACTGCATGCTCAGACGGGGTTCGATGGGAACATCCGAGCGCTGACTCACACCTACGTTGTTGTCGTAGGCTTCCTCTTTCTCCAACAGCCCTTTCTCGCGCAGCAGCTCTGCCGATTTGTCACGGGCGACAAAACGATCCAAGCCGTGCAGCTCCGGGCAATCGGGGCAATTGATATGGCCATCGGCGGTGAGCACATCGATGATGGTCAGACCGAAGCGAACGCCGACCTCGAAGTCCACGCGGTCGTGCGCCGGGGTGATCTTGAGCGCGCCGGTGCCGAAGCCGATTTCCACATGCTCGTCTGCGATGATGGGAATGGGCGCTTCACAAAGCGGACGAATGACTTTTTTGCCGAGTAAATCTGCGTAACGGGGATCATTCGGATTCACGGCCACCGCCACATCGGCCATGATGGTTTCCGGGCGCGTGGTGGCCACCAGCAACCAACGATTGGGGTCGTCCTCGAGGCGGTAGCGGATGGTGTAGAGTTTGCTCTTGCTCGGCGTCATGATGACTTCCTCATCCGAGAGCGCGGTGAGCAAAACCGGATCCCAATTCACCATGCGCAACCCGCGGTAAATGAGACCCTCGCGGAAGAGCTCCGTGAACACGCGCGCCACCGCTGCCGCATAGTCGGGATCCATCGTGAAGCGCTCGCGTTCCCAATCACAGGAACATCCGAGTTTCTTGAGCTGCTTGATGATAATGCCCCCGTGTTCCTCCTTCCAGGCCCACACCATTTTCACAAAATCCTCGCGCCCCACATCAAACCGCGTGCGCGGCGGGGTCTCTTTAGCCAATTCCTTCTCGACGCGCGCCTGGGTCGCAATGCCTGCATGGTCGGTGCCCGGTAGCCAGAGTACCTCCTTGCCTTCCTGCCGCGCGCGGCGTGCCAAAATGTCCTGAATCGTATTATTGAGCACATGCCCCATATGCAGCACACCCGTCACGTTCGGCGGTGGTATCACAATGCTGTAAGCCGGTTTTGCAGAGTGGGGATCAGCGTGAAAACAGCCTTCCTCCTGCCAGCGTTCCTGCCATTTTTCTTCCACCTGGGTGGGCTCGTATGCCTTGGGCAATTCTCTCATAGCGCGCGGAATCATATCGTATCTACCCTCTATTGGCAAGAGAAAATGCAAGCGCCTCTCGCGCTATCCGCGTGTCCCAATCAAATTTCCTCCGAGTCCATGTGCTCCGCCCAGGTGACTTCAAAATTCCGCTCCGCTCTCCCGCGCAACGCGCGCGAACCTTACAAATCGTATATGGTCACGTTTTTCTTGGGGCTAGTGCAGGGCAAATGCATTAGAAATGCGTTTGCCTATGTACGATGTGCTATTTATTAATAATGTGCGCGTTGCGCAGATTTTTTCGGATCATTAATGTATGCTGTGATTCCTTTAGAGCCATCATCATGATGACCGCTGGTTATCACGGTTTTTGATACGTATAAACGGTGATATCAGTCAATAAGAGCAATTTCTCTGTTGATGGACTTCTCTCAAATGCGTTTGCCCTACTTTCCGGACAATCATGCTTGCTCGCGGAAGGGGAATATGGTAGACTGCACCACAGTGAGGCGTATTGTTGTCATAATGCTTGGCTTGGCGTGCATGTGTTCATGCAGCATCAAGCGACATCTGGCGCGCGCGGAAGCGCGGGTGGAGGGAATGTATGCTGAGACAAAGGATTGGGATAAATTGCCGATTCGTTCCATTACATGGCAACAGGCGGTGAGTTTGCTTATGAAGCATAATCCATCTGTGCTGGAGGTAGAAGACCAAATTCGTCAGGCGGAGCGTGAATCACTCAGCGTGTACACAGAAATGGTTCCCGGTCTTTCCTACTATGGCTACATCACGCGTTCGCTTTCGGAGTTGACCGGTGCAGTAAATTCCGACGAATTAAGTCATTCTGTGAACGTGACCTTCGGCATGCCCGCGCTTACGCAAGTGCCCTACCGTGTGTACTCCGCCAAGATACGCACCATAGCCGCCATCAAGGCCCGGGAAGGAAGATGCAGGGAGGCGATATCACGTCTCTACAAGCTGGTTCGAGAGAGGGAGATTAATTTGAAGATGCGCGAGCTGGATCGTCATGCGCCCGATGATGCGGTGAAACCTGAACGCAGAATTGGGAAGGGGGTAGAGGAGGAAGGGCAATACTGGCGCGGGGTATCTCGATTACTCGGTCGCAATGACGCTCGCTGGAACATCCTTCCTGAGAGTATGCCTCATATCCAATGGCAGACGTATGAAAAGCGGCTCGACCGTCTGAGTGAGTTGGTGACCTGCCAGTTTGTCATGCGGCTCGAGCAGGCTCGTATGGCACAGTATAGCGTCGCTCTCAATTACCTCCCCACGATCAATACCAGCATTTACAGCCCCTCGCTTTTTTCCTCATCCGGGGGCATTTATCAGGGCGCATTCCTGAATATGGATGATACGAGGCTCAACCTGAGCATCAGCTATTCCGTTGATACGAAGCTTTACCAATGGTACAACTACAAGCAGAGTAAAGAGCGCTATGAACGCGAGAAAATGAAGCTTGTGGATGAGATGATTGACCACCGCGACCGCATCCAAAAAATACGTGCCAGCATGAATGAATACCACAACTGGCGCAGTTTCATGCTCAAGAACATCGATTACTTCAATACGAGGACCGTTGCCACCGCAGATGAGTATATCAATCGTTCTTCGAGTATTTACAGCATGCGCAGGGAATTGCTCGAACAGGAGAAAAACTCTATCGAATCAGAAGCGGCCTTGGTGCTGGAATATGGCATGCCTGACGAGCTGTCTCACTAGCGGCGTCATAGTCAGGGCAACCGCATTTTCTCGTGCGGTGACCTGGGCGTCATGGCACGGTGGCGCGGATGAGACGCTCCATAACGTCACTCAATTTCGGTTCGCCGAAAAATTGGTTCTGTCGCAGGAGCTCATGCACCTTGCGAGCCTCTGAACTGAGGTGGCGGAGCCTCTCGCGAGCAGGCTCAAGGGCCTCGCGCTGTTCAACCGTCCTCGGGGCGGCAAGCTGGGTGAGTAAATTGTGCGTACGTTCGATTTTGCCGAGCATATCTTCTACCGTGTTAGCAGCATCGCGTGCGTGCGATTCGTCCTGTACTTTGCGCAGCGTGTACAGGGCATCCTCAATTTCATCTGCCAGTTGGGTGCTTAGTTGGCTGTGGGGTAGATCATCGGCTTGGAGTGCCGGAGCGGCGTCTTGACCGAATTTGTATAGCTCGAATACATTCAGAAGCGCTTGGCTCCCGTACGCTCCTACCCCTTGCAGGCGATGCAGTATCTCCAGCTCGGCCTGGGAGAGATGTGTGAGCTCCGTCATGTCGCCGTGGATCGCTCGGGCATCCTGCTCGTCCGTAAAAGGGAGCGTTTCGAGCTCACGCAAGTGCGTGTCCAGTGCCTTCAGTTTTTCGCGCAAGGGTCCGGCAGCCTTATCTGCCGAGTCTCGATCTGTAATGCTCGTGAGCAATTTCAGTATCTCGCGCGATTCGTTGAGTATCCGGGCGCCTAGCTGCTCAGTCTCGTCTGCTCCGGGAGCGGATGCTTTTGTCTCATCTTTTGCCGCCGGCCGTGTTTCCTGCGCACTGATAAGCGGCAGGAGCATCAGTATCCCGGGTATGGTGACGCATCTTCGGAGCATGATGGTGTATCTTACGCTTTGTGTCGCCCACTGTCAACTTTCATTTTTCGTCAGGGCAAACGCCATATCCGTCAGGGCAAACGCATTAGAAAATGCGTTTGCCCATTTACGATTTACGATTTACGATTTGGAAAGTTCGCGCGCGTTGCGCGGCGGCAAGTGGTGTGTCTCGCATTCCACACACGAAGAAATAGGTTGAATGAGCTCAGAGAAGATTTTATTGGGACACGTGTGGGCATTGGGGGAATTTTACCGGATAACATGATCTTTTACGCGTCATCGTCAAATAAAAGTCTTGCCATCATGCTTGTTCTCCGGTAGAATGTCCCCGCAGCCCCGAGAGGGGGTGTTTCACAAGCGAAGTTAGCTCAGTGGTAGAGCACATCCTTCACACGGATGGGGTCATAAGTTCGAATCTTATACTTCGTAGCAAAAACAAGGGTTTTTCGCCGTTATCGGAAGTCATAAAACACTGATAACGGCGATTTTTTATTGACAGGGGGAGCGGGAGGGAGATAGGATAGCACCGCCCAAAGCACCACCCTGAACATTTTTGGGTCAACCCGTTTTTTGTGGAAAGTGCCACATCCGTCCCAAGAAAAAACACCCCCAATAGGCAGTTAATGGCACATCATGAAGCATAAGTTGTTGGTTATTTACGATTTACGATTTACGATTTACGATTTGAATGCTAGCACGCTGCGCGCGTTCCTGCGAAACAAAAGCAAAGTAGAATTTTCGAAGACGATGGTGCGTTGATAGAAGGAAGGTCTCCTGTGTGAGACTATGTCGGTTTCACGGCTTTGCTCAATCATCAATGGTTTAAGCTTCTTGCTGGCTTATCTTCTTCATCCATGGGAAACGCATGAGGAATGGGTTGAATGAGCCCAGAGATGATTTTATTGGGACACGTGTGGGAAAGTGCATTTTTTATGGAATAAGTGGCCACATTCAAGCAAGATCCTGAGGCGGTAGTTTGCAAAGTTTAAGTGTACAAAAAACCCTGCACCCGAAGGATACAGGGTTTGATTCAAAGTTTTGAGGGTATTTACTCGGCCGCTTTCTCCTCGGAGGGAGCCGGGGCGGCGGCAGGCTCCGCAGTGGCGGAAGCGGTAGTAGTTGTCGTCGTGGTGGCTTTCTCGGTTGGAGCCTCAGTCTCACGCGGCAGATCGATAATCTCTATAAACGCCATGGGCGCGCTGTCTGTCTTGCGTTGACCGAGCTTCACAATGCGAGTGTAGCCCCCTTTGCGATCCTTGACTGCCTCGGCCACCTCGGCAAAGAGCTTCTTCACCGCTGCAGGTTGTGGCAACTCGGCCAAGGCGAGACGGCGTGCATGAAGCGAGCCTTCCTTGCCCATGGTAATGAGTTTCTCCACGTAAGGGCGCAGGGCTTTTGCCTTGGCGAGTGTGGTGGTAATACGTCCGTGATTAATAAGGCTGCAGGCCTGGTTAGCCAGCAAAGCATTGCGATGCGATGCCGAACGCTGCAGCTTAGCCTTTTTTACTCCGTGTCTCATGGTATTAGTGTTCTGTGTGTCAGGATAAATTACTCGCCAAGTTCATCATCGTCGTCCAAGCCAAAGGCTTCGATATTGTGGGTGATGAGCTCCTGCAGGTCGGTACCGTGGCTCTCCTCAGCCGCATCACGAGCGCGAGGTTGAGGTGAGGAGGGAGGAGTAAGCAGCCCCGGTTCAAAGGTCATGCCCAGCGACAGACCGTACTGCACCAGCTTCTCTTTAATCTCGTTGAGCGACTTTTTACCAAAGTTGCGGTACTTGAGCATCTCACTCTCCGTCTTCATGGCCAGCTCGCCCACAGTGGTGATATTGGCATTGTTGAGGCAATTGGCGGCACGCACGGAGAGTTCGATTTCGTTCACGCTCATGGCAAGAAGTTTGCGCAGCTGAGCCGTATTGGCATCCGTCTCGCCATCATTGGCTTTGTCGAAGGCCACGCTACGGGAATCTCCCTCGACGAAGACATCCAAGTGGTGACGCAAAATGCTGGCGGCCTGCAGCATGGCGTCCGCCGGAGTCAGCCGACCATCCGTCCAGATGTCCAAGATGAGCTTGTCAAACTCTGTCATCTGCCCCACGCGGGCGTTATCTACAGCGTACTTCACGCGCGTGACCGGAGAGAAAATAGAGTCGATGGGGATGACCCCAATGGGGCGATCTTTCTCGTTGTTGTCATCTGCCGTGTAAAAGCCGCGACCCACATTGACCTCGAAATCGCAGTCAAAAATGGTGTTCTGGTCGAGGTGGCAAATCACCTGATCCTTGTTCACGACGGTGTAGATGTGATCCTCCTGAATGTCGCCGGCAGTGACAACGCCTTGCCTGGTGACATGCAAAGAGAGTGTGCGAGGCTCCTTGCCGTGATGGATAAACTTGATTTTTTTAAGGTTGAGGATAATCTCAGTCACATCTTCTACCACGCCCGGGAGAGAAGTGAACTCGTGCTGAGCGCCCGCAATGCGCACGCTGGTGATGGCTGCACCCTCCAGCGAGCTGAGCAATACACGGCGCAAAGAATTGCCCAAAGTGTGTCCAAATCCCGTTTCGATAGGCTCGGCGATGAACGTGATATGGTTGGGATCCTCCGGGTCTTCAACGCGCTTCAGGGTATCCGGTATCTCGAAATGGGCCAGTTGGATGACCTCCTTTTCTTCAGAATTTTGAGTGTCTGACATGGTAGTTGATGGTTGGTCGGGTTTCCCCTCATGCGAGCTCTGCTTTTGATGAAAAATGAAGGACCTACGACCGATTTGTAAAACTCGCGCGGCGCTACCATACACATCTTGCCGGCTTTTGGCAAGCTTTTTCCGCAAAAATGTCACAGTTTTGTTCTATTTTTCGCTTATATCCGCAAATTTTTCTTCTTATGACCATCCGAAAATTGGACGAAAATCACCTGCGCACCACTCCAATACATCACGTCATTTGCGATCTGCGACGGAGGAGGCGCCTGACGGCGCCTATGTACGATGTACGAGGTACGATGTACGATTTATCGCCTGGTATGTTGATGATCTCTTGCAAGAGCTCTCGTACACTGCCTTCCTGATTATTGTAACGATGGAGCAGGAAGTCGGCGTCCATGGTAGTCCTCGCAGGATTTGACGAGGTGTAGTACAACAACAAACCACCCTTCAAAATGAGATTGTTTGCGTAACGGCTGTGCGAGAGTCTTCGAAGGAATTCTTCTTGCGAAAACAAGAGCAGAGCCTGTTGGTAACTGATTTTATGCTTTTTCGCGACGTCGCGCAGGCGGGCGAGAATGGAGGCGGCTTGGCCTTTCATGGGCAGAGTTCGATGATGTCGCTGGCAGTTCTTTTGATGCGGAGGAGGTGGGCGTAGTGCATGAGACGAGCGATATTGCGCTTGGGGTCGCTGCGGAAGGCGCGAATGGCTTTAATGAAGATCTCGCGATCCATGCGGTTGCGGTGCGCGATGCAGTCGCAGATGGTGCGTTCTTTATCATAAACCGGCACGCGGTGCCCGGAAAACTCGACATGGGTGGAACCCAGGGAGAGAGAATGAGGCGTGCGAAAATGGGGTTTGGCCGGCGGATAGGCTTGACGGAACTTGCTGCGCGTGGCATTCAGAGGAACGGCAAGATGCCAGACGTTCGGTACACGATCCGTGTACCCGTGCACGAAGAGCGCGCTATGCAGGCACACGATGCCCTCCGGGAAAATGCGCAGAAGAAGGGCTATTTCGTCCGGGCCATCATCCGCTATCCATTCATAAAATCCGGAGCGCGGACGTGCTATCCACCCGGATGTGATGAAGCGTTGAAGAGTTCTCGAGTGCAGACCCACCCGAGCCAGCTCACTGCGGGTCATGACCCCGTTGTGCCGGTGAAATAGCGTTGCTATGGACTCTTCGCTGTGCATAAGGGTTTCACTGCGATTATAGGTATTGACGGAAGGAAATCAAGCAAAAATCACAAAAATAGTCAAAAAGAATATATATCTTTACTGATTTGATGAATTTTGAAAATAGAATGTCCGGCGGGCAGATAGTGCCAACCCACAGGGGGAAGTCCCCCGGGCAAACGCATTA
Source organism: uncultured Akkermansia sp. (assembly GCA_947588645.1). Lineage (GTDB taxonomy): Bacteria > Verrucomicrobiota > Verrucomicrobiia > Verrucomicrobiales > Akkermansiaceae > Akkermansia. The sequence continues at coordinate 3,081 of CANPYO010000061.1, read as the reverse complement.
GGAAATGCGTTTGCCTATTTACGATTTACGATTTACGATGTGGATGCTAGCGCGCTGCGCGCGGGGAGGCAAAGCCGCCGAGGGAGCAGAGGCGGATTGGACAAAAGCGTAGCTTTTGCCCGAAGGGCGCTGAGGCAGGGTGGTGCCGAGGCGTCAAATTACGATGTTGATAACGTACGCTTTGCGCAGATTTATCGAGTCAGCATGAGCATTTTCTCTGTTGCCTCACTTCTCTCTAAGGCGGTTGCCCCGGTACCTTCTCATTCCTTCGCGCCGTGTTCCTGGAGGAGTTGGATGATGTTATTCCCCAGCTTTTGCTCTTTTGCGAGCTGTAAGATGGATTTGCCGGCCTTGTTTTTGTGGTTAAAGTCTGCCCCGGCTTCACGGAAAATAGGGAGCGCGCGGGCCATTTCCCGGGCGTACAGCGAGGGGAATTTTTTTGTGGATAAGAAGTGGAAAAGGAGGGAGTCACCGTTTTCATCAACTTCATTCGGATTTTCGCCCGTTTTGAAAAATGCGAGGAGGACATATTGGTTAAAATCGCCCGTGCCGAGGTCGCTTTTCTCCTGCGTCCAGGCCATAAGATTGGGGGTGTAGCCATGGCGCTTGAGGATTTGGATGATGTCAACGTAGTCCTCGTAGGGGAGAAGGGGCCGCGAACCGTGACCGCCCGTCATATTACCGAGGAGGCGGTTGGTCATGTCCTCGGGAATGCGAATGCGGGCGCCGAGCTTCAGCAGCGGCTCGATTTTCTCCGGAAGCAGCGGCTTGTCATCATCCAGCGGATCCATGAGCTGAAGTTCACCGGGATCGATTCCCTTTTCCTTGAGCAGCTTCACGACCTCCACCGCACCGTCCTTCATCGCGAGACTCATCGCGGAGGTTTCTCCGCATTTCACGGTCGGGTCCACTCCGGCATCCAGTAGTCGCTTGGCAATCTTGCCGCCCAAAATGCCATTGACCATGAGGGTGGTACACCCGTTTTCACTTTTTGCCAGCGGGTCAGCACCGGCATCGAGCAGCATGAGAGCCAGCTTCTCCTGTCCGGCGGGGGATATTTCCGAGCGCAGTCCCGTAAGGAGGATATCCTTGGGTACGTCCGCCCCTGCTTTGATCAACTGCTCCACCATGCTCAGGATGTCCGCTTCGGCTTTCTTGCTCACACGGGAGGGGAGGTCTAGTTCTCCTCCACGAGAGTTTCTTCTCCCACCGCAAACGGCATAATAGATGACGCCATTCCCCGCAGAATCTTTGGCATGCACGTCTGCCCCGGCCTCCAGCAAACGTTTCACAATCTCGGTGCGATGTGTAGCATTTTCCGCCTCTTTAGCATTTTCCACCTCCTGCATTGCAGAATTGGCGGCTGCCATTAGTGGGGTCATGCCGTAGGGCTCTTCTTGATCATCCTTTGCCTTTTTGCCCGGTGCATTGGGGTTCGCTCCGTGGGCAAGGAGCAGTTGTACATCCGTGAGGTTAACCTCGTCTGCTGCTCGGTGAAGAAGCGTTGCAGAGTTGTAGTACGGCAAAGTCCACCAATAAACGGGGGGTCTCATTTCCACGGACAATGTGTTCACATCGGCCTTGGCTCCGGCGTCAATGAGGGCGAGGACAAAGTCTGCGCCTCTGTAGTAAAACTCCTTCAGAATTTTGTCCGGATCCTGGAGCGTCGCGCCCGCCTTGAGGAGTGTTCGCAGCATGGCTCCGTCGCCCTTGTTGATGACCTCCTCCATAAGCTTTTCGTTCTTGGCGTCCAGACCGGCGTCCAGCAGAGCTTGCAGCGTTTTCGCATCGGAGATGGAGGGGAGTATCTCCGGATTTTGGAGCAGAGACGGATCTTGCTTCAGGAGCGCAAGCACGGTTTCTTTTTGATTCAACTGAAGCGCGATCTTCATCTGAAGCACGGGATCGACAATATCCGTCTTCACCCCGAGCGCGCGGAGGAGTTGCAGCGGTTCCGCGTCCACTTTGGAGAGATCCTCCGGGAAAGAGAACTTCCTCGCACCGAGGCGATAAAGCAAGGCAAGTTTCATCGGGTCTCTATCAGAATACCATCCCTCTTCCTCTTTCTCTTTCAACAACTGGTTGATATCCTTTGCCCATGGCTCCTTAGTAATCGGCTTCGCTCGCAGAAAGAGAATCACGTCTGTTGCCTCGCTAATTTGTTCGGAGAAATCGCTCTCTTCGACCTCTCCCATTTTTCTGCCTTGATACGTGAGCATGTCACGCGCTTCCTTGCGGCTCAGCGGTTGCTTTTCCTTCTCGAGCGCCGTCAGAAAATCGGTCATGTCTCCGTGAGCCAGGCCTCCGGCTGTCTTGCCCTTCTTGCTTTTGATGGACGCATCCGCTCCCTTCGCTACGAGCCAGCCGACGGCGAGGCGGTTGTTCTGTGCGGCGGCATGCATGAGGGCGGTCTGCCCGTGCTTGTCCACGGCATTCACATCCCCGCCCTTTTCAATCGCCTTGAGTTTTTGGAGCAGGGAGGCAGCACGTTTTTGCTCCTTGCTGAGCTTGGCGCCTTTCGCGTGCTTCCCCGTACCCGCCGGGAAGAGGAGCTCCACTCCCTGTTGCGGCGCGTCTTGCGTTGTAGCCTCTTCCTTCGCTCCTGTCGCCCCTGTGAGAATCAGTGCACAGGTCAGGGCAAGAATTATAAAACGCTTACAATAAGCTAATAATGAAAACGGGGGGGTAGGAAGGGATGGGGTCATAACAGAATGTTCTAAGGACAGAGGGAGTCTATCAGCTTTTATCCTGTCAAAGCAAGTGAAAAATTTCACGAACACGAGCAAAAATTTTCGCTTTTGCTAAAAAACGAATAATAACGTAAGAGAAACGTCAAAGCTCCCGTCAGAAAGTGAATTGGGAAACAGGCCGAGCGCGGGTGAAGGAACGGCTCTTATCGCGTCTGGACAGTGGGACCGGTCGCAGTTTCCCTGAGTCCCTGAGCGATTCTCACCTCACTCCTTCGCACCGTGGGCTTCGAGGAGTTTGATGATGTTGATGATGTCGAAGTTCTTTTTCTTCTCCTTGGCAATTTGCAAGGCAGTCTTACCCTCCTTATTCTTGATGTTCGGATCCGCCCCG
>CANPYO010000060.1 GCA_947588645.1 uncultured Akkermansia sp. | reverse complement strand
CGATCTTCAATCAGCCGGAGCGCGAGTTATGCCTCCTGGAATATGTCAACGACCGGTGGCGTTCAACAACGATGGCGGACAAGACCAGGGAGGTGAGGCGACTGGTGGCAGAGGTTACAGGACTTAATTTCGAAAACGCACGCGGCAGCTTTATTCTTTCACAGGGAGAATTTGCCCGCTTCCTGCAAGCGGATGGCAAGGCGCGAGCGGATATACTTTCCACCATAACCGGGACGCAAATTTATGAGAAGATCGGGTCGGTTGTGGCAGAGAAGCGCAGTAGTCTGGAGGCGCAGAGGGAAAAATTGCAGCAAAGAGCCATCCTGCCAGCAGAGGATAGAAAGGCGAAAGAACAAGAACTGGACGAACGGCAGAAGCAACAAAAGGTAAAAGATCAGGAGGCAACCCGTTGCAAGGAAGGCATACAGTGGCTGGAGGCGGTAGTTACAGCGCAAGAGAAACTCCGACAGGCAGAAGAGCGCGACGCTGCGGCAAGGGGCGAATGCCAGGCGTTTGTCGCGGGAGGGTGGGAAGCAAAACTGCGACAGGGGCAAGCCGCCAAGGAGATTCATCCTGCGTACCAGCGCCTGCTGGATCATCAGAAAGAACGTGACAAGTTACATGAGGATTTGACAGAGTCTCAAAAAAAATTGAAGCAAGCACGGCAAAGCGCGGAACAGGCTCAAGAGAAGCTGGAGGCTGTCAAAAAGCGCTACGACAGCGAAATGCCGATCTACAAAAAACAGCGTGACACGATTCTTCAGCACCTCATACCCCTTGAGGAGAAGTTGAAACAGGAGCAAGAAATCCTTAAGGAGAAACGGAATGCGACAGCGTCGGCCCAGGTGGCTGCCCGTAAAGAAGCCATGCGCGTCATGGCGTCCGACGAGGAGGTTGAGCGACTGCTCAAGGACTATAAAAAGACGTCTGCTCGGCGGAAAGAGCTTGTCGCTTATGAGGGAGTCTCAGGTGTCTTGCCGCTTGTGAAAAATTATCTGGCAGAACTCGTCAAAGCCGCCGAGCGGACGCAGAATGAGCCGCAGGGTGAGACGATCGCGGATATCCCGACAACGGAGGAAGTGCGAAGGCAAAAAGAACATTGGGAGCAGAGAAAAAAGCAACTGGAGGCATCCGGTACCATGGAGGAGTTGGAGAAACGACTCGCTCTCCTGCGCGAGGTAAGGCAGGCCGCCGGGCGGTATGATAATGCCCAGAAGGTGCATCAAGAGGCGGAAAAGTTACTCAAGGTCGCACGCGAGAAATTGCAGGCGCTTCCGGATCCCGACGACATCGAGAGAGAAGTGAAAGTCGCCGAAAATGAGTATGCCCGATTAAAGGAGCTGCATGGGCTCAAATTGCAGTTGGCGGATTTATACGATCGCTTCCGGAATCATGAATTTGAGTGTTGTCCGTGCTGCGGAGCGAAGGAGCCCGGTGAACGTCCGGCCTCTGTAGAGGACGATATGCTGAAGGCCGTGCAAAAACGATACAACGACCTCGGTAAGAAAAGTGCCGAAATAAAGAAGCAACGGGATGAGGCAAACGCGACGGAAGCTCGTGCCCAGGGAGCGGAACAAGCCGCAGCCGAGCAATCGAAGGAAGCGCGCCGGGAACTGGAGGAAGCTCTGACGGCAGCACAGATGAAAGAGATCCCGAGTCATCCGGAAAACATGGAGAGGGAAATTGCAGAGACGATAGCAGCGTGGAAGAGTCATGCGACTGCCGGTGAAGTGCTGGTCAAGCTGGGTGAGTGTGCGGAGAGATACGAGGAATTGCTCAACACGCTGTCCCCCTTCCGCAAGATTGAGACGCGTCGCTTGGGTGATGCTCAAAAAGCGGTGGAAGAGCTGGAGAAGGCGGCTGCGGAGTTCGCTCTCTTGCAGAAGACCATGCAAGAGCAGGAAAAGGGCCTGGAGGCAGCCGAAAAACTCAACTTGCAGAAGAAAGCGGAGCTCAAACACCGGGAAGATCTTTTCAAGCTCGCGGAGGAAGATCTGAACAAGGCGAAGGAGGCCGCCGCCCATCATGCTCAGGCACGAAAGGATTTGTGGGACCCTGAAGAAAACGGTCAGGCGGCGCGAACTCGCGTGGATCATTTAATCAGCGCCTTGGAACAGCGGGTCGCTACGTTCACCAAAACGCTGAATGACACCGAAGGAGAAGAAGCACGATATGAGGAACGCTGTAAATTGCTGGCCGAAAAGGCAGATGCTTCAGAAAAAGCTGTATCTGCCGCCGAGCAAGAACTGACCACCTTTATCCGGAAAAATCACCTGCATGATTTGGCAGAATTCCTGTCGGCCAAAGAATGGATGGGCAAGTGTGATGAGCTCGTTGCGAGAAAGACTGATCTCGATAAAAAACGCGTTGACGCCGCGGCTCAACTCGGTGTTTATAGGAAGGAGGTCGAAGAACTGCGTCACCAAGCCCTCACGACGAAGTCAGCCGAACAGCTACGCTCGGAGCTTGAGGCGGCCAGACAGGCCATCTCTTCCCAAGAGGAAAAAATACGCGGTCTCATCGCTGAACTGACGGAGGATGATAAAGCCCGTGCCTACAACACTTCTCTGGCTGCTCAGGCGGCGGATCTGGATGCCCGGGTGGAGGCCTGGAAACAGTTGGCTGACGTGATCGGCACTACTCGTTCTCAAGAGGGTTTCAAGCTGTATGCCCAGCAAATATCGTTCGATGTCCTTATCGCGGCGGCTAATCAGCACCTGCGAAACTTGTCCGGACGTTACACGCTACGGCAGAAGAGAGATGGGAAGTTCAGTCTGGAGGTGATTGATCACATGGTGGACGACGTGGCCGGACGAGATTCATCCAACCTGTCAGGTGGTGAAAGCTTTGTCGTGAGCCTCGCACTTGCGCTGGGGCTGTCGCACCTCACCGGTGGGGATACGAGTTTTGACACTCTGTTCCTCGATGAAGGATTCGGGACGTTGGACAGTGAAACGTTGGAGCAGGTCCTCACTTGTCTCGACGCACTACGGGCAGAAGGCAAAACGATAGGGATTATATCACATGTCCAGGCTCTGCATGATCGCATGCCCGCCTCAGGACGTCTTGAGGTGGAGCCCATTCCCGGAACAGGGAGATCGGTGATCAAATCCCATCCCGCGGTGACCTACCATGCTGCCTGATCCCACTTTCTTGTGATACTCTATGTGGTAAGTTAACTGAAAGAAATCTCGATGCGTCAAAAAGGATCCGCAAGCTGAAACTTAAGCATAACAATAATACCATAGACTGTGTACACGGGGCTCGTACTGTGCTTGTTTCTCTGAGAGAGGAGAATCAGATGTGACTCCCAGTGCCTTATAACTACCAAAACGTAAAGTCTCACCACATGAAAAATTCACTAAAAATCAACACCATGGTAAGACCTAATCGAACGACAGCAAAGAAAAAATATAAAAATGATTTAGACATTGTTAACGAGGCGCTTAAATTAGCCGGACACGAGAAAATTCGCGGCCTGGATACAATCGCCGAAAGTTATCGGAATGTAATTTGGAGAGAATTTCATGCAGCAAGAATGCGTCTCCTGTCGAAGAAAAATTGGGACTTTGCAATTCGTGAGGAAGATTTGATTAAAAAACCGAACAAGAATGTGTTTCAACCTACCTATCCCCCAATTAAGTTACTTGATAAATCTAAAAATGTTCAAATGATAAAGCATGGATACGATTCAAAAACTAACAAAAATCTCTTTGTTGTTGCAGATGAAAAATGTCCTAAAAGAATCCATGTGAAATACATTGAGGACGTAGAAAATGTCGAGAATATGCCTTCTGAGTTCTTGAAAGTATTTGTTAATGAACTCACCAATAGGTTTCAACATATTTTGAAAACAGATAGAAGAAGGAGCCGTGCAAAATAGTCCAACGGTCTTGATCCACCACGATATTGAAAAAACGAATATGGAACACATCGCTGGATGAGCGATGTTCGAGTAAGGTTATTGGTTCACGGTAGAGCTTTAAAACATGTAAATAAATTTCAGGGAACAAAGTTATAAACATAAAAACGCTCCGGTCCGGGAAATGATTGCGGGTGGGAGATCGGATTTAACTCTCCTGAAATAAAATCATTATAAAAAACAAACACAAATGCGTGTCTCTTGCTCTCCCCTGTGCGGCGAGGAAAGAGCGCCCCTTCGCCGGCAAATCCACAAGACCTCACGCTATTGAACTGAACTGACAACCAAACGAAATGAAAAAGAGAGAAAAGAATGAGGAAAAGCGCGAAAGACTCCGCATAAGGCTATACAAAGCCATTGAGGATAAGAATATCACGATCGAGCAAATCACCCGGCTCATATGCTCGGGCGCCCTGAATCCCTTGAAAAGATGGATAGAAAGTACTTATCATTCCCCCCTCTTTGTTGCCGCTCAGGCAGGGCGCGCCGATGTCGTGAAGCTGTTGCTGAAGAGTGGGGAATGCTTGGCAGATCCCAGAGACAGCAGCTCACGTTTCGATGAGCCGGGCTCCGCCCTGAGCGTGGCAGCATTATGGGGACATGCGGATATCGTGAAACTGCTCCTGGATGCAGCAAAAGAGGAGAGAGAGGACCTCTACCTCGAAGGGGCGCTGTGCTCCGCTGTTTATGCCGGACGTATTGACATCATTCGGCAGTTGCTTGCGGCAGGGGCAAAGGCTGAGCCGGACAGGTTGATAGACGAAGAGACGCCGCTGTCTTTAGCCATCAAAATCGATCGGCTGGACATCATCGACCTGCTGCTGGACGCGGGGGCGGACGTCAACTGCCGCATGGAAGCTCATACTCCTTTGGTCATTGCGGCGTTTTCCGGGAACATCGAACTCATGCAGCACCTGATCGACAGAGGGGCGGATGTCCATGCGGAGACGGATGTGTACACGCCACTCATAGCGGCGGTATATTCGGGGTGCGAGGAAAGCATTCGTTTCTTCCTCGACCGTGGAGCGAATGCAAATGCTATAACAAGCGTATGCACCTCCCTATCTGTTGCAGCGAGCCACGCCAACGAACACTTTGCGTCGATTGTGCGTATGCTGATGGAAGCCGGGGCGGACGTCAACGCTGTATCAGAATATGAAACTCCGCTCATTGCCGCCGCAAAGAAAGGCTTCATGGATGGGGTGCGTCTGTTCCTGGACGCCGGAGCAGATGTCAACATTCAGAGTGACTTTTACACCCCGCTCATCGCCGCGGCAGAGGGCGGCAATAGAGACATCGTCCGGCTCCTGCTGGATGCGGGTGCCGATGTTAACGCAAAAACTGAGTTCTCTACTGCTCTCATCGAAGCTGTAGAGAAGGGGAACATTGAAATCGTGCGCATGCTTCTCGACGCCGGTGCCGATGTACATGCTACCACCAAGGGATACGCTCCGCTCGTCAGCGCCGTGAAGCGTGAAGAGGAACCCGGTGGACCGGAGTTGATCAATCTCTTGCTGGATGCCGGAGCGGATGTGAATGCCGAAGCGGACGGCAAAACGGCGCTCATGGTCGCTCTGGCTCGAAGTGATCTCTCCCTCGCGCGGCGTTTGCGCCGCGTCGGAGCCATCGATAAACCGAAAAAATTTCTGTGGTGGAAGGAGGACTAAGCGTAACGCCGATCCTCATCACTCACCCGGTGGGACGATGGACGAAATCGGTACGCTCATCCCAATCGAAAGTACATCGCCCCACTTTTCCTAGCCTCCAACACGACAAAATAAATCAGACAACTATTCCTTACCATGAAAAAGAAAACCGCAGAAGAACTCCGGATGAGGCTTTACGAAGCCATTAGGGACAAGAGCAGCACGACGGAGCAAATTAGGCAGCTGATTGCCGCAGGCGCTTCATTGAACAATCGGAATAATCAACTACCTCCCCTCTTTGTTGCCGCAAAGGCAGGTCGGACCGACATCATACAGATTTTGCTGGATGCCGACGAAGGCAAGAAACGCACAAGGCCGGAGATGGCGCTGGCATACGCCGTTTATGGAGGTCATGGCAACATCGTCCGTACGCTGTTTGACGCCGGGGCGGACGCCAACACTGAGGTCACGGTAGAGGAAATCACACATACTCGGAAATACGGAAAAACCCGTGAAAGTGGGACGATTCCCTTGTTGTTCCTAGCCATTATGACGGAGCGGCAGGACATCATCGACCTGCTGCTGGACGCCGGGGCGAACATCAACTGCAAGACGGAGGAGCATACGCCTTTGAGCCTTGTGGTGTGTACGGGAGACTTGAAACTCATGCAGCACTTGATTGACAGAGGAGCAGACGTGAACGGCTCCACGGAGGGATACACGCCACTCATAGCGGCAGCGAAGGAAGGATGCGAGGAAGGCGTCCGCTTCCTGCTTTCTCATGGGGCGGATGCAAATGCCGGGACGGCAAAATACACCCCGCTTACCGCCGCCGCAGAGGGTGCTCAGAAGGACATCCTTCGTATTCTGCTGGAAGCCGGCGCGAACGTGAATGCTGGGACCATCAATGAAAATCACACTCCGCTCACTGCCGCCGCGCGGACAGGTTTCACGGAAGGGGTGCGTCTGCTTATTGATGCCGGGGCCGATGTCAACCTCCCCTCTCTTTTTTACACCCCGCTCGCCGCCGCCGCCGAAGGCTCTCATGCAGATATCCTCCGCATTTTATTGGCAGCAGGGGCTGACCTGAGCGGCGAAGCAGATGGGAACACCCCACTCATCGCTGCTGCCAAGGCTGGGTTCACCGAAGGGGTACGTCTGCTTCTCGATGCCGGGGCTGATGTTAATCTCTCAACTCTCTCTTACACCCCACTGATCGCCGCGGCGATGAGTGGAAACACGAGAATCGTCCGCATGCTTCTCGATGCCGGGGCTGATGTGAACGCTGAAGCTGGCGGAAGCAGAGAAACCGCGCTCATGGCTGCGTTAGGTCAAAATCATCTTTCTCTTGCTCGCCGTCTGCGTCGCGCCGGCGCCATTGATCACCCCAAAAAATATGGATGGGAAAAGAATCTATGGGATTGAGGATAATCGAACAAAAATACAAGGTCTCCCATTACTCCATTGCTCATATCTCTCAATAAACCAGCCCAACATTTCTTATCATGAACAAAGAAAGCACAAAAAAATTACGCGTAAGGCTTTACAGAGCCATCGAGAACAAAAACAGCACACCGGAGCAAATAAGAAAGCTGATTGCTGAAGGGGCTCTGAAAACATTGACAGATGAAGAGGAGGAGCATTTTCGTCGATCTCCCCTCTATATCGCCGCGCAGACGGGGCGTGTCGACCTCGTACAGCTTTTGCTGGATGCCGGGGTGGATGTGGTGGACTTTGTAGATGATGGGAGGTCCCGCAGAGGTCCTTGCACAGCTCTGAGTGTGGCAGCATTGTGGGGGTATACAGACGTTGTGAAGTTGCTACTGAAGACTGCCGAGGTTAGCAATAAACGCTCGGATCTCGAGGGAGCGCTGTGCTCTGCTGTTTATGCAGGCAATGTCGATATCATTCGGCAGCTGCTGGCAGCAGGTGCGGAGGTCGATTGTCCTCGGATGTTGCGTTTGAGTCAGTGGCAAAGGCGGATGCGGCTCTCAAAGGAAAATTCTCTCATATCTTTGATCATTAAATCTAAACGTCGCGATAAAATCAACTTTTGGCGACTATGTCGAGAGAAGCAACCATGGGAAGAGACGCCGCTGTCCCTGGCCATCAAAACCGAGCGATGGGACATCATCGATATGCTGCTGGACGCCGGGTCGGATATTAACCTTGTCGCTCACGAATATGATACTCCTTTGGGCCTTGCTGCACGTACAGGGAATACGGAACTCATGCAGCACCTCATTGACAGAGGGGCGGACATTAATGGGGCGACAGATGCATACACGCCACTCATAGCGGCAGCAAAGGAAGGCTGCGAAGAGAGTGTTCGTTTCCTCCTTAACCATGGCACAGATGTAAACGCCGCAGCCAAAGGTTACACCCCACTTTCGGCAGGAGCCCGGTACGCAAATGAACATTTCGTTCCGATTGCACGCATCTTGCTGGACGCCGGGGCAGATGTGAATGCTGCTGTCGGGAAGTATACGCCACTTGCAGCGGCGGCGAAAGCCGCGAGTACAGATGGCGTCCGACTCTTGCTGGACGCCGGCGCAGACGTCAACAGAGCGACAGAGGAATACACGCCGCTTATTGCCGCCGCGAGGACGGGGAATACGGGGCTCATCCGTCAATTGCTGGAAGCTGGAGCAGATGTGAATGCCGCGGCAGGTTGGAGAACACCGCTTATTATCGTCGCCTACGAGGGGAAGATAGAAATGATCCGACTCCTGCTGGAAGCCGGCGCGAATGTAAACGCCGAAGCCTGCGGTAAAACGGCGCTTACGGTTGCTCTGGAACGAGGCGATCTCGCCCTCGCGCACTTCCTGCGTGCAGCCGGAGCGACGGAAGCTTTATTTCCGTAACATCAAAAACATCCCAGAAATTTCACAGAACTTTTGTAAGGCTTATGTCAACATTTACTTTCTCACCTATTTCCGAGAATGAGCAATACACTTGAATATAAGGGACACCGGTACACATTCTACAGAAGATGTGGTTCGGATTCTGATATTAAGGTTGTTAAGGCCTTTCTTGATGACCGAAAACTACCGGAAGAATCATACTGTGTCGTTGTCCATAACGGTGCAGACCCGGGCAACAAGCGGCCTCAGCAGGTTGTCACGTATTCTGGGCTGCGGTGTTACTGGGGTGATTTTATCCACCGAGGACCTTTCTTTTATGACGAATTAGGAAACAATTATCAGACGTTTGTTTCCCACGCTTGGAGGGGTGAATCTTTGACACACCGTCATAAGAAACACGTCCAAGATTCGTTTGAAGACTTTGTTTACAAGATGAGGAATGTAAAGTCTATTCGCGCTTCTATTACCAAGATGTCATGGAAACAGAGAGACGCAAGCTAAAGTTGAGTTTTTATTGTGGATCCAGTTTCAACAGATTTACTGCCCATTCTAGTAATCACGAATGTGGAATTGTAACTACCTTTAGAAATAAAATACGTCCAAACAAAAGAACAACATATCACAGCAACCAACAATAAACAAAAAATGAAAAAGCAAGAAGAGACACAGAAAACAAGAGGAAAGAAGAAGGCCTTCAGGGAGCTTCTTCTCGCCGCCCACGAGGGAAAAGATGGCATCGAGAAGGTGAGAAAATTGTTGAAGGCAGGTGCGAATCCGAATGATGAGCCGGAAGATGAGGACTGCGAAACGCCCCTCCATGCTGCGGCAGCATGCGGTCACATCCCCATGGTCAAGCTGCTGTTGCAGTACGGGGCAGATGTGAACTGCATGAGGAATGACCGGACGCCACTCGATGCGGCGATTGAGGCAAAGAAGCTGTCCATGATCAAGTTTTTGCTGAAAGCCGGTGCGAATGTGAACGCAAAGGAGGGCATGACTCCGCTAATGCGCGCCGTGGATGGAGGGCGCTCAAACATCGTGCGGACGCTTTTGGATGCAGGGGCGGAAGTGAACGATGTGACGTTCAGCGGCACAGCGTTGTGCAAAGCCGCGAGCCAAAAGAAAGTGAAACTCATACGTATACTTCTGGATGCGGGTGCCGATCTGAGAGCTCCTAAAGGACATTCTGCGCCCCTCACAAAAGCAGCTTGGAGTGGAGACATGCCCTCCTTCAAGATGATTCTGGACGCAGGGGCGGATATGAAGGACTCAGGGCAGTTTTACACGATTTTGGAAGCCGCTGCAGCGGGAGGGAATCTGTGCATGATCAAGTTCATCCTCGCCTCGGTCACAGAAAAGCCTACCAAAAAGGAATTAAGCGATGCTCTGTGGCATGCGGCATGTTTCGGACGCACGGATGCCGTGAAGTTCTTGATAGAGCAGGGAGCGGGGGTTAACATACGTCCCCGGTGGATATGTGGATACTCCCAACGCGAAAAAACAGCGTTGGAAATCGCCGTTTATCGTGGACATTTTTCCACGGCGAAATTGCTTCTGGAGGCAGGTGCGAACGCAAAAGGAGGAGTCCTGGTGAGCGCAATCAAAAAGGGATGTAGTACAGAAATCATCGCCCGCATGCTGGAGTCGGGTGCGGATCCCAATGGTGCCCACGTTTACGAAACCCTAGCGCGAGGTATTCAACAAAAGCGTGTGGATGAAAAAATCGTGAAATGCTTATTGGAGCACGGGTTGAACGTTAATGATCGCTCTGGAGAGAGTGCAGGACTCACACTACTCACGGCTGCTGCCGGACCAGGGCAGATAAGTCTGGTCAAGCTCTTACTTGCTGCCGGAGCGGATGTCAATGCCAAGTCAGCCGTCGATTTATTCGGGAAGATTCGTACTCCCTTGATGGCCGCGGCTGAAGGTGGTTGGATAGAAATAGTCCACATTTTGCTGGAAGCCGGCGCAGATACGAATGCCTCGGTCGAAGGCAAAACTGCTCTGGACTTTGCTATGGAGAACAAGCATGCCGACGTCGTCGATCTCCTGCGTGCGGTCGGAGTTTGCTCTTGATCCTCTGAATCTTAACGAGATCGTAACATGATATATTATTCAAAAAACAACACGGAACACCAATCAAAATAGTGAACGAGAAACACATCAGATTTGTCCTTCGTACGGAAGGCGATTGGTTTTGGGACAGGAGAAAAGCGGACAGGACAAGGAGAGAGAGAACATAAAATCTCCTATGACCATACCGAAATCAACATGCTGGACATAGTTGACATCGTACATGGCAACCGCATTTTCTAATACGGTTGCCCTGCGCCCTGCTTGACGGCCTACTTCAGCATGCCGCGGATTTGCTGCACATCAACGCCGTTGAGCAATAGCCCCCGTTTCCACGTAAGCGTGGGGTAGTTCTTTTTTAGATTCGTCACACTGGCGTCAATTCCGCTACCTCCGGATGTCGCGAACGGGATGAGCGTTTTGCCTTGCAGCTGGTGGGCTTCAATGAAGGTGGCAATGATGCTCGGGTAGGTGTCCCACCAAATGGGAAATCCGATGTAGATCGTGTCGTACGCGGCAATGTCCGGTATGACGCTGCTGATTTCCGGTCGGGAAGCGGGATTGTGCATCTCCACATAGCAGCGCGATTGGTGATCCCTCCAGTCCAAATCGGCTGCGCTGTATGGCACTTTGGGGGTGATGGCATGCAGGGTGCCGCCGGTGGCTTCTGCAAGTTTCTTTGCTGCGTTTTCAGTAGTCCCCGTGGCAGAAAAATAGGTTACAAGGACTTTGCCGCTGTCGGCCGGCTCTGCGGATTCCGCTTGGATTTGTCCGCAGCTCAAAGCGGCGGCTCCTGCTACCATTGCGAGTAATTTTTTCATCATGGTCTCTGTGGGTTGGTTGCCCCATATCCTACAGCTTCGACTTACTTGAAGTCAAGCTCCCGTTTGCATTTCAAAAAAACAGAACACATTTTTCTCGTAAAAATTTCTCCAAAGTCCATTCAATTTACCCCCCTTGCGTTTCACGGAAAATAGACGATGGAAGTAAAGCCTGCAAGATGTCATCGCGTATCCCAAATCGTAACAGGGCTGCCACGGTAGGCATTCTTTCTCATCCCTTGTATGCTGACGTGTCGCAAGGTGCTGAAATTGCATCGGTGCTACCTGATATTCAACAGAGAAGGAAAGGGTAGCGTCAGCATGGGAGTCCCCCTCCGAATACCGAAATGATACCTGACATAAAAAAGCGCATACGGATGCTCTTCCACTACATGTGGGGGTACATGGGAACGCTGGCCGCCATGGGATTGCTGGTGGGAGTACTGGGAATGGGTATATATCATACCGTGACCGGGAGTGCGGAAAATCAGGCCGTGCGCTGTTATAGCGGCTTGTTCAACAGCTCGGATGCGACTGAACCCACCGGTATTGACGAATTGCCTGCCACCACACTGCCGGCGGTTCCTCACCTGCGCTTTGAATATGGCAAAAACGGTCGCTTGGAACGATTGGTACACATGAGCGCCGAGGGTCATCCGGACGCCATGCCGGGTAGCCAAGTAGCTGAGCAGCGCATGGAGTATGACAAAGCTGACCGGCTGGTACGCAAAAGTAATTACACGGCTACGGGAGAACCTACAGTTGACGCTTCAGGCGTGCATGCGCGCGTCTTTCGTTATGATGATGAGGGACGACTGATCTGCACCGAATTTCAGGATAGAAGCGGGCAGCGTATTGTGCCGCGTATGCCCGGATATGCCATGGAATGTATCCAATATGATGTCCAAGGACGTCCGTTGCGCATTGATTATCGCGATGGCAAGGGCGATCCCATCACCAACAGCCGTGGTGAGCAACAAATTATCTTTACGTACGATGATGAGCATAACACTTCCACCCGCACCAATTTTGTTGCCGGAGCTCCGGCCGATAATGCTCAAGGCATCGCGCGAGAGGAAGAGTGCCGCACGGCGGATGGCCGTAGTACCACGACGACGTGGTTCAATGCTGCCGGAGAGCACGCTCACCAACCTGCAACAGGCGCGTGCAGTGTGCTGCGTGAGAGTACACGTGAGGGTACTCTGCAGCGCGAGCGCTACTGCGATGATTCCGGTACCATGTGTCGTCATGTCCGCACATGCGCAGAACGTCTCGTGCGTACGACACCGCAGGGGCTTGTGGAGTGGGAGTGCTACAATGATGCCGACGGCATCCCCTGCGTGAACGATGCTCTCGGGTATGCTGAACGCGTGTGCGAATACGGGCAGGACGGCGCACTCTTGCGCGAATATTTTTGGGATGAAAACGGTAACCCGTGCACGCGTTACGAGAAGCGCTACACCAAGTCTCCGGACGGCAAGCATGTGCTGTCGTTGCTGGCCGATGGATCCACTGAGTTACGGCGTATGTGGTAATCGGAGCAGGAAAATGAATGCCGCTCGGGTTCTGTAAGCCGGATTCTGTCCACCCTTGCGGGTTGTGTGGTCATTTTTCTCGCGTCCATGGGGACGTGCTCTGCCGTGGGGCAGAGTGCGACTATTACCCGGGGGACTTTAGGCGGGCAGGCGACCCTCCCCCTGTTTGTCTTGCATCGCGCGGGGCTTACCGTGCCGCCGTTGTTGCCAACGAGCGCGGTGGGCTCTTACCCCACCATTTCACCCTTACCCTGACGGGCGGTATAATTTCTGTGGTGCTATCCGTCACCATGGCTTGACCCATGGTTCCCCCGCTTTCGAGGGGCGCGTTGCCTTGTGATGTCCGGACTTTCCTCTACAAGTTTTCACCTGCAGCGACCACCCGAACCCGAGCGACGGCGCACTTATAGCACATTTCCCAACCGTTGGCAAGCTCAGCACTCGGCAAACGCATTAGAAAATACGTTTGCCACTCTGATTTTCTTTGCATTTTAGCTTGACTTTGCACAGCTTGCCTGTTAGCATTTCTCCTGTTCTGTGAGAGTGAAGCGAATGAACACTCAATACACAACACCTTGTTACCCCCCCCTGTTGATCGCAATATATTGATATTGCAGGTGTTGAATTTCTTCTTTTTTTGCACAGGTTATTTCCTGTGTATTCTTTTTGTACAGCCAGAAAACCTGTTTTACGATGAAATCGATACAAGCAATAATACGCACACTGATATTTGGCTCGCTTGCCTTGACTAGTTTGCAGGATACCGCATGGGCGGAGTACAAGCCGGTAGATGTTTCCGATATCAAGGGAGATCAACGTAAGCTGTTCGCAGAACTCGCTAAGGATGTCGGAAAGATGCCGGGTCAATCACGGGATGCGTTTCTGTGTGAGCAACTGGGGCTTTGCTTTGCTGCGGATGGTTCACAAGTCATGTGGAAAGGGCCAGGGACAAATCCCTCGAAGGCTTTTTTCGTAGGCAGGAGTGGGCGGCCCTTGCCCTTTGGGCAAGCTTGGAAGGCAAGTCCGGTATGGGGTAAATGCCTCGAAAAAAATCTTCAAATTAATCAAACTAAGCCAGGGGCTCTTCTTAGTTTCTTTAAAAAAGACGTTGACCGTGTCGTGTGCAACACGGCAAAATACCTGATGAATGAGATGCCAGATGATTTGCGTTGGTCATTGCTTGCTATGCTGGATAGGAAGCTCTACTATCAGGATGGTCGAAGCGCATCAGAGAAGAAGTACGAGTTTTCCTTGGACTGTGGCATCAAGGTCTCATATTATTACGGGGAGGGTGATTATCAAAATTACTATTTTGTGGGTGCGAATGGAGAAGAAGCGAAGATCGAAGATGCACGCTGGAAAGAAGGACGTTGGGAGCGGTACAGTAAGTGGTATCATATTGTGCTGCGCTGTGCTAATCTCGTGGGGAACAAAGATATTCTTGCCCTTTTCCCAGAGGAGGTGAAAGCGATGCGCAAGCATTACAAACAGAAGCAGGCGCTGATGAAAGAACAGAAGGATGCTACTATAAACGAAGCGATAGAACAAGCGGACGCCATGCTTCTGACGCTGCCTTCTGACGCACAGGAACACCTCATTGCCGAGGCAGCGGGGATGTGCTATGATCCGGAAAATTATGGGTGGGGCGGGATCGATTGGAAAACCGGCACTATTTTGACAAGGGGTGCGCTTTACCTGGGGGATGGAAGCAAGGTGTACGGACCGTGCAATGATGGGGATGCTCCGGTAATGCGCGAACTTCTGCGCAAGGTGCCTCACCGCGTGATTTTGGAACATTATGCGGAACCGCTGAAAAAGATGGCGAGATACATGGCGAAGGATCGCTTTCAGAATATGCCCGGGATTCTGAGGGACGCGCTGCTCTGTGAGATTACCGGCGAGCTGACTACTGCTGACGGTTCTCCTGCGGTGGACGGTGAGACAACGATGGATTTGGATGTGCTCGGCCCGGTACTCAAAAGAGTGCCGATACCCTGCGCCAAAGTGAACGTTGATAAAGCCCGCTTCACCACGTCCCGGGGTATAACTCTGCCATATAGCTCGATTAAACCATACCTGTCACAATACGCCCGCTCTGTGCAGCTGGCTCATCTCTGCGCATTGATTCTCGGCCCGGAAGAGCTTGCCAAGTGTATACCGCAGGGCGGAGAAGAGAAGAAGGAATAACTGCCTCAAACTCCACAAAAGTCCGCCATGGGAAGCGGTTCCCTGGAAGATGCCGCTTCGCCCAAGGATGCGCAGTATGCGGAGGGAGTGGCTGCCCTACGGCGCATGCCCTCTGCACTGCGTCGCGCCTGGCTGGCGGAAAACATGGGTTTGTGCTACACGCAGGGCAAGGTCTACGCCTACATGGCGCCCCATGTCGCGAATGATAACGCCCTCTTTGTGGATGAGCAGGGGAAGGAGAGAAAGCTCTCGGAGGTAGCAATCGACAAAATGGCCTCCGACTGGGTGGCAGCTACCAAGGCGGCACTCGCCGTGGGGCATGAACAGGTTGCCACGCCTTTCAAAGAGGAAC
>CANPYO010000059.1 GCA_947588645.1 uncultured Akkermansia sp. | reverse complement strand
ACTCACGCTCACCAGCACGACGGACGGTACCTATAACGGCGCGGTGAACGTGGATCTGACCTACACGGGAAGCAAGGCGTTCACGGTGGCGACCTTCGGCGGCAGTAACCTGACGGTGAACGGCACGGGCACCCTGAATGTGACGAGCCTGACGGGTTCGGGTACGACGGACGTCGTGATGGAGTCCGGCACGCTGGGTCTGGAGAATAATGCTACGCTGAAGAGCTTGAGCGGCGAGAGCGGCACGGTGAATGCCACGACGCTGACCGTGAACGACGGCGAGTACAGCGGCAGCCTGACGGCAACGAAGGGCTTGACCTTGGGCGGCGCCTTCACGTACGGCGGCAAGAGCGCAGAGGTTGGCGCGCTGAATGTGGCGGGCAATACCCTGACGCTGGATGGCACGATGACCGCCACAGACTTGGATGGCACCGGCAAGGTTGAGGGTGAGGGCACGCTGACGCTGAAGACCACGGCGGAGGGTAGCTTCACCGGCACGGTGAGCACGGATCTGGACTTCCAGGGTACGGCTGATAAGGCATTCAGTCTGAAGACCTACAGCGGCAGCGAACTCACGATGACGAGCGGCAGCCTAGAGATCACGGACGCGCTGAACGAGGGTACGGTCGTGATGAACGGCGGCACGCTGAGTCTGGCGGAGGGCAGCAGCATCGCGAGCTTGAATGCGACCGGCGGCACGCTCAAGCTGGGCGCGGGCAGCAGCATTGAAGCGATGAAGGGTTCGCTGAACAGCTTGAGCCTGGGCGGCGATCTGACGCTGGGTGCGGGCGCCTTCGGCCTCGGTGCGATCACGCTGGAGAATGACGCGACGCTGAGCTTCAGCGAGGGCTTGAGCAGCACGAAGATTGCGCTGGATAGCATGACACCCGGAGCGCATACGCTGAAACTGAAGCTGACGCAGGATGATCTCGACAGTCTGTCAGGCAAGAGCTACCAGCTCTTCAGCGCGGAGTCCATAACATGGAATGGCGACGTGCAGTTCGTGTCGGAGGTGGGCGGCGCTCTGAAGCTGGATGACGGCTACGACCTGTACCTGGATGCCAGTGGCTACCTGCACTACGCAGAGGCAGAGGGCGCGCTGACTTGGGCTGGCAATGATGGCGAGTGGAATATGGACGACAGCGATGACTGGAACATAGGTAATACCGGTCGCGAGACCAGCTTCCGCGAGGGCAAGGATGTGACGTTCGGAGATGAGGGTAAGACCCACAACGAAGTGCAAGTCGATGGCGCGATCGTGGCGGGTAACATGACGGTGAGCGCTGATGGCTACAGCTTCGGCGGCAAGGTTGATGACAAGGCCGATTCCCTAGAGGTGAGGGACCTGACGCTGAGCGCCGCCGACGGAGATAAGACAACGACCTTCGGCTTGAACACCACGGTGACCGGAACGCTGAGCGGCGAGGGCAACCTGACCCTGACGGGCGGCGAGATGACCCTGACGAAGGCGGTGACGGACGGCTACAAGGGTGCCATCAATGTGACTGGCGGCAGTCTGAACCTGGAGAAGGGTGGCACGGTTGGCACGTTGACCACGGCGGGCACGGTGACAGCCGGTGCGGCTCTGAGCGCAGGCACGATCGCGGTGACCAACGGTAGTGTGGCTCTCGAGAAGGGCGGCACAGTTGGTACCCTGACGCTGACGAAGGGCACGGTGACGACGGAGAGCGCGCTGACGCTGAGCAACCTGGACGGTAAGGATGACGGCACGGGCGGCACGATTACCGGCAGCGGCAAGGTGACGCTCACCGATGCGGAAGGTAGCTTCGGCGGCACGATCGAGAACGACCTGACGTACACCGATGGCACGTACAAGGGTACTGAGGGACAGAATGGCTACACGCTGAGCAAGGGCTACGCGGGCGACAATCTGACCGTGACGGCGGGCAAGCTGACCATCGGAACGGAGGAAGAAGGTACGCTGGATGTGAGCGATAAGAGCCTGAAGGTGAGTGACGGTGAACTCGTCCTTGGTAGCACAGGCACCACGGCGGTGACGGTCGACTCGGTTGGCAATAACCTGACGGGCGGCACGATTACGCTGAACGGCTCGGCGAGCAACCTCGTGGCGGGTACGGTCAACCTGAGCTCCGGCACCACACTGAAGTTTGCGCAGAAGGACGCCGACAACAAGGTTGAGGAGGTCGTCACGATGAATGGCGGCACGCTGAGCTGGAACGGCGGATTGACCGTGAGCGGCATCAAGGGCAGCGGTACGCTGAGCGGCACCGATATGGCCCTGACGATTGACGGCACCGGCGGCACGTACAACGGTAAGCTTGCGGTCGATGGGCTCTCCATCACCTCCATCACGATGAGCGGCGACGGCACGCAGACGTTCGCGGCAACTGAAGCCGAAGATTTGTCGAGCACGAGCGTGACGGTGAGCGCCGGAACGCTGAGCTTCACGGGTGCCACGAGCGTGGGGACTGTGAAACTGACCGGCGGCGCGCTGAACCTTGGCGCGGCTGAGACAGTTGGCGCGACGACGGTGAGTGACGGAACGCTGACGCTGGGCGCGGGCGAGGTCACGATGACGAGCCTGAACGATGGAGATACGGGTACGAGCGGCACGGTGAATGCCACGGGTACACTGACCGTGAACGGCGGCAGCTACAGCGGCAGCTTGACGACGGGCGGATTGACCGTGGGCGGTGCAAGCTTCACGTACGGCGGCGAGGGCGCATCGGTCGGCACGCTGAATGTGGCGAACAACACCCTGCAACTGACCGGCACGATGACTGCAACGGATCTGCAAGGCGGCGGCAGCATCACGGGTAAGGAGACGGCTGAGGGCACGCTGACGCTGAAGACCACGGCGGCGGGTAGCTTCACCGGCGCGGTGAGCACGAAGTTGAACTTCCAGGGCGCGACGGGAGCAGACGCGACGTTCACTTTGGGCAGCTACAGCGGTAGCGAGCTCACGGTGACGAGCGGCAGCTTGGCGATCACGAACAAGCTGGAGAACCGCACGGTGGTGATGAATGGCGGCGAGTTGAGTGTGGCGGACGGCAGCAGCATCTCGAGCCTGACGGCGACCGGCGGCACGCTGACGCTGAAGACCGTGACGGGTGGTGCCAAGGGTTCCTCGATCGGTACGATGAGCGGCTCGCTGATGGGATTGAACCTGGAGGGCAAGCTGACGCTGACCGGCGGAACCTACGGCTTCGGAACGGTGACGCTGACGGGTAATGCGACGCTGGCATTCGAGGACTTGGGTAGCACGCTGATCAACTTGAACAGCATGGCCTTCAGTGAAGGCTCCAAGCTGATGCTGGATCTGAAGGATCTGAAGGATGAGGACTTGGAGAAGTTGAATAACCATCAGCTCTTCAGCTCGGCGAATGGCTGGAGCAGCGATGTGAAGTTCCTTACTGGTGAGCTGAAGGACGACGGCTTCGATCTCTACTTGGATGACAACGGTTACCTGCACTACAGCCTTGCTGAGGGAGCCCTGACCTGGGCCGGACAGGATAATGTCTGGGATGCGGGGGATGGTACTGATCTCAGCGGCAAGGACTGGATCGTGGGCGACCACTCGACGGAGAGTGATTTCCATAAGGATAGGGATGTGGTGTTCGGTGCGGTTGAATCCAACAAGAATGTGCAGCTCAATGGCACGATCGTGGCGGGCGACATGACGGTGGAGGCTGACGGCTACAGCTTCAGCAAGCACAATAGTCAGCCGGATGGCGATCCTGATTCCTTGACGGTGAAGAGCCTGACGCTGAACCACGGTGCAAGCTTCAGCGTGCATACCACGGTGAAGGGCACGCTGAGCGGCGCGGGTGCGCTGACCTTGGGCGGTGCGATGACTGTGGAGGGTGAGCTGGATGGCTACACCGGCGAGGTGACGTTGAATGGCGGCAGCCTGACGGCACACGGCACGCTGAGCAAGACGGTGACGGTGGAGACACTGGAGCAGGGAACCAACACGCTGGCCAGCAGCGAGGGCAAGAGCTTGACCGCTACGCTGACGGGCAAGGGCGCCCTAACGGCGGAAGGCACGCTGAACCTGAGCGGTGCGATCACGGGTGCGTTGAAACTCGACACGGATGCTACCGTGACGGGCAACAGCCTGAGCGTGGCTGGCGTGAGCGGCAACGGCACGCTGGACGGCTCGGTCATCATCACCGGTAAGGACGGCAGCTTCGGCGGCACGGTGAAGGATCTGAGCATCACGGTGAACGGCGGTGCGAGCCAGAGCTTCACGAACGCGACCGAGGACAGTGTGAGCATCGCGAGCGCGACGGTGGATGGTGCGCTGACGGTGGCGAACGGCACCGTGAGCAATGCGACCGTGGGCGGTACGTTGACGGTGACGAACGGCGCGGTGAGCGGCCTGAGCGGCAACGGTACGCTGGCAACGACGGGCACGGTGAGCGCGAGCGGCGCCATCGGCACGGTGAATGTTGCGAGCGGCACCCTGACTGTGGCTGACAGCCTGACGGCGGCGACGGCGACTGTGGCCGGCACGGTGACGGTGAACGGCGCCATGGAGACGGCTGAGCTGAGCGGCAAGGGAACAGTGAGCGGCGCGGGAACCCTGACGCTGGCGAACACGGAGGCGCTGGACAACGTGGAGACGGCCATCAGCAGCAAGCTGACTTGGACGGGAGCGGATGCCACGCTGAGCGGAGCGTTCAGCGGCAGCACGCTGAACGTGAGCGGTGAGGGCACCCTGGCGGTGAACCTGACGGGAACTGAGACCGACGTCACGATGAACTCCGGCACGCTGAGCCTGACCGGTGACACCGTCACTCTGAAGAGCTTGAACGGCGCCAACAGCGCGACGAGCGTGAAGGCTGGCGCTCTCACGGTGAAGGGCGGCACGTACAACGGCACGCTGGAGACGGAGGGCTTGACCGTGGACGGCGAAGAAGGATTCACGTACGGCGGCACGGCGGCGAGCGTCGGCGCCCTGACGGTGAACAGCACGCTGAGCATGGCTCCGAACGCCACGATGAGCGCGAGCGGCTTGAAGGGCGCGGGCACGGTGAGCGGTACGTTGACCATCACCGGCACGGGTGAGGATAACATCTTCAGCGGCACGGCGGAGAACCTGGCTCTCACGGTGACTGAGTCGGCGAGCCAGAGCTTCACGGGCGACAAGGTGAGCATCACGAGCGCGACGGTAGACGGTGCGCTGACGATGGCGAACGGCACGGTGGCGAGCTTGAGCGGCAACGGTACGCTGTCGGCGACGGGCACGGTGGACGTGACCGGCGCGGGCAACAGCATCGGCACACTGGATGTTGCCAAGGATAGCACGGTGAGCGTGGCTGACAGCCTGACGGCGAGCACGCTGAGCGGCGCGGGCACGGTGAGCGGCGCGGGAACGCTGACGCTGGCGAACACGGAGGCGCTGGACAACGTGGAGACGGCCATCAGCAGCAAGCTGACTTGGACGGGAACGGATGCCACGCTGAGCGGAGCGTTCAGCGGCAGCAAGCTGGACGTGAACGGCACGGGCACCTTGGCGGTGAACATGACGGGAACTGAGACCGACGTCACGATGAGCTCCGGTACCTTGAGCCTGGGAACGGCGACGCTGAAGAGCTTGAGCGGCGGAAGCGGCACGGTGACGGCCGGGGCGCTGACCTTGACGGGTGAGAGCAACTACACCGGTGAGCTGAAGGCGGAGAGCCTGAGCACCGGAGCGGCGACCACGCTGGGCAACGCGGAGATCGGCGCCTTGACCGTGGGCGAGGGCAACCTGACGACCACGGGCGGAACGACCGTGAAGGCGGCGGCCCTGGGCGGCGAAGGAAGCATCGGCGGCACGGGCACCCTGGAGCTGACGACCTCGGAGGATGGCAGCTTCGGCAATAACATTGCAAGCGCCTTGCACTACACCGGCACGGCGGCGACCACGCTGACCGGCGCGATTACGGGCGCGGTGACGGTGGAGAGCGCGGGCACACTCACGCTGAGCAACACCGTGACGAACCTGGATGCCACGCTGAAGCAGGGTACACTGGCGCTGAGCAATGGCGGCAGCATCGCGAACCTGACTGCGAAGAACGGCGATGCGGACGGCGGCAGCCTCGCGCTGAGCGGAGAGACGAGCGTGCAGGCGATGAGCGGCAGCTTGACGAGCCTGAGCTTGGCGGGCGGAGCGACCCTCGACCTGCACACCTTGACGGCTGCGAGCCTGGGTGAGGTGACACTGGACGGCGACGCGAGCATCAAGGTGGGCATTGTGAGCGGCGGGCTCACGCAGCTCACGCTGGCGGGACTGACCGCGGAGAGCGGCGTGCTGAAGATCGACCTGACGGGACTCCGCATGGAGGATCTGGATGGCCAGCAGCTGTTCGCTGGTAACGACTGGGTCGGCAGCGAGGGCTGGAATGACAAGATTCAACTGACGGGCACGACGATCAGCGACCGCAACAGCCTGTACCTGGCGGACGACGGTAGGCTGGTGTACGAGGCGCTGGATTCGGCGCTGAGCTGGAACGGCACGACCAATACCTGGGAAGCCGGCGGCGGCGACTTGGATTGGACCATCAGCGACAAGGAGGCGGGACAGCACAGCGCGACGAGCTTCAGGACCAGGGATAACGTGGTCTTCGGAGCGGACGCGAAGACCAACAGGGACGTGAAGATCGTCGATAGCATCACGGCGGGCGAGATGAGCGTGACAGCCGAGGGCTACACGTTCACCGGAAGGACAGGAAACAACGAGAGCCTGACAGTCGATAAGCTGACGCTGGAATCCGGTGCGACCTTCGGCGTGAACACCACGGTGACCGGAGAGCTGACGGGCGAGGGTGCGCTGACGCTGAGCGGCACGATGAGCGTGAACGACGCGATCGAGAGCTACGACGGCGCGATCACCCTGGACGGCGGCAAGCTGAACGCGAGCGGCACGGTGCAGGAGGTGAGCGGTACGGGAACGCTGAACGGCACGGGCGACGGCTTGACGGCTACGCTGAACGGCGCGGGCGCGCTGACGGCGGAAGGTACGCTGAACCTGAGCGGCGACGCGGGCGCGCTGAGCATGAACGATGCGACCGTGACGGGCACGAACCTGAGCGCGGCGGGCGTGAACGGCAGCGGCACGCTGAGCGGCGATGTGACCGTGACCGGCACGGGCAGCTTCGGCGGCACGGTGAGTGACCTGAGCATCACGGTGAACAGGGATGCGAGCCAGAGCTTCACGGGCAAGGCGAGCATCACGAGCGCGACGGTGAACGGCAGCCTGACGGTGACGAGCGGTAGCGTGAGCGAGGCGAGCGTGAACGGCAGCCTGACGGTGACGGACGGCACGGTGAGCAACGCGGACGTGAGCGGCAGCCTGACCGTGACCAGCGGCATGGTGAGCAACGCGGATGTGAGCGGCAGCCTGAGCATGGGCAGCGGCACGGTGACGGGCTTGAGCGGCACGGGTACGCTGGCAACGACGGGTGCGGTGAGCGCGAGCGGCGCCATCGGCAGCCTGGATGTGCAGAGCGGCACGGTGAGCGTGGCTGACAGCCTGAACGCGACCAAGGCGGCCGTGGCCGGCGAGGTGAAACTGACCGGCAGCATGGAGACGGCTGAGCTGAGCGGCAAGGGAACAGTGAGCGGCACGGGCACGCTGACGCTGGCGAACACGGGTGCGCTGAGCAACGTGGAGACCAACATCGGCAGCAACCTGAGCTGGACGGGAACGGCGAATGCCACGCTGAGCGGAGAGTTCAGCGGCAGCAAGCTGGACGTGAACGGCGAAGGCGCCTTGACCGTGCAGAACCTGACGGGCGATCAGACGGCTGTCACGATGACTTCCGGCACGTTGAGCCTGGGCGAAGCCACACTGGCGAGCTTGAATGGTACCAATGCTGAGACGGAGGTGACCGCAGATAGCCTTACCGTGAACGGCGGTGAGTACAGCGGCGCGCTGACGACCGACGGACTGACCGTGGGCACCTTCACCTACAACGGCGCGGCCGCGAACGTCGGCACGCTGGCGGTGAACGACAGCCTGAACCTTGGCGAGAACGGCACCATGAGCGCCACCAGTCTGGAAGGTAAGGGCACGGTGAGCGGCGCAGGTACGCTGACGCTGGCGAATACAGACGCAGTGACGAGCGACGTGACGATCAACAGCAACCTGACCACCGGAACCGGCAATGTCACGCTGAACAAGGCCTTCGGCGGCAAGAGCCTGAGCCTGGGAACGGGCACGGTGAGCCTGGGCGCGGGCGGCGTGATCAGCACGCTGAATGCGAACGGCGGCGCGCTGGCGCTGGCGGGCAAGACGAGCATCTCGGCGATGAACGGCGGGCTGACGAGCCTGAGCCTGGCGGACGGAGCGGAGCTTGACCTGAGCGCGCCGAAGAGTGCGACGCTGGGAGCGGTGACGCTGGAGGGCGACGCTACGATCAAGGTGGGCAGCACGGAGAGCGGGCTGACGCAGCTTACGCTGAGCGGGCTGAACGCCGAGAAGGGCAAGCTGACGATCGACCTGACCGGGTTTGACATGAGGGCGCTGGACGGCATGCAGCTCATCGAAGGGATGGAGGCGGATTGGATCAACAGCATCGGATTCCTGACCAAGCCCGAGATGGCGCCTGACGGCTACGACCTGTACCTGGGCGAAGACGGCATGCTGCACTACGGGCAGATGGACGCCCTGAGCTGGGCGGGACAGGACGGCGTGTGGGATCTGAACGACCACGACGACTGGACCGGCGGCGAGCAGGGACACACGACAGGATTTGCGCAGGGCAGGAACGCGAAGTTCGGCGCGATCGGCGAGGAAGGCAACAAGGCGGTGCAGGTGGACGGAGCCATCACGGCGGGCGCGATGAGCGTGGATGCCGAGGGCTACAGCTTCAGCGGCGACGCGGATGACAGCCTGACGGTGAAGAGCCTGACGCTGAATGGCGACGCGAGCTTCGGCGTGAACACGACAGTGACCGGAACGCTGACGGGAGCGGGCAAGCTGACGCTGACGGACGCGATGAGCGTGGGCGGAGCGATCGACAGCTACGAGGGCGCGATCACCCTGGACGGCGGCAGCCTGACGGCGAGCGGCACGGCGAAGAACGCGGTGACCGTGGGCGAGAAGGGCGGCACGCTGAACAGCGGAAGCGGCAGCCTGACGGCTGAGCTGAACGGCACGGGCGCCCTGAATGTGGCGGGCAGGCTGAACCTGAGCGGCACGGCGGGAGCGCTGACACTGGACGGCGCGACCGTGAGGACGACCGGCGATGGGCTGAGCGCGGCAGGCGTGAACGGCGACGGCTCGCTGGGCGGCGCCATCACCATCACGGGCGGGACGGCGACCTACGACGGCACGCTGGCATCCGGCACGAAGCTGACGGTGAACGGCGGCACGCAGACGCTGAGCAAGGCGGGGCAGAGCCTGGCCTCTGCCAACGTGGGCGAGGGCGGCGCGCTGAACCTGGCCGATAACACGACCGTGACGGAGCTGACTGCGGACGGCAAGATCGGCTGGACGGGCACCATGAACGTCGGCACGCTGAGCGGGAAGGCCGGCATCGCGGGCGGCACGCTGAACCTGACGGGCAAGGCGAGCAGCTTTGCTGGGACGGTGACGGCGGATGCGCTGAACGTGAAGGCCGGAGAGCACAGCATCGGCGGCGGCAGCATCGGCACGGTGGACGTGAGCGCGGGACGACTCGTCACGAGCGGCGAACTGACGCTGACGGGCGGACTGAAGCTGGGCAGCACGCTGGCGGCAGGAGGGTTCAGCACGGCTGGAGACGCCCTGCTGCAGGCGACGGAAGGCGGCAGCATCACGCTGAGTCCGGAGGGCAAGCTGGGATTGGATGTGAGCATCGCGGGAGGCGTGGAGAGTCCGACGGCAGCCGAAGCCTTTGCAGGCAGGTACTACCTGGCGAGCGGGCTGAGCGTGGGAGCGGACCAGAAGGACGCGACGGAGTACTTCGACACGGCGAGCCTGGCGGCGCTGAACAAGGCGCTCAACGACGTGCTGACGGACGGAGAGCCGACGATGAAGTTCAGCTCGCAGCTCTACTTCGAGGATGGGAACCTGATCCTGGATCTGCAGTATCGCGACCAGAACGCCCTGTACTGGAACGGCAACGGGCAGGAAGGAAGCGCGGGCATGACCTGGAACGGCGTGGATAAGCGGCACCAGAACGACAACTGGGAGGATGGCAGCAACGGAGAAGTCATCGGCGAGACCACGCCGAACGAGGCGCCGGTGGTGCACTTCACGGCGGAAGGCGCGGGTGAAGTGACCGTCAACGGCACGGTGACGCCGGGAGCCATCGAAGTGGAGGGCGGCACGTACAGCTTTGCCGGCAGCGGCGACATCGCCCTGAACACGGAGAACGGAGAGATCGACCACAACGTCACGGTGAAGGAGGGCGCGGCGCTCGACCTGAGGGTGGCGACGGAGAACGTGGAGAAGTTCCTGGTGGAGGGCGAGTTGACCGTATCGCACGAGCAGGCGGTGAACGGGGCGAGGGTGGAGCTGAGCGGCGAAGGCAGCAAGCTGACCGTCAACGAGAAGGCGGACGGCGGGCTCTACATGGAGAGCGGCGACAACATCACCCTGACGGAGGGGACGAAGCTGACGATCCAGGTGGGCCAGACGTACGAAGAGTACTTTGAGGCAGCGGCGGCGCAGCCGATGGTGGCGGCCGTGGACGATGAGACGGCACAACCCGGAACGGGAACCGCGTACACGACGCCGAACCGGAACTTCAAGCTGGGCAGCGCGGAGGTGAAGTGCTCCGACGAGGGGCAGGCGAGCCACGCGGTGTTCCAGGCGCTGACCAACGGCATCGAGAAGAGCGGACGGTACAGCATGCTGATGGAGTGGACGGAGGACGGCGCGGACGAGGCACCGGTGACGTACGCCGGGAGCATCGACGTGGTGGAGGGCGAGCTCGAGTACTCCATCCACGGGACGGCGGGCCAGACCTACGAGTTCGGCGGAGCCATCAGCGTGACGGACGGCGGGACCTTCCGGGTGCATGCGACGGACGGCACGGTGAAGATCGGCGCGCTGGCGAGCGTGAGCCTGAAGGATTTGGATGAGGACAGGCAGGCGGCGCTGGAGACGCTGTTCGGCGAAGAGAACGTGGCGGCGCACGTGGTGGTGGGCGATGAGGACGACAATGCGACCTACACGCTGACGGGCAACAACGGCGGATTCGCGGGCATCCTGGAGATTTCGACCAGTGCGAAGG
The DNA here is from genome assembly GCA_947588645.1 of uncultured Akkermansia sp. GTDB lineage: Bacteria > Verrucomicrobiota > Verrucomicrobiia > Verrucomicrobiales > Akkermansiaceae > Akkermansia. Next base: position 4,429 of record CANPYO010000059.1, on the reverse strand, counting down.
GCGGCATCGTGACACTCGCGGACGGCAAGGCGCTGGGCGGCGAGAGTACGAAGCTGGTGCTCGGCGGACGCAGCTTTGTGTTCGAGGCAGGCGCGGCGGACACCGCGGTGAAGGTGGCGAGCATCGACGTGAAGGGGACGAACCTGATGGGCGGCGCGAAACTGGCGACCGAGGGTGAGGACCCGAACGCGAAGATCGACATCACGGCGGCGGGCGGCATCACCGGCAATGGCGTGCTGGCCAACGCGGCGGGAGAGGGCGAGGCAGCCTTCCACCACAGCCTGGCGGGCGACCTGAGCGGATTTGAGGGCACGATCGTGGCGGGCATGGCGGCCGAGGGAGTCGAGACATCGGCTTCGACCTGGACGCTGACCCACACGGGAACGGAGAGCAACGTGATCAAGGCCAAGATGGCAGGTCTGGGCACCGTGACCGTGAAGACCGAGAAGGACAGCGCGATTACGCTGGCGGGCAGCATCGGCGACGCCACGCTGGGCAACGCGCTCTCGCTGGTGAATAGCGGCAGCGGGACGGTCATCCTGAGTGCGGCGAACACGGCGACGGGAAGCCTGAAGGGCAACTTCGAGCTGAACGGCACGGGCGCCAGCTGGGCGGGCAGCACGCTGACGAGCGGCACCTTCACCCTGGTGGAGGGCACGCTGACCAACGGCATCACCGAGAAGGGCAGCGCGAGCATCGTGGTGAACGCCACGGGCACGGTGGACCTGGGCGGCACGGAGGGCAAGATGCTCAAGAGCATCAGCGTGACGGGCACGACGGCGGTTGAAGGCGGTGAGGCACGGCACGGACGCCTGGTGAACGTGGGAGGCAACATCGACACCTCGTCCACGCGCCCGGTGACGCTGGTACTCGACGGCGACAGCCTGACGGCGAAACCGGATGACGGGCAGGCGCTCATCAGCTTCGCGAATGACGGCGAGGAGCACAGCCTGAAGATCGCGAAGGACAGCCTGAGCCTGGATATCACCAACACCGCGCTGAGGGATGTGCTGGACGGGACGGCGGACGAGAAGGGCACGTACTGGATGCACATTGTGGACAACGGGACGCTCACCGGCCTGGACAAGCTCAACGGCGACCTGAGACTGCTGAACGGCGAGAACGTCACCCTGCTCTCCACACTCGGCTACATGCTGACGGGAGACGGAATGGACGGCAACATCGGCCTGACGGGGACGTCTGCGGACGTGTACCTGGTGCTGGATGGCGGGACGACCGGGCGCGCTCATGAGGTGACGGTGGGAGAGAACAGCGAGGCGCTGGAGAACTCCCAGGCGGTGGTAGTGGATGAGGATACGAAGCTGACGCTGAAGTTCGGCAAGGACACCACGGACACCGATGTGACGCTGAACAACCTCGTGGGTCTGGAAGGCTCGACGCTGGAAGTGACGGATGGACGCAGCAAGCCGGAGGAAGGCGAGCTCGAGCACGTGACGGTTGACCTGAACAACGCGACGGCTGACATCACGGACGAGACGGGCTACGGAGACGGCGCGGTGAATGATGAGGAGGGTCACACTGTGACGACGGACGGGACGGACGGCTTCGGCGTGAAGGGCCAGGATACGACCTTCGAGGGCACGATCAAGAGCTCGAAGGATACCGTGGACTTCACGAAGAGCGGCGACGGGCAACTGACGCTGGGCAGCGCGACCACGAAGAAGGGAGGCATCAATGTGGCGGGCGACCTGAAGCTGGAGGACGGCGGCATCACCCTGCAGGGCGGAAGCAGCAACAAGCTCGGCTCGCTGACCTTCGGGTACAATGAGCAGACGCCGGGTGAGTCGACGGTGGACAACACCGGGCTGACGCTCACCAACGAGGCCGACATCACGGTGAAGGACATCGTGGAGGCCGGAACGGACATGAACGGCAACGGCGGACAGGGCGGCGACGTCACCCTGGGCAAGGGCAGCGAGTTCAAGCTCGACAACTCCGGCAATGGAGGCAACACGACGCTGCACGACACCACGTTCCGGGCGGGAGCCGACAAGGATGAGGATGGCAATGTGGTTGGCGGCAAGCTCGTGGTCGGCGGCAAGACGGAGGTTAAGGACGAGGAGGGCAAGGGAACCGGCACCTACACCGGATCCGGCCTGACGCTGGACGGCAAGGACGCCGGCGTGAATGGCGTGGATCTGGCGGTGAAGGACGGAGCGGATATGGCCATGAAGAATGGCGCGACGGTGAAGGACAGCGATGTCACAGTAAGCGGCAACCGCACGACGAAGCCGGCGGTCAAGGACGAGAACGGCGAGGTGGTTGAGGAAGCGGAGACGGCGGGCAGCACGCTGACGCTGGGCGACGGGGCCTCCATCACCGGCGACAGCAACATCACCGTGGAGAAGGAAGGCAAGGTGACGCTCGAGGAACTTTCGGCGGGCGCCGCTGAAGGGACCAAGGGAGCGGAGTTGAACATCGACGGCGACTTGACGCTGAAGGAAGGCGGCAGCTTGACGCTGAACGACAGCGACAACCAGGTCGGCGGACTCACCGGCGAGGGCACGCTGGAAGGCGGCGCGAACGACAGACTCACCGTCACGGATACGGATGAGGGCGGCAGCACCTTCAGCGGCACGCTGGCAGGCAAGCCGAATGCGGAAGGCAAACTCGAAGGCGGCGCGAAACTCGCCGTGGGTGAGGGTGGCAAGCTGACGCTGGATCACGTGACGACCGATCACCGTCCGGATGACGAAGGAGATCTCAATTCGGATGCTGCTCTGTGGGACCTCGAGATCGCGGGCAGCAACCCGGACAGCGGTGCGAAGGGCGGCGTGCTCGAACTCAACTCGAGTGACGTGAAGAAGGATGACGGGACGGAGACACAGATCGTGATGGACTTCGGCGACATCACCCTGAATGCCGGCGGTACGCTTTCGCTCAAGGGCGACAAGACGACCGGCAATGTGAAGGTGGGCAGCGCACTGGAGGACGGGACGAAGGGACAACTGGTCGTCGATATCACCGGTACGAAACCTGAGCAGGGCGTGAGCCTCGGTGGGTTGAAGTTCTATGGCGCGGACGGCAAGGATCTCACGGATCCGGAGAAGGCGCTCAGTGTGGGTCTCTCCGGACTGGGAGCGGCGCACTACACGGGCGGCGAGCTGGAGCTGCGGACAAATGAAGATGGGACGACGCAATGGTACATCAGCATGACGCCGCAGACGGAGAACACGTACCTCAAGTCGGGTATGCACAAGAACGTGCGCGCCGGAGCGAACATGATCTGGGAAGCGACGGATCCGTACAGCAGCACGTATGCCTACGTGACCAGCGAGGCGGGCGCGAAGGGAGACCTGGTGAACGTGCTCAATGCCCTGGATACGTACCAGAATCCGAGCAGTCTCGCGATGCTGCAGATGCTCAATCCCGCGATGTACGAGATCATCGCGAACATGGATGTGCAGAGGGTTTACGCGGCGGTGGCAGGCAGCTCGGTGGCGACACTGGGATCGGCCAGCGTCCAGGATGTGAAGCGTCAGTTGGAGAGCGTGCGCAACCGCGCCGCCATGCCGGGTGGAGCGAATGTGAATGCTGACCCGGGAGCGAAGGCTCTGCATGCCTGGATCAACGCTGAGAGCGGCTACAACAAGGTGGACGCCGACGGCTGGGCGCCCGGATACACGCTCAACGGCTGGGGCGGCTCGCTCGGCGGCAGCATGGAGATTTCCTCCGACACGACCGTCGGCCTGGCTCTCACGGCGATGTACAACGACCTGAAGACCGACTCGGCTGACTCCGGCAGGGGCGATATTGACCTGACCTACCTCAGCGGATTCGTGCGGGCGCAGAGCGGCTCCTGGAGCCACACCTTCGTCGCGACGGTCGGCCTGGCCGATGTCTCGCTGGATCGCACGGTGGGCTACGGAACCGGCACGTACAAGGCGCATGGCGAGACGGATGGCTACGCCGCCGGCTTCATGTACGAGGTGTCCTACACCACCATGCTCGACGAGAAGGGCTCGATGGCGTTCCAACCGCTCTTCAACGTGCAGTACCGCCACTCTCAGATCAACGGCTACAACGAGACGGGCAGCGATGCGGGATTGCGTGTGGATGAGGCGACGGCGGACGTGGTGACCTTCGGTCTGGGCGCACGCTTGCAGACGGCGATCCACGGGAACGTGTTCGGCCGCTCCTCGGTGTTCGAGACCCGCGTGCTTGCCAAGGCTGATGCCGGTGACAACGTCGGCAAGGCCAACACCTCGCTGCTCCACGGCATCCGCTCCCAGGAGGTCGAGAGCGCGGGCATCGGCAAGCTCGGAGTTGAGGTCGGCGCCGGTCTGACCCTGCCCGTAGGCAGCAATGGCGGCACGTTCTTCATCGACGCCTCGGCTGAGTTCCGCGCCCACTACACCAACCTGAATGCAAGCGCCGGTTACAGAATCAGCTTCTAATCGAAGCAGAT
>CANPYO010000058.1 GCA_947588645.1 uncultured Akkermansia sp. | reverse complement strand
TTTCAGCTTTGCCGGTGAGGAGCACATCCGGTCCAAGAAAAAGCGATCCCAACACGCAATTCATTTACGATTTACGATTTACGACTTACGGTTTGGAAAGTGAGCCGCGTGTTGCGCGGAGGAAAATGAACAACCCGCAGGGGTGAAAACTGATGACGGTCCCAAGCAGCAGCCTACGGTTGCTGCATTACTTATTGGGGGTGCTTTTGCTTGGGACGGGTGTAGTTAGACCGGGGGATCCATCTTTGGCAAAAAGCAGGCACAGCTCGTAGAGCAAGTAGAGAGGAAGAGCCATGAGCAACATGGTGCCAGGATCAGGCGCGGGAGCGAGCAGCAGCGCTGTGGCAAAGCTACCCACCAGCATGTAAGGTCTCATGCGCCGCATACGCTGCCGCGTCAGGATGCCGAAACGCATGAGAGGATAAAGCACCACGGGAAGTTCAAAAATGAGGCCAAAAACGAGGATGAGCTTGACGGCAAAACTCAGGTAATAGCCGATGCGCCAATCATTCTCGATCCCCAAGCTCCACGAATACTCGTAAAAAAACGCGAGCACACGTGGAAGCACCGCCCAGTAGGCAAACGCGCACCCCAGCAAAAACAGGGCTACACCCCAGCCCAAACTGCGAAACAGCACGCGCTTTTCCTGTTCCAGCAGCCCCGGCAGAATGAAACTCAGAGCGAAATACAGGAGAGCGGGACTCGCCAAAATAACCCCGCCAAAAAAGGCGAGCTGCACCGAGAGCAGGAAAGCCTCACCGGGCTGAAAAGCGCCCATTATGCGAGGTTCGTTGCTGTTTTGCCCGACATGCAGGTCGGCGCCAGCATCATGCAGAGCGCGGGCAAGGCGCTGTGGCTCAGCATCGCCCGTCTGTCGGAGGAAAGAGGTCTGTCGATCCCGGGGAAGAGCTGACGCCGCACGCAAAAAATCCACAGCATCTGCCAGAACGAGCACAGCGGGTGAAAAATGTTTCTGCAGGGACACACGCAACTCAGCAGAAAGCCCGGCTCGAGCGAATTGGAGATCTTTGGCTGACACCCAATCCTGTGCCGAGACCCCTGCCGGCAGGTGAGAACGCTCATGCTCCAGCCACACCTGTTCCACCGGGCGGCGCAGCAAGCCAAGCAAGGTCGAGGTGAAGCCGAAACAGATCAACATTGCCAGCAAAGTGGCCACAGCCATGCGTACCAACGTGCGCCGCAACTCTTCCAAATGCTCTAGGAAGCTCATTTCTGCCGATTGTTCTTTTTGACGGGACTTTGTCATGGACTCAGGAGGGAGATGAGGAAGGGGGCAAGGAGATGCCGAGTTGCTGCACATCCCCTGGCGAAAGCGCGCAAGGATCCGGCGCCACGAAATGCCCCGGTTCAATTTCGACGGGGGTAAGATCGAGTCCCGCCGTAGCCTCGGCAAGAGGATGCCCGATACGATGTCCAAAAGCACTGCCGGGTAGCGGATCAATAGGGCTGGGGGGCTCGCCCATGAGGATCGATTGATTGGCGGTTCCTTCATGAGTTGGCACAGCAGCCAACAGCGCGCGCGTGTAGGCATGACGCGGCGCACGGTATAGCTCATCCGCTCCGGCCTCTTCAACAATTTTTCCGGCATACATCACAGCCACGCGGTCAGACACGTGGCGCACCACTGAAAGATCATGCGATATGAAGAGGTAGGCTAAGCCAAGCTCACGCTGCAATTCCATGAGCAGATTGAGAACCTGCGATTGCACCGGCGCATCCAATGCGCTCACCGGCTCATCGAGCACGAGAAGTTTCGGACAATGCGAGAGAGCACGCGCAATGCAGATGCGCTGCCGCTGACCGCCTGAAAACTCATGCGGGAACTTGGAGAGAGAACTCGCCGGAAGCCCCACGCGCTCCAGCAGATTGAGCACACGAGCCTGCCGGGTACGATGGTTCCCCTCACCCATCACGACCATGGGTTCCTCGATAATGTGGCGCACGTCCATGCGCGGGTTCAGGGCATCTGCAGGATCCTGAAACATGAGCTGCACATCCTGACGAATGTCTCGCAACCTCCATTGTGACAGGTGGGTAACATCGCGACCCATCAGGCGCACACTGCCGCCAGTCGGCTCCAGGAGCCGCACCAAGCAACGCGCTACGGTACTCTTGCCGCAGCCGGATTCCCCGACGAGACCAAGAGTTTGCCCGGCAAAGATGGAGAAACTCACGCCATCCACCGCCCTGACCCACTGATTTGCCCGGGAAAAACTTCCCCGCTGCACCGGAAAGTGCATACAGAGGTTCGATACTTCGAGAACAGGCTGCGACATGGTTGAGGATCCCGCTATGAGGACGATCGCACACGTGAACGAGGAGAAAGAACAACAGGTATACCGGCCGCACCGGTGTGTTTACGTATCGTGCCGCGCAAGTACTGCGCGTAGTTCTCAGTGAGCAGGCGCTTATCGTTCACAAAAAGCACGTAAGTAGGAACCGGCAGACGCATGTATCTTTCGTTGAGCGCAACCGTGGCGTAGTAGAGCTTCAGGGAACGCCCGTTGGTGCGCACTGTGGGAGGCGGATTGGTCAACATGGCGCGCTGCAGGATGCGGTTGAGTTCCCCCGTACCCAAGGTGCTCTTGCAAGCTTGCTGCAGCTTTTCAATGGCCGAGAAAATACTGCCAAGGCCACTGCCCTCCCTGGCGGAAACAATGGCGAGGGGTGGATTTTCCAAGAAGAAAAGTTGTTCCTGCACCATGCTGTGCACCTCCTCGCGCCGCGCTTTCAGTGGCGCCTCCGGGCAAAAGAGGTCGAACTTGTTGATCACCACGATACACGGCTTCTTCTCCTCTGCAATCTGGGCGGCAATGCGTCGATCCTGGTGGGTAATACCCGCCGCACAATCAATGACGAGCAAGCTCACATCCGAACGACGAATGGCTCTTTCGCTGCGCATCGCGGAGAACACCTCCACCGATGTATCGCGCCGGGAACGCGGACGCATGCCCGCCGTGTCAATGAGCATGTACTGCACCTCCCCGCGGGTGTAAGGAATATCCACAGCATCGCGTGTCGTACCTGCCTGCTCTGACACAATGGTGCGCTTGTCTCGCAATATCGCATTGATGAGAGAAGACTTACCGGCATTGGGACGTCCCACCACAGCCATGCGAATTGCCGAATCACCGGCAGAAGGCTCATCGTCTTCTTCTGCGCCCGAGCCAGCCTCACGCACGGGCTCCGCTCCCAATTTGGAGAGATGCTCATTCAGAAGACTCAGCAAATGCTCCAATCCTCGTCCATGTGCAGCAGAGGTAAACACGTACTCCGCAAACCCCATGCTCGCAAACTCACCTAATGAAAGCTCCTGCTTGGGCGTATCTGCCTTATTGAGCACCAGCAATACCGGCGTTCTGCTGCTGTGCAGACGCACAGCGATATCGCGATCCACCGGGGTAAGATGTTCCCGGCAATCACAGACGAAAAGAATCAAATCTGCCGCGGCCATGGCTACATCGGCCTCAGCCGCCACTTGGGAGGAAAAGCCGTCATCCAACGTAGCGCCGATGCCACCGGTGTCCACCACCAATGCCTGGAAGGCCGCATTGCGGAGTGGAGCGCTCAGTCGATCGCGCGTCACCCCCGGCTGATCATGAACGATGGCGATTTTCCGCGCTGCCAAGCAGTTAAAGAGGGCGGATTTACCAACATTTGGACGTCCTACGATGGCTATGGTCGGTATGGACATGGAGGAAAATGTGCGGGCGTTATCAGGGACGTTCAGTGGCACTGTGGAAGCGGGCCTTTTCGCCTTTCGGCTTTTCATAGGGAACAACACCCAGGCAACGGATGCCTTTGCCGGTACTGATCAAGTCCACCGGACCACCAACTTGGCGCATGTATTTGTATTCGCTTCGTTGGCCGTACGTATTCATCACCGAATAGGTAAAAAACTTTGGCGTACTCTGGCAGAGGAGATGAAGATTTTGCGCACTATCCAGCATCACCCGAGGTTTCATGAAATTCAGATATTGAGCCAAGAAGCATGCGCCCTGCACGATGTGAGTATCGGCGTTCATCACTTGCCCGAAGAGCAGAGTCTGATTCTTGAGGAGCATGGAGCGTACGCTCAGAATGAGCCTCTGCCCGCGCACCTGCACGCGGAATGACTGAACCTCACCGCCTGAATTCACGTTAAAAGTGGCATTGTTGGAGGTGTATGTGGTGTCCATATCCGGCAAGCGAAGGGTTACGGACACGCTGTACACGCCTTCAGTTCGCAGCCGATAGGCGGGCTCCAGCTCTATCTCAAAGTTTTTATGCGCCCCGGGAGGAATCGTCAAATTGGGGTAGCGGGGAGAAGCCACCGGCGCCAGGGGTGAGGAATCTCCACGCCGCGCAATATGCATGTACAGCCAGGGCCGCCCGGGGGTGCTGACTAACGACGTCGGGGCGTCCGTGTGATTGGTCACCATGATCCGCATACGCACATTTTCACCCAAAATATAATCCCGGCGCAGGGGTTCCACGCGCACTTCCAGTTGCCCAAAGGCGGGCAGAGAAGCCAGGAGACCAAGCAGAGCAGTGATAACAAGTTTTATTCGATTCATCGCTTTGGGGTATTATTATTTTGTTGAACTAATTGAGCTGTGCGGAACCCGCGTTGAGGAAAACGGGTCTCCAACTCGGCAGATCGGAGAAGAGAGTCGCCCTGCGCAGGGCAAATAATCACATGAGCACGGTACGGCAGGAACTCGCTGATTCGAGTGCTCGTCCACTCCTCAATGGTCTGTTTCTGGCGTGCATGCTTGCGAGCGGTCTGCACCAGTTCCAATGGGGCAAGCTGTTCGCCAGCGTAGCGAGCATAGGCAAGAGCATCCCAGAACGACACCCCCTGCACCGGAGTGTTCTCGGGGGATTTACCTCCCCCTCGGGCGGAAGCGAGCTGTTTTTCCCAATCCATGGGCTGATGCTCCGTGATATCCGGCGGCATTCCCTCGTGCAAACGCTGCTGCTGCCCCTTATTCATGGCGGCATAGGCCTTCAAGAAATTCGCGTACTCCCCCAGACTCACGGGAGCCGAGCGCACGCACCAAACCCTATCCTCGAAGGAGCAACAGACATCATGCTCCGTGACAGCGGGAAGCTGCCGCGGGGACGACAGAGGGGTAGCGAAAAAGAACCCGGCACAACCAATCGCGAGTACTGCCAGGGCACCGAATATCAGAGGAAGGCGATGGGCATACACAGCACGCAAGGCGCGCTTCATGTAACGCTTCTTGAAAAAATGCAAAATCGACTTGTCTGAGCGCTGCGCAGATACGTGACCCGCGCCCTTTTTCCCGCGCAGGGTAGCGAGCGCAGAGAGCAGAGGCGCCCACTCTAAAGCCGATCCACCATAGCCATTTTTCAGCCAATATACCACCACGGAAAGCTTTGACTTTCCCAGCACTTCAGGCGGCAAAATCAGCTCAAGCACCTCCGCCAAACCTTTCATTTGCGCATCCCGGTGCGCCTCATCTGCAACACCCGCCTCCACCGGAGAGAGAAACGTGAACTCCGTCCCATCCATGTAAATGGAGGCTGCACTCGGCGGAGCAGCAGCCAATCCCTTCTCATGACACGTCGCGTAGAGCTCCGCCACGGCATGAACAAGTGAAAATCCTTCCGAATAGCTCAGCAGCTTCCCCTGCTTTGCCAGTGAGGCCAGCGAATAGCCGCGCGGTCTCTCCTGGATGAGGTAGCTGAAAGTTCCTGTCTGCACAGACTCCAGCATCGGACTGACATGCGCCAGCGACACCGAGGCTCGCCTGCGTATGTTCTCCTGAAATTGCGCAGCTACATCCGGCGGGCTGTCCGGTCTCAGGACTTCTATCACAACGGCGCGATCTACGTAGCTCTGCGTGGCGGCGTAGAGTTCCGTGTGCTCATGAGCGCTCAGCAGCTCTTCGAGCATGTACAGCCCAAGCTTCGTGGGCAATCCGGTAAAGATAGGGTTCATGGGTAGTCGTTGGTCGATTCTGGCATTTCGTCCGCGTAGGGGACAGCTTCCTCAGCGTAGGGAGACAACCCGTCATCTGGAAGAAGACCGGCAGGGCCACCAGAGCGGCGACTATTTAGTCTCTGCTCGTGTAGAATGAGCGCCGACGGCACGCTAATGCAATCGAGCGGCTCGCCCTTGTAGTATAGTTTAGCTGTAAATCCGTAGTACTTCACATCCCCGGCATCTGCGGCCTCCACGCTGTCTGCCGGGGGTAAGTTATACTGAACCATCAAGTTCTCCTCACAATCATTCCACGTGGGCTTTTCGTTCACCCATGACAGCGCGGGCGTCACACGGGAAAAATCCACTTTTCGACCGTTGATCAGGTCAAAAAACTGGATCGTGATGTAGATGTCGTCCGGGCGAATTTGTTCCCCGGGGGCAAGCATCACGGGCAGCAGGATATTGACGTTTTCCCCCTGCTCCGTGTCGAAAGTGTGCTGCACCCGGTGCGGTCCGAAAGCGAGTTTGCCGCGCAGAGCACTGGGTTGTTCCATGCCAAAGGTGAGACGGTGCGAGGCCAGTTCGAAGTACTTGCCTGCTTGCTCACGCATGCGGAAAAGCTTGGCGTAGTAATCCCGAGCCTTACGCGGATTGAGCAGCTTATCATACGCCATCCCGTAATAATAGAGCACAGCGGGGTGGTGAGGCGACATCGTCGTCGCTTGCTCCAAGCTAAGGATGCATCGGCGCATATCCCCGGCAACCATGGCTGACACTCCCCGGCGGATCAGATCATCCAGCTCCTCGTTTTCCTCCGCTGAAAGCTTAGTTGCTTCACCGGTTGGCTCCGCACTCTGCGGCGCTGAACCGGCTTCACGTTCCATCACAGCTGTGGCCGCCTCTATATCTCCCGTCTCCTCCGTAATAATTGTGGAAACATCGCGGGCACGCAGAGCCGGCGCCTCGTGCGTGTCCTCCCCATCCTCATCCGGCGGGCTAACGGAAGAGTCAGTATCTGCGACCCCGATACCCGCGGCGCCGCTGGCCTCTTCTTGCCGCAGCTCACGGGCTTCCAGCGCTGCCAGTTCCATGCGCGCCGCCTCCATGGCTCGCTCGTACGAATTCTCTAATCTGCGCACCACCCCAACACCGAGAACGCACAGCTCCACCACAATGAGCACGCGCATTATGCAAATCGCCACGCCCGCTCGCATCACCTGCCGCATCACCGTGCGGGTGCCGCGCTTCACCGTGTCCACAGTCCACCCCGTGCACCGTTGGTACACTTTTTTCATCCTCTCTGTTATGCGCACGCCCATTGTGACACGTCTCCGCTGTATTCTACCACATTTCTCCACGCCTGCACAGCCTAAATTATGACAAAAGCAAAGCGAACACATCCGTCCCAAGAAAAAGCGATCCAAACTCGTAATTCATTTACGATTTACGAGGTGCGATTTGAGGAATTCGCGCGCCGGGGGCGCGGAGGAGCAGCACATTTGTGAGCTGCATTCGGAGCCAAAGCAAGAGAATTTGAGGGAAGATAATCAGCAGAGAAAAGGCTCTCATCGACTGATATCATCGTTTATACGCATCGAAAAATATCCGCAAAGCGCAAGTTATCAATATATTGCATATCGTCAATCGCACATAGGCAACCGCATTTTCTAATGCGGTTGCCCTGCGGGATTCCGAGATTTGTTGACAAAGAAGATAGTTGCCATGGAGCAAGATTTCAGTAGAATGGGACAAGTATGAAGTTGTTCGCACGCATATCCATCATCGCGTTCCTGGCAATTCTGGGCGGTGCAGGCATAGCTGATTGTGCTCAGCAAGCACACCGAGCCGCACCATCGGGCAAGCGCATTGTGAACCGCATCGCAGCCACGGTGAACGGGAGACCCGTCACCTCTGCGGAAGTGCGTGCACGGCTGGATCCGTATCTGCGAGAACTGCTCATGCTCTACCCGGATCGTGGACCTCGCTTCATTGCAGAGTTAGTAAAGGCCAAGGGCGCGGTGCTGAAGGAACTCATCAACCGTGAACTGGTACTCAGCGAATTCGAGACGCGAGGCGCAATGATACCGGAGACCGTAGTCGATGAGGAGCTTAACCGCCGCATTCTCTACCAGTTTAACGGAAAGCGTGATCTACTGCTGCAAACTCTGCGTCAGAGCGGGATGTCTCTGAGCGATTTCCGCGAGTCCCTGCGTAAAGAAACAGCCGTAGCGGCTATGCGCAGCTCGCGCTACGACCGAGGAATCCCTCCCACGCCCGATGAAATACGTGCGGAGTACAACGCTACCAAGTCCGATTACCGCGACATCACGAAAGATACCATCACCTACGATAAAATCTTTATCCCGGCAGCCGGTTCCTCTCCGGATAGCACCCCGGAACAACAGCTTGCTCTTGCCCAGGAAATCTGTCGCAAGATCAAATCGGGCGAGATGAAGTTCGAGGAAGCGGCACGCACCTACTCCGCCGATATGCACGCGCAGGACGGTGGCACCTGGCCCCCCATTGCCCGTGCTGATCTCGCTGTGGAGTTCGCCAATATCGTCTTCAGTCTGCCTGTTGGAGAGCTGGCCGGTCCCTTGCTCGACCCCGCCGGCTTCACCATCGTACGTGTGCGAAGCAAGAAACTCGCCCCTGCCCCACCCCTCTCCCAAGTGAAAGATGCCGTGGATGACGCCGTGCGTCGCAAACAGAGCGAAAAACGCTACCTCGAGTGGATTGAACGCCTCCGTGATAAGGCTGTCATTCGCACCTTCATTTAAATTTTTCCTCCTTTTTTTCAAAAAAGGCTTGACAGGTTAGTTAGCCTGGTCTAATATCTTTTCGAAAAATTAGATTATTCTAACACATGAAAATATCTAAAGGAATGACATTGCGGGAAGTCGGCACCGGAGAGAGCCGGAGCGTGCTAAAAGTTGGGGGAGAAGGAGCGTTACGTCAGAGGATTCTCGACATGGGGCTGACGAAAGGCGCCCTAGTGACAGTGCGGAAGGTAGCGCCGTTGGGGGATCCCATTGAGGTGACGGTGCGCGGGTATGAACTCTCGCTGCGTAAAGCCGAGGCAGCCTGTATCTATATGAAGTGAGGCTCGGGTAATTTTTTACTTTATAGTTAGTTTAGTTTAACATGAAAAAGAAAATAGCACTGGCAGGGAATCCGAACAGCGGGAAGACATCACTCTTCAATGAGCTGACGGGAGCGAATCAATACGTAGGGAATTGGCCCGGGGTGACAGTAGAGCGCAAGACGGGCGAATTAAAGGAGCACGAGGGGGTAGAGCTGCTGGATTTGCCGGGTATCTATTCACTCTCGCCGTATTCGCCGGAAGAGGTCATCACGAGGCGCTATCTGCTGGACGAGAAGCCGGATTTAGTAGTGGACGTAGTGGATGCCACGAACATAGAGCGCAATCTCTACCTCACTTCTCAACTGATGGAAGCGGGAGTACCGATGATTGTTGCACTGAATATGATCGACCTTGCGGAGCAACAGGGACGCCACATTGATGCCGAAGCACTGAGCCGAAAACTCGGCTGTCCGGTGGTGAAAGTAAGCGCGCTGCACCACACCGGCATACGCGAACTGACGGAGTTGCTGCTCGGAGCGCTGCCGGCAGCGCCCACACCGCTCAAATTCCGGGTGGAGGTGGAGGAGGTCATTGCAGACCTGCGGACCCGTTTTTCCTGCAGCCGACTACAGGCAGTGAAGATGTTGGAGAATGATCCACGCGCGCTGGAGGGACACAGCGCTCCTGAACGCCACGCAATCGAAGAGAAGAGGCTGGCGCTGGAAAAAGAGGCGGACGATGACATTGCGTCTATCATCGCCGGCGGTCGTTACGATGCCATTTGCTCGTTCATGAAGGAAGTATGGCACGGGGAGAAACAAGCCGAGAGTTTCTCTGCCCGCGTGGATCGCCTGCTGACTCACCGCGTGTGGGGACTGGTCATTTTTGTGCTGGTCATGTGGGCTATTTACTACATCTCCATCGGCACGGTGGGCAGTTGGGGCACCGATTGGGCAAATGACGTACTTTTCGGTCCGGTCGTGGGCGGCTGGTTGGCCGGATGCATCGGTTCCAGCCCGGCGACAGCGGAATGCCTCACCATGTTCAGCGCGGTGTTAGCAATGTGCCTCATTTTCCCGGCGACACTGCGTCGTCTGCATGATATTGGACTGAATGGCTCATGGCTGTACCTGGCCATTGCCCCATTCCTTTTGGAGTATATGTGTCCGCACTTGCCGAGCTGGCTACACACGGTCGTTATGTACCTGCTCTACATCGCCAACGCCTTCCTGCTACTCGCCTGCATCAGCTTTCGTGGTACCGAACACGCAAATCAATACGGCAGCACGCCTTCCGGCGTGGGACTGCATCCTTTTCGACTGGAGGGACGCGCCTCCCGTGCAGAATATATCCTGTGGCTGGTCGTACTTAGCGCCGTGAGCATTGGCATCTCCATGCTCGGCCGCGTCGGTTTGAATTGCAGCGCGCAGCTCAGTTCCTTACTCACGGATGGCATTGTGGCGGGCGTAGGGGCCGTGTTGGGCTTCCTGCCGCAAATGGCAGTACTCTTTCTTCTGCTTTCCTTGCTGGAGGATTGCGGGT
Organism: uncultured Akkermansia sp.; assembly: GCA_947588645.1. GTDB lineage: Bacteria > Verrucomicrobiota > Verrucomicrobiia > Verrucomicrobiales > Akkermansiaceae > Akkermansia. Next base: position 5,191 of record CANPYO010000058.1, on the reverse strand, counting down.
ACATGGCGCGCGTAGCCTTCATGATGGATCGCATCTTCCGCACCATCGGGCTGTCCGGCAAATCCTTCATCCCGCTGCTCGTTTCCATGGGCTGCGGCGTACCGGGTGTCATGGCCACGCGCACGATCGAGAATGAAAAGGATCGCCGCATGACGATCATGCTCACCACTTTCGTACCTTGCGGAGCCAAGCTGCCCATCATTGCGCTCATCGGCGCCGTGGTCGGACAAAGCCCCACAATCGCCACCATTGCCTACTTTGCCGGCATCGCCTCCGTCATCCTCGGCGGTCTCATCCTACGTAAAACCCACATGTTTGCCGGCGGCTACACTCCCTTTGTCATGGAATTGCCGCCCTACCATATCCCGCGCGGCACCAACATCAACTTGCGTGCCATGGAACGCTGCAAGGCCTTTGTTCATAAGGCCGGCACTATCATATTCCTCGCCTCCGCCATCATCTGGTTCACCAGCAATTATACCTGGACCTTGCAGTTTCTGAACACCTCGGAAAATGAAGCCGCCATCGAGCAGAGCATGCTCGCCGATGTGGGGCATCAATTTGCTCCCATTTTTGCGCCGCTCGGCTGGGGAGATTGGCGACCGGCCGTAGCCACGGTCACCGGACTGGTAGCCAAGGAAAATGTGGTGGGGACATTCGGCGTTCTCTACGCCGGCAGTGCGGATAAGAAAAGCGACGCGATCGAGGAATCGGAGCCGAGCGCTGACACTGCCCAAGCCACGGTAGCGGAGGATGAGGATCCCCTGCCCAACTCCTCCATCTTCCCCAAGAGCAATATGCTCACAGCTCTCACCATGCTCCTGTGGCAGGCGGATGCCGATGTGCGCTCCGCCACCCCTGCTGAACCTGTCGCGCAGACAGAGAGCACGTCGGAGGATGTGGAAACTGAGCAAGGCTGGTTGACTTCCCTCACACAATTTTTCTTCGGCGTAGAAGAAGACGAGGAAACCAGCGGCGTGGCGGCAGAAATTCAGGCGTCCGGAGCCTTCACGGCCCTCAGCGCGCTGTCGTTCATGCTCTTCAACCTGCTCTGCGCTCCGTGCTTCGCCGCCTGCGGAGCCATCCGACGCGAAATGAACAGCGGGTTATGGACCTGGTTTGCCATTGGCTACATGTGCGTATGGGCGTATTTTATGGCTCTGCTCGTGTATCAGATCGGCACATGGGTGAGCACCGGCGTCTTTGCCACCGGGCAACTGATGGCCTGTGTGGTCGGTCTGGGCATCCTCTACATGCTGCTCCGCCGCAAACCTCAGCCTCTTCAAAAACTATAAATGCTCTACCACACCATGGGTGATATCATCATCATAGGACTTCTGGTCATTGCCGGCGCATGGGCTCTCTTCTCCTGTTTGCGCAAACGTGGCTGCTCAGCATGCCCTGGTAGCGGCTCATGCAGCAACTGTTCCGGCGCGTGCTGCAAACGTGGCGCTGCACGTTGCCACAATTCCTCACAGTCTGAGGAAGGCACTGACTCTAAGCCTCCGAACGTTTAAATCTTGCTGTTCGGCAGCTGCTTTTTGACTCTCTGAAACAGACTGAGTCTAGCACCTGCTGTGTGATCATTTTCCTATAAATCAATAAAATAAACCATGAAAACAAAAACAATCAATCGAAGCATCCCGGCTGGCCTCGCAGCTATGCCGCCTCTCTCCCTGACTGATGAAGCGCCACGACCTGGCAACATGCCGGAAGGCGTCTCCTCGGGCACGCCGTACAACGATGACCAGGCTCTTGTCTATAAACGCCTTTATCATCTTGATTCCGCACGTTCCGACTTCTCAGCGACGTACGTGAAGGATTTTAGCTCTTCTCCATCCGCGCATCCGTATAACATGCACCCTCGTGATCTCTTCTTCCCAGAAAAACTGTTCCGGTGCATGCAGCAGACGCGACGCCGTACATTGACGCGGCTTCTCACAGCCCGGGGAACTCACTGATTCTAAGCCTCCGAACATTTAAATTTTGCCGTTCGGCAGCTTCTTTTCTGACTCGTTGAAACAGACTGAGTTTAGCACCTGCTGTGTCATCATTCTCCCATAAAACAACAAAATAAACCATGAAAACAAAAACAATCATTCGAAGCATCCTGGCTGGCCTCGCAGCTATGCCGTCGCTCTCCCTGGCTGATGAAACTCCACAGCCCGGCGATATACTGGAAGGCATCAACATGTTCACCCCTGAAGAAGGAGATGCCGCCTACAAGGTGAAAGCCCATGAAAAATACGGCACTCAATGGGGACTGGACCTCGCATACGGTTACTGGGGCACCCACCGAGCTTCCATGAATACGCCGTGCAACAACAACCTCGCGCTCATTCATGGGCAGCTCAATCAACGGCTCATTCAAGACGACCTCAATGGCGGCACCTGGCTGCGCGTAGAGATCTCCGGTTCATGGGCTCTGGATCCTTCTTCGGAACGTGCCAACGACTCAGCGACGTATGTGGAGGGCTTTGGCACCTCTACGTCCGTGCATCCGGATGTGATGGGACCCCATAACCTCTTCTTCCCGGAGGTGGCGCTTATGCACTACTTTGCCGGCAAGCGCGCGAGCCTCATCGCCGGCGTTGTAAATCTCACCAATTATTTTGACGCCGTAAGCATCGCCAACGATACCTTCTCCTCCTTCGTCAACTCCGGCTTCGTGAACTCCACCATTCTGCCCTTGGTGGACAGCAATGTCGGCGCGGTGTTGCAAGTGGAGCTGGGAAAGAAAAACTACGTGATGGCTGCCGTGAGTCGCACCGGTGTGGAAATGGGCTATGACCCCTTCAACGGGCAGAGTGACGGGTACTGTGTGGTCGGCGAATATGGGCACATTTTCCGTGAGGGAAAAGGTACCATCCGCCTCAATCCTTTCTTCCAGATGATCGATGAAGAACGCGAAGACGGCGCCCACCACCGTCGCAACGCCGGTCTCGTCGGCAGTGTGGAGTTCTCCCCTTCCGATCGCATCACCGTCTATGCCCGCACCGGCTTCGGCGCTAAGCAGTCTCTCGGCAACTCGGCCGAACTCTCCTTGGGTGCACACCTTCATCCCTTCTCGCGCCGTGCCGATGACTTCATCGGTCTGTCCTACGGAATTTTTAAAGGCGCAAACCCTGTGGATGCCCCCACAGAACACGCCCGCGAGTCTGTCCTGGAACTCATGTACAGCCTGCAGCTCTCCGATTGGTTCAAGGTTGTGCCTCATTTCCAGTACATCCACGATCCCGCTTACTCGGCAAACTCCGATGCTTGCGTGTTCGGTGTGCAAGGCGTCTTCTCCTTCTGATTTTTGTCAGTGCTGTAATGTGTATGCTCCCGGCGCAGTGGTTCACCTGCTGCGCCGGGTTTCTCTATTTTTTCTCACTTATGCAATAAATTTTGCTGGACAAATTATCAATCTCCGTCTATACTCCGCCCGCACACGGCAGGGTAGCTCAGTGGTAGAGCAGAGGACTCATAAGCCTTTGGTCGGGTGTTCAAATCACCTCCCTGCTAGCAAAAAAATGTGTTTTAGCGTCTGACAGAAGTTATAAACGACTGGCAGACGCTTTTTTTCGGCAGTTTTGTCTGTTGGAAACGCATGAGGAATGGGTTGAATGAGCCCGGAGAGAATTTTGTTGGGACACGTGTGGTGCCGAGTCACCCATTTCCATTCAAATCTGTTAATTTTTTCTTGCCCATAATCGTTATTTTTGGTAGAATGTACTCCGTCAGCATTCCAAACATCTATGTCAAACATCTCCGTTACCCCTCCTGTTTTGTTATTTATTCATTGTAAACGTTTTGTAATCCTAACCCTAACGGGTATTCTGATACTCGCGGGGGCGGCGGAAGTGAAGGGAAAGGCGCCGACGCAAGAGGCGTCCGGGGAAGCTCTTCAAGCGCCGGAGCAGGAAACTTGGCAGATGCGAGTACTCCGTCTTATGGGGGAGGATACGGAGGATGGAGCCAAGGCAGCTATGGAACTGTTGCAGAAGAAGGCTGAATCCGGGGATGCGAGTGCACGAGCGGTGGTAAGCATCCAAACATATCTCGCCAAGGATAGGGAGCAGAGAGAGAGCCAGGATCTGGAACAACTGCAGGATGTAGCGAACGCAGGCATGTTGGAAGCCCTAGAGGCTTATATCGTGCTCAATTTCGGTATGCCGGAAAACAAAGATGAAATGAAGCAGTTGGCAGACAAAGCTGTTAAGTATAAGAGCGTTATTGGAGTCATCGTTCAGCGGCTTCCGTCATCGAATGCATGGAATGACGGTTTGCTTTTACTTGGGGACAGCATTTATAGCTTTGTTGAGATGGATGAGAAGTGGATAGGTAAGAAACATGTAGGCAAAGAGGTAAAAAAGAGAGTCAAGAGTCAATACCCGAATTGGGCATGGGCATCACTCAAACAGGGTTGCAGGCCCATGTTGACGATGGTGGGCTTATTGCTGTCACGCGCTCCTTCCGATGGGAATTCTGGATTATGGAGCTGCGAAAAGGAAGGAATTAAGTACTTGGATGCTGCGGCTCGGCAGGGTTCGTTCAGGGCCATGCATACTTTTTTGTTCATAGCGGAATCTGTCGCGGAAAATTATCCCAACCGCCTTAAGGAAGTTATCCAGTACATGAATTATGCAAGCTTGGCTGACAATTTTGAACCACCGGATCTCGATGCTTCGGAGAAAGGTTACTATGGAGGACAATATGTGGAGAGCATGAAGGAGTTCCTCAATTCCATCCTCGGCGCGAGCCAGGACAGTGCCGTACGCAAAGCTGTCGACGAGCATAGGAAGGTTCTCAGTAGAATAACCGATCGGATATACATGAGGGCGGATCGCCCGGAGGTGAATGACGATGCGTGGTTACGCAAGGAGGCGGAAAATGGTTCACCGGCGGCTGTAAAGATGCTGGGAAAACAAATGCTCGAAGATCCTGAAAAAGCATCCGAGTACAAGGAGACGATGGAAAAGGCGCTCGAGCATAAGGCGTGGAATGCCGCGTACTATTTGGGTCGTTTGTATGCATCCGGTGCAGGTGGAGAGAAAGATCCCGAGAAAGCGTTCGAATACTATTGCATCGGCCGGGATCATGCCGGTATGAGAGCCTCGTACGCGGTGGTACACTCGTATCTCTTTGGCATAGGGACGAAGAAGAACGTCAAAAAGGCCCGTCTGGCGCTGCGAACCATGTTGTGGAA
>CANPYO010000057.1 GCA_947588645.1 uncultured Akkermansia sp. | reverse complement strand
TCACGTCTCTGCCGAAGTGAATACCCGCAGCCACCAGCAGCGCCAGCACGGTGGAAACAATGATTCTGGGGACAAGATGGGGCATGGCGTGCACAATCGTTACAGGGGGAGTATAACACGGAGCCGTTTTCATGCCAAGAAATAACGGCTTGCGCTTGGCAGAAGGCGAATATATAATACCCACTCATAACCCCATATTTTGTTATGCAAGATATTGATAATAAACATATAGCTGGGGGGGGGTAATAACAAACTCCCATGAAGAAGTAGTAGCCGAAAAGGCCGAAATTTGCACGCAGCGTGAGGATATTGAGAGTAAGTCGCTGCAACACGAGGAAGATTTTGAGAGGAAGGTAACATTTCATCAGCTCATTGAGCAGATCAGGGAGGCGACGAAGGGGTTGCCTCAGGTGAATAAGGGAAGACGCTTTGAGGAATTAATGCGTCGCTTTTTTCTCTATGAACCGACGTACAAGGAACGTTTCTCCGAGGTATGGCTTTGGGATAATTGGCTCCATCGCAATAACACGCACGACATAGGTATTGATCTCATCGCAATAAGGCAGTTTAGACAAACGCGCAGCTTTTTGCCCGCAGGGTGAAAGCGACTGACGACCGTAAGGTCGATTAGCCAAAAGCGATAGCTTTTGCCCGCAGGGGTAAGGAGTCGTGAAGCGACTCCGAAGCAACAGCCGTGGGACGGCTGTGAATCAACGCACATCGTAAATAGGCATATAGCTGGCAGGGCAAACGCATGAGAAAATGCGTTTGCCTATGTACGATTTACGATGTGCGATGTACGATTTATTAATAATGTGCGCGTTGCGCAGATTTTTCCGGATCATTAATGTATGCTGTGATTCCTTTAGAGCCATCATCATGATGACCGCTGGTTATCACGGTTTTTGATACGTATAAACGGTGATATCAGTCAATAAGAGCAATTTCTCTGTTGATTGACTTCTCTCAAATGCGTTTGCCCTAATATGGCTGGCAGTACGCTTGACAAGTCGCCTCGCGGAAGCTATGCTTATAGCATGGCAACGGACTTGATTATTATCGGTGGTGGGCCCGCCGGCTATGCGGCGGCAATTCGAGCGGCGCAGTTAGGCAAAAAAGTGGTGTGTATCGAAAAAGAGCGTGTGGGAGGGACCTGCCTGAATTGGGGATGCATACCGACCAAGGCTCTGCTGGAGAGTGCGGAGATGTTTCGTAAAATGGTCCAAGGAGCAAAGGCGTACGGTGTAAACGTGCAGGAGGTAACTGCTGATTGGGATGCCATGGTCGCACGCTCACGTGCGGTAAGTGACCGCCTGTGCAGCGGCATTGAGTTCCTCTTCAAAAAACACGGCATTGAGCGGCTGCAGGGCACGGCCTCTATCCCCGCCCCGGGTGTGGTAGAAATCACAGCTTCGGATGGCACAATCTCGCAACTCCAAGCCTCAAAAATCCTGATTGCCACCGGCGCACGCACGCGAGATATTCCCGCTTTTCCTATGGATGGCACGCGCATCATCGGGAGTAAGCAAGCTCTCACCCTGCCACGAGTTCCCTCCAGTATGCTTGTCATCGGCTCCGGCGCCATTGGCTCTGAATTCTCCTATGTTTACAGCTGCTTGGGCTGCAAAATCACGCTGGTGGAAGCTCTGCCCAACCTGCTCCCTAACGAGGACGACGAAGTGAGCAAAACCATGGAGCGCGCTTTCAAAAAACGCGGCATCACCTGCTTGGTGGGAGCCAAAGTGGAGAGTGTCTCCTCCTCGGAAAGCGGAGTGAAGGCTCACATTACTCGTCCCGGCAAACCGGATACCGATGTCGAGGCAGAAGTTTGCCTGGTGGCCGTCGGAGTGGTGCCGGTTGTTCCGGATGTGCGAGGACTACAGCTCACCGAACGCGGCTTCGTGCAGGTGAATGACCGCTATGAAACCAATCTGCCGGGTGTGTATGCCGCAGGCGACTGTATCGGCGGTGTCATGCTGGCGCATGCCGCGAGTTACGAGGCGGTTCAGGCCGTGGAAGGCATGTTCCTGCCCGGAGCAACACCGAAAAAGCCTACGTTGGTTCCCGGCTGCACTTACTGCCATCCGCAGGTCGCCAGCATCGGCAAACGTGAACGCGAGCTCAAGCAGGCAGGCATCGCTTACAAGGTCGGCAAATTCCCTTTCCAAGCCATTGGGCGTGCCGTGGCTGCCGGTGAGACGGAGGGATTCGTAAAGCTGCTCTTCGGCTCAGAACACGGGGAGCTCCTCGGGGCTCACATCGTTGGAGAAGGCGCTACGGAACTCATTGCCACGCCCCAGTTGGGCATTTCGGCTGAACTGACGGACGAAGACCTGCACGCTGCGATTTTTGCTCATCCCACCCTTTCTGAAGCCATCCATGAAGCCACGCTGGCGGCTGATGGTATACCCATCCATGCCTGATTAACCATGGCTCGTAAATTCTTCTACGATACCGGAGAAAAAAAGGTGGGGCCCGTCACCGGGCACGACCTGCTTCGCCTGCGTGCTGAGGGTAATATTGCTAACGACACCTGGGTACGCCGCGCTGACTCCTCCACGTGGCGACGTCTCTCCGAGGTGGATCTGCACAAGGAAGAAGAGGAAGAAGCTCATCCCTCACTTTTGCGCTTGCTAACGCGTCACTTAAATTGGAGCAGCCTGCTGCTCTTCATCGCCGTCATCCTCGTACTGGGCGCCCTGCTCATCGGGCTGGTGTACGTTGCAGGACCCTTACTCCTCATTTTATTGATCGTATGGCTGCTGAGTCGGCTCATCAGGGGCTAGGCTCTGTCATGCAATAATCCATGCGTAACGCCCGCTCGTTACCTCATCATTTAGGACGCTACGCTTCCAGAGGCGCGAAGGCGCTGCCCCGCAGGGGCGAAAGCGACCGACGGCTGTAAAGTCAATTATAATTTTGGGAGTGTTCGAATTTTTTTGCTCGGGCACGATTAAAACTCTGCTCCGCCCCTAGGGGGGCTTTCACGGCTTTGCTCAGTTACCCAATAGTTTACCGTCATGTCAACCTTGCTTTCGGCGTCTATGAAATGCATGGGGTGGATTGAATTGCGCTTGAAGAAAATTTTATTGGGACACGTGTGCGTGGAGTGGATCTTGATATCCTCGTTTTTTCACACTTGCTAATCCGGTAAAAGTTCCCTATAATGAGAACATGCGTGTGGTGATGGTCATGTCGCTAGCGGCGGCGGGGTACGTATTTCTGCGCGGAGTGATGCCGACACATTGGAAATGGTGGTATAAAGTAACGGCGGGGGGGCTGCTTTTATGGATCGGTCTTTGTTTTCCGATGATGAGCTGGTTGGGTGGGAGTTCGCCTTTTGCACCAGATTTGCCGGCGTGGTTGATCCTGCTCTACTCAGGCCTGTACATGGTGATGATGTTCCTCACAGTATTTATGCTGGTGGGCGGGGGAATGCTTAGCTTGCTGCATTGGCTCATTCCGACATGGCGCGGGCAGAACAAAGCCGCGCGCCTCCGCATGCGCAACTGCATGAACGCCGCTCTGCTTGCGGGCGCTGTGCTTGTCTGCTGCTGGGGTATGTACAGCGCGCTCCGTGCGCCGCGCGTACACGAAGTGACGCTGCGTCTCCCCGTGGCGAAGTCACTGCGAATAGCCGTGCTCTCTGATCTGCACGCTGACTCTGTGAAAGGAGCTGCCGTTATGCAGCGTTTTGTAGATGTAACTCTGGCGCAGAAACCGGATCTCATCCTATTTCTCGGCGATTTTGTAGACGGTAGCGTGAAACAGCGTCTAGCGGCTCTGCAACCACTTACCAAGCTGCGCGCGCCATTGGGAGTCTACGGGGTGCCGGGAAATCATGAATATTACTCCGGCTTCGAACAGTGGATTCCGAAGCTAACCGGATTGGGTATCCACATGCTCATCAATGAGCATGTCGTGCTTTCAGAAAATGGCGTCGTACTCGCGGGTGTCACGGATCCTGCGGCACGCCTCTTTGGACAGGAGCAACCGAGCGTTGCTAAGGCGCTGGAAGACGCCCCTCGCCGCCTGCCCGTCATTTTGCTGGCACACCAGCCGCAACTTGTCTGCCAAGCCCGGGATAATGGGGTGGCGCTGCAGCTTTCCGGTCACACTCACGGCGGCATGGTGCTTGGTTTGCACTGGCTGGTGGGACGCTTTAACAGCGGTTTGTCTTTCGGGCTATACCAACGCGACAATTTGCAAGTGTACGTGACCCCCGGCACGAGTCTTTGGACGATGATGCCTATACGTCTCGGCGTACCATCCGAGATAACCGTGCTCAATATTCTGCCGAAAAACTGACATTTATTTGAACAGATAGTCCGCGTGCCTTGTCACACCCGACAAGTATGAAAATCCATCCATTCCTTTATTCGATGATTATGCTCCCCGCCGTTACAACCGCTTGGGCGGATATCGGCATGGGGCGGCCTTCGCCCTCCATGGTCAACATGCCACGCCAGGGTGTTTATCATAGCGACTTGCTCGCCTCCAACGCCGTACGTGCCGTTTTCAAGGGGTTGCGTACCATCCCCGTGGTGGACTTGGCGATGCCCACAGACGCCACGGAAGAAGTGGCTGTCTTTGAGGTGAAGCAAAACCTCGCTCACAGACGTTACGATCGCATGGGCGATGGCGCTCTGAATGAGGGTCGCCTTTTCCCGGTGTCGCTAGCGGCAGATGTGCCGGGGCAAGCCGCCGATGTGGGACGTCAGATCCGCGAGATGAAACCGGGCGATGAAGCCCTGCTCAACATCGACCACATCTACCTTTTCCGCGATGAGGGCAATGAGAACGTGCGCGCCGTCACCCGCTTTGCCAAAGTGACCCCCCAACCTCAGGGAGTTCAGGGGGTGCCCGGCGCTCCCGCTACTCCGGCGCAGTCGGCGGTTCAAGGTGTACCTGCGGTTCCAGTCACACCAGCACAGCCGGCAGGAGCCGTACCGCCTGCACCAGATGCAGCTCCTGCGCCTGCCGATGCTGATCCGGCTCCGCTGACACCCGCCGCCACCTCATCGGGCTATGCTCGCAGCGTGGAATCTCGCATCTCTATCGAGCCGGATGGCAAAGGCGGCATGCGCCGCACCAAGGTGGACATCATTCGAGAGTGGACCCCGGGCAACGACAAAGAACGCGTCAGAAAATTTGTCAATGATGTGGAGGTGGATCCCGAGACAGATCAACCGTTGCAACAAACTGCGCCGGCAACTCCCACCACAGCACCGGCAGATCCTGCAGCACCGGCAACTCCCGCAGAACCTGCGACAGCCCAGCCTCAGGCGTGAAATTGCGTTTTGAAACGCGATCCATTTACGGTTGCTCTTCAGGAAATCCCCGCGCTCGACGCGCGAATTCCCGGAATCGTACACCGTGCCTTGTGCATCGCACATGGGCACCGCTAGGCGCCATCGTCCTCGTCCTCGAAAAATCCGCTTCGCTTTCGTTTCGCAGGAGCACGCGTAGCGCGCTAACATTCAAATCGTAAATCATAAATGGATCGCGTGTCGAGATCACCTTTTTCATGGGACGGATGTGGGCGTTTGTCCTGAAATGGCGCAATGGGGGCTTGACTTTTTACGTGCAAATGCGTAGGCTGGTGGCAATCTCATTATGGCAGAGGACACATCAAACGAAACGAGGCAGCCGAACTTGTTGGCGCAAGTGCGTCGGTATCTTGTCGGCCGCGGCGAAGAATACCAGTGGGTGACCATGGGACCGGAGAAAATCGGCTTGGCATACCTGCCGCTGGACATGACGGGTTTGCCCTGCACGTTCATGTTCACGGAGCTGCATGAGCCGTGCAGCTTGGTATTTGATGCACATTTTGCCTCGCGCATCGCGCCGGAGGACGTCCAAGAGCTTTCCGAGCTCCTGCTCACCATTAACGCTAACTTGCCGGAAGGGCAGCTGCTGCTGGATCGCGAAGGAGGCTACGTGTACTACCGCCTCAAGTTTGTGGTAGACGACCTGAACATGACTGACGCAGAAATCCTCAACAAGATCCGCCATATGGAAGAGATGGGGGTGAAGATGAGTCTCACGTACGCTGAAATTATTGCCCAAGAATTCTCCAACTGATTATCCATTTTTCAACCAATTCACAATAATGTCACTAGAAAAACCATTAGAAGGCAAGGTAGGTGTGGTCACGGGCGTGGCCAACAAGCGCAGCATTGCATTTGGTATTGCCAAAGCCTGGCATGAAGCTGGAGCTAAACTCATCTTCAATTACCAGGGCGAACGCCTCAAGGAAGGAGTCATCAAACTCGTGCACGAAACCTTCGGCGAAGATACCCCCGTCTGCGATCTGGATGTGACCAGTGACGACTCAATCTCTCATTTCTTTGATTTCGTGAAGCAGCATACCGACCATGTGGACATGATGCTGCACGCTATCGCGTTTGCTCCTAAAGCGCCCGGATGTCTGGAGGGACATTTTTCCGACATTCCGCGGGATGCCTTCAACCTGTCGCTTCAGGTATCGGCATACTCGCTCATCGCCCTTTCGCGTGCCGTTGCACCACTCATGGTCAACGGAGGCTCCATCCTGGCTATGACCTACTATGCCAGCCAGAAAGTGGTGCCCAATTACAACCTCATGGCCGTCTCTAAAGCTGCTCTGGAGACCAGTAGTAAGTACTTAGCTTTCGATCTGGGACGCCGCGAACAACCCATCCGCGTGAACTGCATCTCCGCTGGTCCGGTGCAAACCTTGGCCGCGCGTGGAGTTTCCGGCTTCACCGGCATGTTCAAAGTGTACGAGGAGAAGAGCCCGCTGCAGCGATCCTGCACGCTGGAGGAACTCGGAGCTACGGCCACCTTCCTAGCCAGCGATGGCGCAGCAAGCATCACCGGTCAAGTCATCTACGTGGACGGAGGCTACGAGATTGTAGGCATGTAAGGTCCTCTCCGTCACCGCTGACTCAACGTTGCTCACTCAATTCCTCTCATGAAACGACTTCTTTCGTTGTTGGTAGCCAGCTTGCTCTGTACGGCTGCTCACGCTGATCTCACCGCAGATCCTATCTACCAATCTCACATGGTGTTCCAACAGGGCAAGCCGGTGCCTGTCTGCGGCGCTTGCACCAGCTCGGCGCCTGTCACGGTCAAGTTTGGAGATATCGAGGTGAAAGCCACGGTGAAAGGGAAGAAATGGAAGGCCGTACTTCCTCCTATGGAGGCCGATGCAGAGGGGAAGACCCTCACCATTACTCAGGGGGATGAAAACGTGCAGCTGGACGATGTCCTGGTGGGCGAGGTGTGGGTGGCCTCCGGTCAGAGCAACATGCTGTTTCGTCTCGATGAAACCAGGGACTCAGCCGCGCTGAATCAGCCCGCTATTCCCGGGTTTCGTTTTTACCATGCTGAACCCCAAGTGCACACAAACGCCGGCGCATACAACAACGATTTGCTGACCCGGCTTAAGGAAAATCGCATGTATGAAGGGGCGTGGCATGTCGGAGGCTCGGGGGACTGCCCGCGCATGAGCGCTGTGGGGTGGTATTTCGGTCGCAAGCTGCATGAGCTGCTGGGTGTGCCGGTGGCTGTGGTGCATGCCAGCTTGGGCGGCTCGGAAATGATGGCGTGGATGCCCCCCGCCGTGGTGAAAAAAAAGTACAAGGAATGCATGAGCCCGCGTTGGCTGGACAGCAAATACATGTCTGAATGGGTGCGTGGAAGAGCTCGTCAGAATATCGGTAAAGATTTATCTGCTCCACATCCCTACAAGCCTGCTTATCTCTTCGAAACCGGCATACGCCCTTGGCTAAACTTCCCCATTGCCGGAGTTATTTGGTACCAAGGAGAGTCAGATGCCGAAATCCAAGACCAGGAGCAAAATGAGGGCTTGCTCACGAATCTCATCAAGGGGTGGCGCGCGGAGTTCAAGCAAGCAGAGCTGCCGTTCATCATGGTTCAGCTCCCGCGCATCAAAGATGCGTCCCCGTTGCGCGCTTATTGGCCGGAGTTCCGTGAGGTGCAGGATCGCGTCTCAAAGCTTCTTCCGAATGTGTACGATGTCACTACGGTCGATCTCGGTACAACGAACGCCAATGTTCACCCTCCGCGCAAGCTGGAGGTCGGCGAGCGCTTGGCCGCAACAGCAGCAGCCTGTGTGTACGGTAAGAAAGACGTACCCTACACCGGCCCCGTCGCCAAGCGAGCTACAGCGCGCGGCAACGCCGTGCTGCTGGAATTGGAGCACGCTGAGGGACTCAAGAGTGCAGATGGCAAACCCATTGCCCACTTTGAACTCTCAGCGGATGGCAAGAAGTTTTACTCAGCTACCGCCGAGATACAAGACGGCAAGCTGATACTTACGGCAGAAGGACTCCACCAGACCCCCAAGGTGGTACGCTATGCGTGGAGCACCTTCCTGACTCCAAACTTGGTAAATGGGGACGGTCTGCCAACTGTGCCATTCACTCTGCGCATAGACGCCAAGAAGAAGTAAGCAGAGAGAAGTCTCACATCTGAATCTGCACCGGCGGCCAGTACCACGGTCGGTGGAAGTCCGGCTTCTCGGCGGTCTGCATACTGGTGGATGCGTAGCGGTAGGAGCCGCTCTTCTGCCTCAACACCACGCAAGCGCTTGCATGCAGCCCCTCTAGAGTCCATCCCAGCTCGCGCAGTGTGACCAGAGGTAAGTGCAGCTCGGCTTCCCAGCGCAGGTCATTGCACTGTCCTCGGCTGCGCACTGCCATGGCTGCCGCATCAAATCCCGGGTGATCCACCCGAGGGTCATCAAACACCGCAGCCCACCACGCCCCATTCGGCGCCAAATTGATCTCCATGTACGGCTTCACCTCCCGGTCACGCAAAAAGAACTCCGCTACATCATATTTCCACAGCAACGGGGTGAACTCCCCTCCTCTGCTCCCGGGCTTCAAACTTGCCGACGCCTCCCGCTGCGCGTGCATCACCAACTCTTCCTCTTCCAAACGCATACTGAAGCCCATCGGTGGGTACACCTCTGCTCCCTCCCAGTCTCTCTCCAGCCACTGCATCCCGCATGCAACGTTCCCGCACTGTATCCGACAGGCAATTACACCTTCCATATCGTTGCGTTCTTCGTCATTTTCGGGGATGCCCCCTGCAAAAGCAATCAAACATGTCGGAAACATGCACCGCCCCAAACAAAAAGCGGATGATGGGACTCGAACCCACGACATCAACCTTGGCAAGGTTGCGCTCTACCACTGAGCTACATCCGCGCGTCCTCTTCCTTTCGGTGACGAGCACCAAACGAAGCGCGAGGGCATTATACGAGTCTTGGTGCGTTCAATCAAGTCTTTTTTTCAAAAAAAACGACATCAGCTGCTTGCATTTTAACAAAATCGCTCTAACATCCTCTCCTACTGTGCGATTGGAAATCTTTCGTCTGGAGATGGAAACACATTTGTCCCAATAAAATTTCTCCAAGCCCATGCAACCAAGGATGTCATTTACGATTTACGATAATAATGCGCGCGGGAACAACCTCTTTTTTCAAAATTGTCCATGACTGGCGTTTTTCTTGGGACGGATGTGAGAGGTGAACCACTCCTGACGTTTGCACCTTGCTTACGCAACGCAGAATTTTTCTCTTTTCGAACCCGCGAATGCCACAACCACGCGACCCGGATGCGGTCAACGTATTGAAGTTGTCCATCGTCTCCGCCCTTTCTTCTCCGGGCATTATCTCCCTATCCCAAATGCCGGGATAGATGGACGAGCATAGAGAATACGATGAAAGGGAGGATAGAGGAATAAGGGGAGCCGTTCAAAGGGCGTCGAGACCTGTAAACATAGTGAAGAAAGCCTCGCCACGAGAGGGAGGTAAAGAGGGATCTTCAACACTGCCTAGGCCGACTCGCGCAACATAGCCTCGGGTTTCATTAGGAGAATCGGGGAGCTGGCTATTGATTTCTGACGACTTCGGGAAACTTTCAGTACTTCGGGTAGAAGTGACGATAACCCAACAGAGAGCTCCGTCTGCAGCGCGATAGAGGATATGAGGAGAAATGTCGAGAATATCTTGCCAAGAAAGAATTTGAAGTCCCTGCCCCCGAAGGTGGTCAAGCACGATGTTGACGCGGAGATTACACAATTCCCATTCGCTCATTGGGACGGGATGAGGAAGATCTCTTTCTGCAGCGGGGTCAAGCGGGACGCCGGATTCCGGGATAAGGAGATTCCAACCTTTAGAAAGCGGGGTCCTGCTATCCATCCACACAGGAAAGAAAAGAGGCTGCATGTTAAAACGCTTGCAATCGCGCAGAAAGATATCTCGCTCGAAGGTGACCACCGAAATCTGCAGATTGACAAGCCTGTTAGATCGTTGGTTCGCACGCTCTACACGCGCCATGAGCACGGCATAGACGCGGTTACCCACTCTGAAAATGAAATCGGCAAAGGAAGGATGGCGCGGTTCAGCTTTGAGCCACGCGTGCGAACGTTCTCCAAGTTTGTCCAAGCAGGCTTGCAACTGTTTGCGACATACAGAGAAAGTTTCCGAATACAAATTTTTATCGCCTCGCATATGGTGAAGATTTATTTGATGAGAGCGAGGATAATTTCTGTAACAAGTTTAGGATTGGGCTTGGGATTGGCGATTTTCATAACCTTGCCGGTGAGGGCATTCACAAGCTTGGCGTTGCCGGCGCGCACCAGCTCCACCATGTCCTGATTTTCCTCGAGCACGGAGCGTACAAGTCCCTCCAAGGCACCGGTATCAGCCTTCTTGTAACCGAGCTCTGCCGCGGCAACCGTGGCATCTTTATCCGGGCTGGACCATATCACATCCAACACCTCGCGCGCTTGATTGGTCGATACGGTGCCGTCCTCTACGATGGCAATAATGCCGGCAAGTGCAGCAGGTGAGAGCGGGCAAACGGTCAGGTCGGTTCCTTTCTCGGTCAGTACAGCTGTAAGGGTGTTAATCACCCAGTTGGCGGCTTTGCGCGCGGGGGCGCCGGCTTGTACTGTGTGCTCAAAGAATTGACACAAAGGGGCGTCACCTACGAGTGTGGTGGCATCATTCGCAGGCAGTTTGTAATCCTGCATGAGGCGGCAGCGGCGGGCATCGGGCATCTCGGGCACGCACTGCTGCACTCGCTCTACGAGTGGAGCCGTGTGCACGGGGATGAGATCCGGACATGTGTGATAGCGGTAGTCGTGCGCATTTTCCTTGGTACGCATGATGATGCTCTCGCCCAATGTATCATCCCACCGGCGGGTGGATTGCACTTGCGCAATGCCTGCATCCAACTCCTCAGTCTGGCGTCGGATTTCATAGATGAGAGCGCGGCGAGCAGCCGACATAGAGTTGATGTTCTTCATCTCTATCTTCTCCCCGAGTTTCTCCTGCCCGCGAAGGCGCAGAGAAACATTGACGTCGCAACGCATCTCTCCCTTTTCCATATCAGCATTCGAGATACCGGCATACACCATGATCTGCTGCAAACTTTTGAGGTAAGCGTAAGCTTCATCCGGTGAGTGCATGTCAGGAGCGGAGACAATTTCCATGAGTGGCGTGCCGCCCCGGTTGTAATCTACAAGAGAAAACCCCGCAAAGTGCGTGAGCTTGGCAGCGTCCTCTTCCAGATGAATGTGGTCGAGTTTGACGCGACGTACGATGCCGTCTTTGCTCGTAGGAATATCCGAGTTAACCGGGAAAGCCCATTCGTAGAGTGGCACGGATCCTCCGATGCAGAGGGGTAGATCCAGTTGGCTGGTCTGGTAATTTTTCGGCATATCCGGGTAAAAGTAGTTCTTACGATCCCATTTGCTGACAGGTGGGATGCAGCAGCCGAGCAAACGCCCAGCCAGAATCGTGCGCTCAATAGCATACACATTGAGCGTGGGCAAAGCGCCAGGCATACCCAGGCAAGTCGGGCAAACATTCGTGTTGGGCTCATATCCAAAGCCGGCTCGACACGAGCAGAACATCTTTGTCTGTGTGCGTATCTGGCAGTGTACTTCCAGTCCAATCGTTACCTCGTAATCGCTTGCAGGCATTTTTTCTTATGGTTTGGTGATGATATTACCGTGCAGGGCATCATCCAGATCCATGCGGAAACTGGAGTCAAACACGTTGTCGAAGCTCTCACCGTGCGTGAGGCTCATACTTTCGTACACGCTGTCCAGCGCGTCAGAAAAAGTATCGAAGGGCTCACGGTCATAGCCGTCCAGTGCAACGATACGTACGATCTCGTTGCGGATTTTCCAGAGAATCGGCTCGAGCTCATTGCAGACGCGCAGGAAATCGGGACGGGCATTCTCCGGCATATTGGTTCGGCCGAAACGGTGCGCAGGTCGACCTTCTTTCATGCGTCCTGCCAGCGTTGCAATAGGCTCGGCCACAGCTTCGGCTGATTGGGCATCTTGTACTCGCCCAAGCTGCTCGAGCAGCTCATCATCTAGCGCCTCCATGCGCCGCAGACGAGCAATTTCACGCTGCGCATCATCGGAGCTAAGCAGGACGTGGGTAAGCTGCAACTTCTCCCGTTCTTCATCGCCGAAAACCCCCAATTCCATGGCCTTGAGAAATTCGTTGACAAGTGCGGCAGAGCCATAACACTGGCATTTGCAGAGGCTCTCAAACTCGTAACTAGCCTCCTCATATACCTCGGCAATTCGGTAAGTCTGAGCGTTCAGACTTTCCACATCCTGAGCCTCACTCTCGAACATGGTCTCACTGAGCTGCCATGATCTTTTTACCAATTGACCAAACCGGGCTGCAGACAAATCCGCCGTTTCCTTATTCACCACCCCGCAGAGCAGGCGCCACATCTCGTTGGTAACAACCAGCATTTGCTCCGGAGTCGCATTCGGCACATCTGCGGCACACAGCTGCAACGGCATGACCATTGCCAGTACCGATATGACCGCACTCCCTAACCACGCCGTGTGCATATTACTCCTGCGCCATTCTATCACGCGCGAAAGGAAAGTCAAGGTTAGGCGATGTCACGATTCAGTTTCCGCACATGCTTTGCCAAACTTGCGCCTCAGAAGGAGCATACGCTTTTCCGATGCGTCTGCCGTAGAAATGCCCTACCTCTTATAAAAGCGCACGTAGTCGATGAGGAAGGTGACAGGGTATTCGGAAGGAACTGGGCGCTCCGGCCAAGTCCCGGATCCGCCAATCGCAGTGTTCATGATGATGAAGCATGGGGTGCGCAACGGGTTGTCGCCATTGGGATAATCAGCCTCGCTGATGTTGATGCATCCAACCTCTTTTTCGTCAATTAAGATGCACATACTCTGCTCATCCCATTCCAGAACATAGGTGTGAAAATCAGCGCTGTAGTTGGGGATGGTTGTAGTGCGAATGACCTTGAACTCACGATTACCCCCATTGATCCCCCATCGGAAGATGCTGTACACCTTGTTGGGTTCCTGTGAGATGTGCTCAAGGATATCGATTTCCCCATTTGCCGGCCATGCATACTTATTGACGTGCATGGTCCAGATAGCAGGCCACACCCCATGGGCTTTCGGAATACGTGCACGGAATTCGAGTCGCCCGGGAGCAGAGAATGTACGCACTCCTCGCGTGGTCACGGAGCCACTGGCGAAAGGCTGCGTCTTGAGATTACGCGGCCATTTCTCCGCTTTCGGGTCATACACCTTGTTCGGGGTTTTTCTCGCTTGGGAAATGAGGTGAAGCATCCCGCCGCGTACACGAACGCAGCTTTTGGTGTACGCTTGGGAGGAACCTCTGTTGCGAACTACTCCTTCTTCGTAGTTCCACTTGGTGGTATCGAGCTTGGAGCCGTTAAACTCATCATGCCATTCAAGTTTCCAACCGCCGGGGAGCTCTGCCGGAACCTTGTCAACTGCCGGCAATGCAGCCTGAAGGCACTGCTGGCAACCTGCGAAAAAGAGAGTCGCCAGCATGTTTCGCATTGCTCGACACCGGAAGGCTAACATCATCCGAGTAGAGAGAACATCAACGCGTGTAATTGCCTGGGTCTTGCGTAATGGTAACATCATGCGGGTGACTTTCCTGCAGCCCACCAGCGGTGATCTGCACAAAACGTGCATGCTCACGCAGCTCTTGCAGATTTTTAGCTCCCACATAGCCCATGCCTGAACGCAGACCTCCAATGAGCTGGAAAATGACATCCGCCAACATTCCTTTGTAGGGAACGCGGGCTTCCACTCCTTCTGCCACCAGTTTGCCGCTGGAGTTCTGCCCGTAACGATCACCTGAACCGGCACGCATAGCGCCCAACGACCCCATGCCGCGATAAGTTTTAAAATTGCGCCCTTGGTAGTGCACCACGGCGCCCGGGCTTTCTTCGCATCCGGCGAGCATACCTCCCAACATGACAAGATCGGCGCCCGCAGCCAGCGCCTTTACGGCATCTCCGGAGTAGCGAATCCCACCATCAGCAATCACCGTGACACCCGCAGCTCGCGCGACCTTGGCTACCTCTTGTATGGCCGTGAATTGCGGCATACCCACGCCGGAGATAATGCGTGTGGTGCAGATGGATCCGGGCCCCACTCCCACCTTCACAGCATTGGCCCCGGCAGAGATGAGATCTCGAGCCCCATCCTGCGTGACAACATTGCCAGCAACCACAGGTTTTCCCAGCTCCCGCAACTTTTCCACCACATGCAATACCCGCGATGTGTGCCCAGTGGCCGCATCAATAAAGAGGGCATCTGCGCCGGCTTCAAGCACTGCCTGCGCCCGCTCCATGAACTCCGGTCCGGGTCCCACAGCAGCTCCGCAGCGCAGGCGGCCATACTCATCCTTCGTGGATTCTTGGAATGCCTCGCGCTTACGGATATCCGTCTCGGTGATCAGTCCAACCAGGTAGCCCCCGCTATCCACAAGAGGAAGCTTCTCAATACGGTTGCGATATAGAATTTTGCGTGCTTCCTCAGGGGTTGTATTCGGAGCAGCTGTTACAAGACGTTCTAGCGGAGTCATCACTTCCTCCACGCTCACGCTGCCCATGTGACGCCCGTCGTACGCACGCATATCGCGACCGGTAATAATTCCTTCCAGTATATGATTCTCGTCCACCACGGGAAAACCGGAAAATCCATGCTCATTCATGATGCTCTTCACCTCACTGAGCTTCATGTGGCGTGTCACTGTGATGGGTTTGGTAATCACAGCGTTTTCGAAGCGCTTGACACGTGCTACCATGGTTGCTTGGTCTTCAATGCGGTTATTACGATGAATAACCCCTAAACCTCCTTCCCGCGCCATGGCAATTGCCATGTCTACCTCCGTCACTGTGTCCATCGGTGCCGACAGCACCGGCATCCGCAGCGGAAATGCTTCACATAGCTGCGAGGAGGGATCTGCCTGCCCCGGCAAGACGCTGCTCAGGCAAGGTAAGAGCAACACGTCATCAAACGTAAGTCCTAGTTGAATTTCTGCCATGGCAGAGTGTACCACCCACCCCTCACTTTTGCAAGCCGATTCCTCCTCGCAAATAAAAAAAGGAAAAAAAGCTTGCCAATCAGACTAATTTCA
The DNA here is from genome assembly GCA_947588645.1 of uncultured Akkermansia sp. GTDB lineage: Bacteria > Verrucomicrobiota > Verrucomicrobiia > Verrucomicrobiales > Akkermansiaceae > Akkermansia. The sequence continues at coordinate 343 of CANPYO010000057.1, read as the reverse complement.
TGTAGAGTATGCCCGCCTCTCTTCCCAGAGGCCTCATTTATGGGTAGGTTCCCGAGCGGTCAAAGGGGGCAGACTGTAAATCTGCTAGCGTTTGCTTTCGATGGTTCGAATCCATCCCTGCCCATTCTTCAAGCGGAGGTAGCTCAGTTGGTAGAGCAACACCTTGACATGGTGGAGGTCGTAGGTTCGAGTCCTATCCCCCGTATCAAAAACAAGGGTTTTTCGCCGTTATCGGAAGTCATAAAACACTGATAACGGCGATTTTTTAGGGTCAACCCATTTTTTTGTGGAAAGTGCATTTTTTATGGAATAGGTGACCACATTCAAGCAAGACCCTGAGGCG
>CANPYO010000056.1 GCA_947588645.1 uncultured Akkermansia sp. | reverse complement strand
GCATCAAGCTTTCAGAAATTTCTTTTTTCCCGTTTTTTACGTCCCTTCGGTGACTTTATTTTTGAGGCAATGCGGTGGTGTGTTGAGGCTATTGGCGTTCGAAATTCCGCATTGACAAGGTACGAGCAAACGGATAGAATGCGTGACGAGCGGTGTCTACGGTCTAGAAACTGCTTACATTCACACATACAACACGATAAAGCCATGAAATACAGATGTAAAGTATGCGGAGCCATCATTGAGAGCGATGGCGTACCCGAGTCCTGCCCGATCTGTCACGTAAAGGGAGCCGATAAGTTTGAACTTATCGAGGAGGGCAAAGAAAAAGTTTATGCAGACGAGCACCGCATCGGTGTGGCCAAAGGTTTGGACGCCGAAGTTGTGCAAGGGCTGCGCGACCACTTCAATGGCGAGTGCTGCGAGGTAGGCATGTACCTGGCCATGAGCCGCCAGGCCGAGCGCGACGGCTACCCGGAGGTAGCGGAAGCCTTCAAACGCTACGCATTTGAGGAAGCCGAACATGCTGCCAAATTTGCCGAATTGTTGGGCGAGGTCGTACATCCGGACACCAAGAAGAACTTGGAACTGCGCGCAGAAGCTGAGTTTGGCGCCTGCGCCGGTAAGCTGGCCATTGCGAAGCGAGCCAAGGAACTCGGTTACGATGCGATCCACGACACGGTCCACGAGATGTGCAAAGACGAAGCGCGCCACGGCAAAGGCTTTGACGGCCTGCTGAAGCGGTACTTCGGCAAATAAGCCAGCGGACAGCAATTTGTCATCGGGGAGTCGGTAAGAACACCGGCTCCTTTTTTTGTGGCATACGGGAGCGCATGTCTCGCTTCCCTCTTTTCATGGGAAAAAGGGTATGGTAGAGTGGTCGGCGAAAGCATTATGGAAACACCAAGCAACAGTTACTACATACCGACCGTCATCGAGAAGACCAGCCAAGGGGAGAGAGCGTATGACATCTACTCGAGGCTGCTGATCGACCGCGTCATATTTATCGGAACGGAAATTGACGACACCGTGGCAAACTCTGTGATCGCGCAGCTGCTTTTCCTTCAGATGACGGAGCCGAAGAAAGACATTCACCTCTACATCAATTCTCCGGGCGGATCCGTAACGGCCGGTCTGGCGATATACGATACCATGCAGTTTGTGTCGTGCGACATCAACACGTATTGCATTGGCATTGCAGCCTCCATGGCATCTGTTCTTCTGGCGGCGGGGACGAAGGGCAAGCGTTTCTGTTTGCCGAACTCGCATGTGATGATTCACCAAGTACGCGGCGGGGCTCAAGGGACAGCTGCCGATGTGGAGCGTACCATCAACTTTATGCTCAGCTTAGACAAGCGGCTCACGGGCATTTTGGCACACCACACCGGCAAGGATGTGAAAACCGTACGCAAGGATCAGGATCGCGACAACTACATGACTGCCGAGGAATCCCTGACCTACGGACTGGTGGATCGAATTCTTACTCACAAACCGGAAGATAAATAAGCCATGGCCCGGAGCACCCCAAAAACCTGCATCTTTTGCAGCGAGCTGGAAAGCGATGGACGCCCAATGCTCCAACTGCATGGCAATTTTCACGTGTGTTTCCCCTGCATGGAGGGGCTGAATCGCATCATGTTCAAAACGGTGCCCAAAGGGGAAATCGCGGCGAAACGGATCCTGCAGCTCATCAGCGAAACGCACCCGGAACTGCTGCCACAGAGGGATGAAGACAGCACGCCGTTGGAAGTTCTCACACGCAGGCAGGATGAGCTTCCCACGCCCAGGGAATTGCATAAAATGCTGGATGCCTACGTCATCGGTCAGGAGCGTGCGAAAAAGACGCTCTGCGTAGCGGTGTACAACCACTACCTGCGCCTGCGGCAAAAGGAGAGCAGCGACGGCACCGAAATAGAAAAGAGCAACATCCTGATGGCGGGGGCGACGGGATCGGGCAAGACCCTGCTGGCGCGCACGCTTGCAAAGATATTGGACGTACCGTTCTGCATTGTAGACGCCACCACGCTGACAGAGGCGGGCTACGTGGGCGAGGACGTGGAAAACATCGTGCTGCGCTTGTTGCAGGCAGCGGACATGAACGTTGCCAAGGCTGAGCGAGGGATTATCTACGTCGACGAAATTGACAAGATCGGTCGGAAAACGCAAAATGTGAGCATCACACGCGATGTGAGCGGCGAAGGCGTGCAGCAGGCGCTGCTCAAGATCGTGGAAGGCACGGAATGCAACATCCCCCCGAAGGGCGGTCGCAAGCACCCGAATGAGAACTACATCCGCGTGAACACGGAGAACATACTCTTCATCTGCGGCGGCGCATTTGTCGGGCTGGAAGGCATCATCCGCAAACGTCTGGGAGCCTCTACGCTCGGATTTGCATCCATCGAGGAAGGACGCAACACCAAGGAGTACACGGAAGAGGAAGTTCTGGCGAAAACATTGCCGGAGGATCTGTTTCTCTTTGGCATGATACCGGAGCTAGTGGGACGTCTGCCCATATTTGCGCCACTGACCACCCTCACTGAGGACGAGCTGGCGGAGCTGCTCACCAAGCCGAAGAACGCCTTGGTGAAGCAATATGCAAAGCTTTTGGCAATGAACGGCATAAAGCTCACTGTTGAGGAGAGCGCACTGCGCGCCATGGCAAGACTTGCCATCGAACGCGGTACCGGAGCGCGAGCCTTGCGCAGCATCTTTGAAAACCTCATGCTGGACATCATGTACAAGGCACCGGGAGACAAGAGCATTGCCGAAGTGGTACTCACGGAGGATGCCGTGCTGGGCAAGAAGGAACCTGAACTTCGCCGCAAAAAGAAAGCAAGTTGACCATGCGCGTGATGGGCATCGAGTCGAGCTGTGATGAAACAGCCGTAGCTTTGGTCGAGGAATCCCCCGCCGGCGCAGCACGTCTCCTCTGCTCCATCATTTCCACGCAAATACCACTGCACCGACAGTACGGCGGAGTGGTACCGGAACTCGCTTCGCGCAACCACAGCGGCCGGCTGCCGCACCTCTTGCGCGAGGCATTGGAACGAGCGAACTGCAGCATCGATCAAGTGGATGCGTTTGCAGCGACAGGCGGACCGGGGCTGGTAGCGGCTCTGCTGGTGGGACATACGGCCGCCAAGGCCATGTCCCTGGCGGCAGGCAAGCCGTTTATCTCAGTCAATCACTTGGAGGGTCACTTGCTTTCCCCGTTTTTACCGCGGGAGGAAACACGCGTCACTGCCGGCGTGCCGGCGCCTGAGCCTCATTTAGGACTGGTGGTTTCCGGCGGGCACACTCTACTGCTGCATGTGCGAGGATTAGGACAGTACGAGCTGCTGGGGCGCTCTCAGGATGACGCCGCCGGCGAAGCATTTGACAAGGTGGCCAAGATGCTGGATTTGCCCTACCCGGGCGGACCGGAAATTGACAAACTTGCCGAACGTGGCGACGCGGCTCGCTTTAACCTGCCCCGCCCCATGCTCCACGAGTCGAACTTCGATTTTTCCTTCTCCGGGCTGAAAACGGCCGTGCTCTACCTGCTGCCCAAACTCACACCTACGGGCAATCCTCACGAGTTGGACGAGCAAACACTATGTGACCTGTGCGCAGGTGTTCGAGCTGCCATCACCGAAGTGCTGGTGCGCAAGGCCAAGCTCGCTTTGCGGCGCACGGGGCTGCACCTGCTGGCAGTATCCGGCGGGGTCTCCTGCAATTCCGCACTACGCCGCGGGCTTGCGGACATGTGCGCCAAAGAACACGCAGAACTCATTTTGCCACCACCCGAACTCACCACGGACAACGCCGCCATGATTGCTTACGCCGGCTTGCTCCATGCCCGGGCAGGCGAACACAGCGAGCTGACGACGCCCGTTGATCCGAATCCGACGCTTGCGGGTTGCACTGTGCGAGGATAAAATTCCCATCACCATGAATCTGCACGACAAGCTCAAGGAAATCCTGCCCGGCCTGCTCCCACGTCGGGCGGAGGACGCTGTCAAGGGAAACGAACTCATCAACCGCGTGCGAGGCGCCTTGGGGAAGGAGCATTATTCGGATGGAACGCTGCGCACACAGTTTTCTTTGCTCGCGCTCGAGGAGGACACATGCCTGGCTCGCGTGCCGGGAGGACAGGGATACTACCTGCGCCGTGCAGGAGAGCCAATTCCGGGGCTGCAGCAAATCCTGCACGATGCCCCGTCAGAAACGCCTCTGCACCGCGCCATTGCCACGGCAGTGCGGCTCTACGACACAACAGGTCTGAGTGTGTTTGCCTATCCCATTGCCGAGGAGAGTTGGAACCATCCGGATCTGGTGACTGTGCAGTGGCCCACCGGATGCTGGGAGGATGACGGCTGTTACCACATGAGACCGCGCAATGCCGAGGAACGCGCGACGTACAGCGCTGTCTGTGTAAGCCTGAGCCAAGACGATGAAAGCCTGCGTCGGGATTTTTTCCGCGCACTCTCCTGCGGGGAATGGGCGGAGAAATCGGAGCTACTGCTGGTTGGCAGGAGTCCGGATGCCACGCATGACACCGTAAGGCTAGGCACATTGTATGGCGTTGGAGTGCGCTGCATATCTGTCGCTCCGGAGGAGCTGCCGCATGCCGACGAGCTGCTGCGCATGGATGCAGGCGAGGTACAGGAACTCCTGGCACAACTGCCGCAAATCATTTTGGTCACCCCAGCCTGTCGAGCGCATCCCATGGTGAATGCCGAAAAATTGCCGGATGTGCTGCCGGTGCTGCAATGGGCGCAACAATGCGTACAGCGAGGCCGAGTGGAGGCCTATGAGCGCCGTGTAGCCGTCAACTAACGAAACCGCACCCTATGGCACGCAAGCTATTCATAGCAGCACTTTTGCTGGCAGGGCTGTATGCCATGGGGATTGGGCTGTGGCGACTGGGGAACACGGCGGTTTTTATCTTCAGAGCTCAGAAAGTACCCGCGGTGGTCGTGGATGCGACGGAACGCCCCTTCGAAAGCATTTTCGAAATGCTGGAACACGGCAACATGCCTTGGGAGGGTGAAATTGCGTACCACCCCCACCTGCGGTACAAGCTCTTCGGACGCACCATCACAGACACCACCCTGCCCGACCTCGATAACCGCGATTTCTCCAATGGTCAACAGGTGGAGCTGCTGGTACACCCCCAAAACACCCATGTACGTCATATCAATGAGGCCAAATTCCTGTGGTATGGGAATCTGACGATGTTGGGCTCCGGCGCATTCATGCTGCTGCTGTTCCGCTGTTTGCGACGATGCAGAGGAAAAGGTGAGAAGCGTCCGGTTGCGGAATCCCATGTACAAGCACCGGGGCGGCAAGTGTCCGACTCGAAGGAAAAGCCGCCAACACGCAAGCGCAGCCGGAAAACGGATTCACGAGAAAAGCCTTCCGGAAGCACCAAACGTAGCGCCGCCCCTAAAAAACGCCGTACCCCGACCAAATCCTGATCTGGCTCCTCCTACATGGGGGCGTATTCTCGTACCCATCGGCAACTGGGAACAAAAAATGAAAAAGTTATTATTAAGTGCTATTTTCCTGTGTTCCTGTCAATCGGCATTGGAAGAAAAAGTTGTGTTGTATCCAGCAGAAAATTGTAGATTGGAATTTACTGCATGCAAAAGAGACATGGCTCAAGCAGAGTTTGCTCCCGGAATTTGCGTACATAAGGACGAACTTTACTTGTATGCATCGCAAAATCCACCTTGTTCCTATTTAAAGAAGGGGCAGCTCTATCTGGGTCCTCAAATTATTGATTTAGACGTGAGTAATTTGGCAACGCCGTGGGTAGAAAAGAGTGACTTGAGTGGAGCAGATGTTTTTCTTGAGAAAAATATGTTATATAATACCCCCTCTCATTCGCTAAAGGTCTATTTCCGTAAAGGAGGTGCTAATGATTATATGGTAGAGTGGGAAATATATAAGGGTAAGTCTGTGAGAACAGCAATAAATTCGCTCAATGATGTTGGGGAATAGGTTTGTGAATCCACATTTCAAAATTCTAATATGAGAACCGTATTCCCATACTTAGTAATGTTTGTGTTAGATAATTTAATCTTCCCCATCATGTTTATCGGCTCATGGTTTCTGTTCGCCGAACATGCTATTCTTCTGTTCATCATCAATTTATTTAAGAAAAGGGCTTATCACATTATAGCAGTATAGTCGCAGGCCTTCAAGTGTTTCACTGCATCAAGGTGTGTAATGACTCTTCACATATTGGGTTTATTTGTGCTTCCTTTGTTGTGCTTCCACTATGGGTCGGATATTTGCTATCCCATTCAAAAACAATTTCTATGCAAATCGTTTTTTCTTGTATTGCTCTTTTCGCTTTTTTACGATTGATTTTTTGGCTTTCTCGATTGTGAATTTGAGGTGTACTCGAAGGAGGAGAGGTGTACTCCATGTAAGATAAACTCGGACATGATGAATCAATAATGCACCGGCTACACCATGAATAGCAAGGACGAATGTACCAAAAAGCAAACGGAGCCATGGGCACATACCGTGCGACAGGCAGAGCAAATTTCTCCGATCCGGTGCTGATGTCCAATAAAATGAGCAAAAAAAGTAGTTAAAATGAACAAATATCTATTTACATTTGGGGAATACTGATATTCATTCATGCTGGTTGCCAAACGATGCAGCAGAGGTGTCCTGTGATCAAAAATAAGTATCCTCCGAGTCAATATATCCCAAAGAGAGAATACCGCAAAGCACATCCGTCCCAAGAAGAAGCACCCCCAATGGGCAGTTAACGGCACATCATGAAGCATAAGTTGTTGGTTATTTACGATGTACGATTTGAATGCTAGCACGCTGCGCGCGTTCCTGCGAAACAAAAGCAAAGTAGAATTTTCGAAGACGATGGTGCGTTGATAGAAGGAAGGTCTCCTGTGTGAGACTATGTCGGTTTCACGGCTTTGCTCAATGATCAATGGTTTAAGCTTCTTGCTGGCTTACCTTCTTCATCCATGGGAAACGCATGAGGAATGGGTTGAATGAGCCCGGAGAAGATTTTATTGGGACACGGGTGGAACTGACGCAAAGATTTTGCAAAAGTCACAAATTCGACTTGCCTTTTCTGCGTGAAAGGTGTATAAGGCGGCATCCGCACTTCCGCGACGGAAGATCACGATTTCACCTTACACACTACTGAATTATGTCTAAACACTCCTCACTGAAGGCCTCCGGCTCCGTTGGCGGAAAGCGCTCCGTTCTGAAACGTTTTGAGCGCGTCAAGCTTCTCAAAGAGCGTGGACAGTGGAAGCAGGGACAGAGTCCCATCGGCCTTCCCAAGACCAAGTTTGAGGCTTGATTGCAGGGAACCGGCTTCATCACCGGTGACGGCATAAAAACCTCAGCCCGACCCCGCACTTGCCCTAGCAGCTGCGGGGGTTCTTTTTTCCCGAATTAGAGAATCATGAAGGAATTTGATCAAGATAATGAGATCGCAGGTATCCGCATCAACAAATACCTGGTGAGCTGTGGCTACGAATCTCGCCGCAAAGCAGACAAACTGGTAGCTGAGGGACTGGTGGAAATTAACGGCCAGTGTGCAGAAGCCGGCGCTCGAGTAAAAACGGGAGACTTTGTGAAGGTGAACGGCAAGCAGGTTAAGCCAAAAGCGGAAGTCACGCTTTTGCTCAACAAGCCGCGAGGCATCGTGTGTAGCCGCGAATCGCAAGGTGCACAGGGTACAGTGTACGATCTGCTGCCAACGAAGTATAAACATGTGAACTACGTGGGACGCTTGGATGCGGACAGCGAGGGGTTGCTCTTGCTGACCAGCAAGGGAGATTTCAGCGACCGGATCACCCAACCGAAATCTCATGTGGAAAAAGAATACTGGGTGACACTCAACCAACCGTACGACAACGACACTCTTCTGCAGCTGCTTAAGGGTTTGCGTCTTCCGGAGGGTCAAGCGAGAGTGAAATACGTAGCACGCCTCTCGCCTCGGCGCGCGTGTGTGGTGCTGGAGCAAGGGCTGAAGCGCCAGATACGGCAAATGTTTGCCTGCCTGGGGCTGCGTGTGCGCAAGCTGGTGCGCGTGCGTATCGGCTCGCTTTGGGGTGGGGATCTGTTGCCCGGGCATTTTACCGTAATGACCCCGGAGCAAATGGAACTCGCCCTCACGAATCCCAAGCGCCGCAAGGGATTAATCGGTGCCAACCAGGTATTCTCAAGCTCCAATAAGTTGACAGCCGAGCAGCTGAACGAAAAGCTTGACGTGCAGGTCGCCCGCGCCGCCCTGCTCGATGAGGCGGATTACCAATTCAACCCGGATGATTTTGAGTCTGAGGACGAGGCCGCAAATTCTGCCTTTGAGCGAGATGATGAAGACGATTTTCCGGAACTGCGCTCCCGGGTGCAGAAAAAGGCGCGTCCTGTCCTCGGCCGCACACATGAGACTCCGCCGCGCAAGGGGAAGTACGATGCGCCGCATGGCAGAAAACGTCCCTTCGGAAAATACGAGAGGGATGACAGAAGGGATCGGCCGCGACGCTTTGAAAAACGGCGGGATGGTGCGCGTGCAGAGCGCCCCTCGTACGGCGACTTCAGACGTGGCAGGGGTGGCGATGAACGCCCGTTTCATCGCGATCGCGGCAAACGCCCCTATGGCCACGGTGCCGCACGTGAGGAAAGTCGCGGCAGGAGTCACGCGGGCAACTCGCGAAAGTACGAAAGTAGAGAGTCATTCCCGAGAGATAAGCGACGACGAGGAGACTTCTCCCGTCCCGCCCAGCGCTTCAGCAATTCCGGCCGCCGCAAGCGCACCTGACTCCCACATTTGTCCCAATAAAATTTCTCCATGTCCATTCAACACCTCTCCTATGCGTTTCATGGGAAATATTCCCTCGCCTCCGGCGCGCCATAATCCAGATGTAAATGCGCAGCTTCCCCACCTCCTCCCGCTACCTTCTAACCGCCCCCGCGCATGGTTCCATCACATCTCCCTCGCCCCTGCTCCGCTTCCTGCCCCTTTCTAACTACCCCCGTGCATTGTTTTACCCACCACCTCCGCTCCCGCTCCGCAATTTCCGCGCCTCCGGCGTGCTCACTTCTCAAATCGTAAATCGTAAATCGTAAATGAAACGCGTTTTTTTTGGGACGGCTGTTCCTGAATCCATGTCCCGTTCTTTCGCCTCGCTCGTCCTGCTCTGCCTGCTCCTGATTGCACCGGGAGTCGGAGCAGATGACACACCGAGCCTCAGCAGCGACAACCAAGCGCTTGAGCAACGCCTGCTCCCCCTGAAGAAGCAGGCGGAAAAGGGCGATCTGCATGCCGCGCAGCAGGTGTACATGCGTTACGGGGTGGCAGGACATCCCGAGCAGGCGCGCGCGTGGGCAGCACGCTACAACGAAATACTCAGCGAACGCGCGGACAAGGGCGATACGAATTCCATGCTGCAACTGGGCGCGCGTTACCTTCGTGGCGGAGATTACACCCCGCGCGATGTCCCGAAAGCCACAGAATTGTTCTCCCGTGCCGGGGAAGCCGGCGACCCCACCGGTCTCTACATGCTCGGCGAGCTTTTTTCCGAGGCCGGCAACGCAGCGCAGGCACAGCAGTCTTACGCCCGCGCATACGAGATCTACGCCAAGCGCGCCGAAGGTGACAAAGACGTCCAGGCTCTCTACTGGATCGGGTTCATGGAACAAAACGGCATCGGCACGGCAAAAAATGCCGAGCAAGGTATCGCTCACCTGCAGCAGGCGGCTCACCTCGGCTCCGCTTGGGCGCAGGCGCAACTTTTCAAAACGTTTTACAAGGGCATTGGCACCCCGCGCGATCCCGCCAAAGCCGTCTCCTATGCCCGTCAACTGGCCGATGAACACAAGGACGCGCTCATGGCGTACGTAGTGGCATGTGCCTACTTGTACGGACGCGATGTGCCGCAGGACGCCTCCGTTGGCGAAGCGTACTTGGATCGTGCGGTAGCGGGCAACATTCCCGATGCCATTTACCTGAAATCCGACCGTCTGGAGCAGGCGGGGAAAAAGGCGGAGGCCCTGCCCCTGCTCCGTCAGGCTGCCAGCATGAAGCAGAAGGAAGCCATGGAACGACTGGGGACTCGCATGCTGCGCGGTGAATCGGGCGTGACCCAAGATGTCGAGCGCGGTCTCTTCATGCTCGAGAATGCCTCCACTGCACAGGCGGCTATGCACCTTGCGCTCTACTATGAGGAAGTTGGCGAGCAGGATATTGCTGACTCCTGGTACGTGACGGCCTCCGACCGCGGCATGCCGCAAGCCATGGCGCGGCGCGGCTTGCTGCACCTCATCCCCGGGAGCTGCGTGACCTGGGACCCCACGCGCTGTTACCAATGGTGGCGCGTTGGCGCTGACCGTGGAGACTCCACCTGCAAGCTCTACCTGCGCCTTTTTCTGTACGTCTTCACCCCCCTGCTCCTCCTCCTCGTCTTTGGCTTGCCGATGTACGTGGGATTACGCGCACGCCGCAACAAGGGTTAAACCCTATTCATTTACGATTTACGAAGTGAGCGCGCTTTGCGCAGATTGTTTTGGGATCATGAACGCATGGAAAATGGGTTGAATGAGATCGGAGAAATTTTGTTAGGATACGTGTGCTCCTGCATACGTTGATGATTCGAAAAAATCTGTGCAACGCATAGATTATTAATAAATCGCAAACCGCAAGCAGCAGACGCATTTTCTAATGCGTCTGCCGTGCTGCCCTTCGGCATCAGAAACCGAAGCGCACACCCACGGAAGCGTTCCAACCGGCGCTGTGAGCGCGAAGGTCAGCATTGGCATCCAGAGTCATGTCCATGTTCCCTGTCACAGGGATAAGCACGTTGCCGCCGAGCTGAAGAGCCGTGCTGCCCGTGCGGGAGCCGTACACTCCCGTGGCATAGCCGGGATTAGCCTGCAGAGCCACATCGGCCTTGGCTCTTCTCTCCCCGAAGTCCTGCGCCACTGCAGCGCGCAACTCCGTGCGAATCGTGCGGTTAAGAGACTTACTTGCATTCGTCAGCATCAACCAGCGAGCGCCGAGTGCGAGGTTGGCAAGCGTCAGATCCTGCTCACCCACATTCAACCCAGTTCGATCCACACTGCTCTCCGCATAGCCGTTTACCACGCCGTGCATCACAGATGCCGTGGCAAAGGGTTGCAGCACGCGCGTGGAGTCGCGGTTCAACGGCACATCGTAGCTGAGTTCATAGAGCGCACCCAGCGAATAGCCATCCGTCTTGCCACGAGTGGTGTAGCTGCCTGCGCCGTAGTTCACCGTGCGGTTCAACTTGGCGTCATTCAACTCGGCGGATACGACAAAGGTGTGCGCCCAGCGGTTGTAGCGCGTGCGTCCCCACAAGCTCACCGTGTAGCTGTCCCAATCACCCTTGGCAGAGTCTGAGGCGTTAGCGGTGAGATCTCCGTAGAGCGCAGAAAGAGAGAGGCCGACCACTGTCTCCTCGCTGAGGCGCAGATCGGCTCCGGTCGCGCCACCCCAGGCGTTCAGACGATACCCGCTCTCATCTCCTCGCGTGTGCTGCTCGTGGAAATCGTCGAGTCCCTGCACCCAGGCATGCAGACCACGCACGTTCCGACGCGTGAGCGCCCGCTCTTCCCGAGCGTCGTCCTTCCATCCCTTCACCGGGAGCACGCGGTAGGGGCGCGTCTTTTGTTCAATGCTCTCATAGGGTTGGGACACCGCTTGAGCGTGATTGCGCACGCTTTGCATCCGGCTGCGCATCACATCCCTCTGCGCCGCGCTCAGTGAGGTCACCGTGCTACCCGCCACGGCAGTCATGATGCGTCTTGCTTCTGCCGGATCGCTCTCCAACGTATCGGCCACGCGCGCCGACATGGCGCTCAGTACACCCTCATCGGCAAAGAGGTTGATCACCTGCGAAGTTTTCCAGAGCAAATTCGCGCCGGCGTGCGAGTTGTGCGAGTTGGCGACTTCGTTGAAAAGGCTAGCCGTGCGGTATTTACCGTTCAGATACACGGTTCCGGTGCTTTCATCCACCCCGAGCCATGCCCCCGTGAAGTACACGTAAAAGAGACCGCGCAACTCCACCACGTCAAGGTTGCGCGAGATTTCAGGGGAGACCTCTGCTGCCGGCTCCACCTCCTTGTTCTCCTCGCTGTAAAGCGCCGCCTCGCCCGCTTTTTCACCCGCGGCAGCGGATGCCTCATCGTCCGACGTGTATGCACCCAGAACAACCTTGCTACCCTGCATCACCTTGACATTCACCAAGTCTCCATGCTTCGGGGAGAAGCCTTCTCCCAGACTCTCCAGCACAAAGTGCGCGTTATCCTCAATGTAGATGGTTCCGTCCGTTTCCAGCATGGTGGCATCATGTTCATCCCACAGCTGATCCGAGTTCATGTTGAACACGAGCTCCGTGGTCGAATCATCGCGGAACACGATATCGCGCTCTACATGAATTCCCGCTCCACCGCGTCCGCTCGCCTCCTCATTGGCCGCCTCAATGCGCAAGGTTCCTCTCTGCCCATTTTCCACGCTCCCGTAGCTCTGCTCTCCCACAGACGGAAGTGTTCCTTCCTCCGATCGAGCTACTCTCGCCCCCTGCAGCGTCAGCGTACCCCCATCCTGCACGTGCAATTCGGCATCCCTGCCCTGAGCTTCGCCCGTGAGCGTCTGCTGCGCCCCACGCCCCGCCACGGTCAGACTTCCGGCCAGCGTGCCGCCGAAGCTTCCGCCACTTCCCTGCACGGTGACGTCTCTTCCGGAGAGGCTTCCCTGCCCGTTCACTCCCTGCAAATGGAGTTCACCGGACGCGGTCAGACTCCCCTCGCTCCCCAGATCCAGCGCGACACCATCCATCTTTACGCCCTCGCCGAGTTGTACATTCCCGTCCACCGCCAGTGTTCCTTTGCCGGTAATGCTACCCCGGTCATCCCGCATATCGGAGTCGCCGGTGAGGGTGAGCGTCCCGTTCACCTGCAATTCTCCGCTCGTTTGATTTCCTGCCTCGTCCACACCGCCCAGATTCAGTGATCCCACGCCGCTGCGCTGCCCTTCCAAAGCCAGAGTGCCATCGGCCACGGTCAGGTTATCTTCCGTCTGCAGCTCGCCGCCCACGGTCAATTTTCCGCTGCCACTCTTGAGCAGATCGGCTCTCCCCGTCCCTTCCGTCTCATCCTTGCTCACCGTGATGTCGCCACCCAATTCTGTGTCGGTGTCCTCATCGTTGTGCAACTCCACCGTGATAGTGCCCGAGCCGCTCTTTTCAATGTTGAGATCAGTCTGCTTGCCCAGACTATCCACATTCCTGAGCACGCTGTTCTCCGCCGCATCTTCCTGCACGTCCAGATCAAGCGTCAAATTTTCATCCACGATAACTCCCTTGTAGCGTCCCAGCTGCAACGCGCTGTCCACCACGCTTCCATCCTCACCCACAACATACACGTCCTCCGTGCTGCCGCTGATGATGAATGTGCCTCCCTCTACGGACTCTATGACGAATCCCAGCTTCTCCAACACCTCGCGGAAAGTGAAATGCTCCTGCACCCAGGTCAGGGCATCCTTATCGCTCGGCATCACAAAATTGCCGTTGGTGAAGAGCAGTTCAAAGTTTTTCTGCTTGCGCAATCCGGCCAACACATCTGCGTTCAAATCCAACAGCAGCGTCATGTTGTCCTCGAGCGCCACGCGCCCGCCTGTCCCGTTGAATTCAATGAGCGCCTGCGCCTCCTGCTCACCGTAATTCGTGTTGTATACAGCCACTCGCATGCTATGGTCACCGTGCAAGGTCAGTGTGCTGCCCTCCTTCAGCTGGGTGAGTCGCACTTCGCCCTTGGTCTGCACGTCGGTGATGCGTGCCGCATCTACCCCGCCCAGTCCCAGCTCACCCGTGTACGTATCATCCGTCTCAATGGTCAGGCTCCCCGTGTAGTTCCCCGCATTCTCCAGCCTCCCGCCCTTCATCACCACGCTGCCTCCCGCCGTCTGCCCTCCCATGTCGTAGACGCTCGCCGCGCCCTCCAGGGTCACACTGCCCGCCATACTCCCGCCGGCCAGGACGAGTTTTGCCCCGCCCTGCAGCAAGATTGTGGTTTTCTCATCCATGCTGCCCCCGCTCTGCGTGAAGATCGTCCCCGCTCCGCTCAGCTCAAAACCTCCGCCCGTGATGCTGCCACTCGTCTCCATCGTCGCTCCCTCGCTCAGCTCGAACGCCACCCCGGAAAGACTTCCTCCCGTCTGCGTGAACTTGGCGCCCTGTCCTCTCAGGACAAAGCTCCCTCCCGTCACGCTTCCGCCTGCTTCCACTGCGGCTCCTTCCGTCAGGGAGAAATCCGTATCGCTGATGCTGCCGCCCTCCTGCACGAATGCCGTTCCCGTCCCACTCAATTGGAAACTTCCTCCTGTGATCGAACTCCCCCTTTCTTGTCTCATCTGCGCTCCTCCAGCGAGTTTCGTGTTCTGAACCGTGTAGCTCACCGCCCCCGCCAGAGTGAGACTTGCTCCGCTCCCCAGCTCCACCGTGCCCTCGCCCGTGATGCTTCCCGTACTCGTCTCGGTCATCGCCGTGCTTCCGGTCAACCGGAGCTTGCCTGCCACGTCCAGCTCGCCGCCGTTCATGGCGAGAGCGCCGATGCCGTTCCCCGCTCCCGCCAACTTCAGCGTACCTTCACTCAGCTGCACCACACCGCCGGTGGTCACGTCCCCATGCACGTTCAACGTGGCATTGCCCGTTTTCTCAAGGGTAGCGGCTTCCAGACCCGTCCCATCCACACGGATGTTCCCGAAGAAATGAGTGTCGCCGTTGTTTTGATGCTCGTTGGTGTGGGCATTGTACAGCTGCACGGTGTGATTGGCTGTGGCTCCAGCCTCCGTTTGCACGAGCAAGTCGCCGTGCTCATCACTCTCATTTCGCAACTGATGGATGATGGTGGGCGTCTCCTCCGGCGTGGTTGGCAGTGTGAGCGTCAACCCTTCATCCACAATCACTGCGCTGTATCGGTTCAACAGATCCGCCACATCCACGCTCTGCCCATTGCGTGACGTGATCCATATCCCGCTCGTGCTGCCCGTGAGCACCAAGCGTCCGCCGTGCACATCATCCAGCAACAATACCTTGATCCCCTCCATCCCGGCTTCCAACACGAAGTGCTCTTTCAACCACGCTTCCGACTCCTCCTGTCCCTCGGGCATCCCGCTGAAGCTGCCGTTGGTGAAGAGGATTTCCAACTGTCCTTCAATGCCGTTTCCATCGATGCCTTCCAGCACCTCCGAGTTCAAATGCAGTTGCAACGCCCCGGGTCCCTCAAAGGCGATCTGCCCATTACCCTCCCGGAATTGCACCATCGAGCTCGCCGCCTGTCCTTCCCGGTACACGTGTTCGACTCCCACTACCATCTTGCTCTCCCCATCGCGGAAGGTGAGCGTGCTGCCGCTTTTCAAATCGTGCAGTTCCGTCCGAGAAGAACCCATCACGACTTTGGTGATGCGCGCGGCATCCACCCCACCCAGCTCCAACGCTGCCGTATATTCCTTCGCCGTTTCAACGCTCAGCTTGCCCTCAAAAGCCCCGGCATTCTCCAGCCTTCCGCCCTTCATCAGCACGCTGCCTCCCGCCGCCTGGTTCCCCATGTCGTACGAGCTCGCCGTGCCCTCCATGGTCACGCTGCCCGCCATGCTCCCTCCGCTCAGGGCGATTCCTGCGCCATCCTTGAGCATGATCTGTACATCCTCACCGATACTTCCCCCGCTCTGCATGAGACCTGTCCCCGTCCCGCTCAGCTCCATGCTCCCGCCTGTGATGCTGCCTCTCGTCTCCATCGTGGCGCCGTTGCTCAGGGTGAATTCGCCTCCACTGATGCTGCCTCCTGTTCCCTGCGTGAGACCGGCGCCGTTGAGGAAGAAGGTTCCGGTCCGGATTTCTCCCTCGTTTTGCGTCAGCGTCGCCCCCTCCCTCAAGCTAAACTTCACCCCCGAGACGCTGCCGTTCGCCTGTGTGAAGCTCGTTCCCTCACCGCTCAGTTCGTACGTGCCTCCCGCGATAACGCCGCTTTGCTTCATCGTAGCTTCTCCGCTCAGCGTGAAGCTGCCTCCGCTGATGTTGCCTCCCGCTCCCTGCGTGAGTCCGGCACCGTTGAGGGAGAAGGCTCCGGTCTGGATTTCTCCCCCGTTTTGCGTCAACATCGCCCCCTCACTCACGGTGAACTCCACCCCCGAGATGCAGCCATCCGCCTGCGTGAAGCTCGTTCCCTCCCCGCTCAATCCGTAGGTGCCACCCGTAATGTTGCCGCTCTGGCTCATCGTCGCCCCCTTGCTCAGTGTGAAGGCGCCGCCACTGATTTCTCCCGCGCCCTCCATCTTCGTGCCTTTCCCACTCAAGGTAAATTTCCCACCGGAAATCCCGCCTTCGTTC
>CANPYO010000055.1 GCA_947588645.1 uncultured Akkermansia sp. | reverse complement strand
ACGTGGTGACACCCGAAAAAATCTCCAATACATGAGGACATGGCAAGAACCATCAAAGACATGATGGAAACGTAGATGATTTTCATGATGGTTAATGGATCTAATCGTTGCTATAGTATACCTCCCTAGCCTTATTAAGAGCTAAACAGGTGCCCACTTTTGAACACTTTGGAAGCTTATTTAAGTCCCCCTTTTGGGTACATCGGGCGTGTAGATTCCTTCTATCATTGCTAACTTTGGCTGTCAAACTTTTTTTGCGCGATTTTGTAGCGTAAACGCCGCCTCCGCTCCGCCACCCCGCGCCGCAGGCGGTTCACTTTCCAAACCGTAAGTCGTAAATCGTAAATCGTAAATGAATTGCGTGTTGGGATCGCTTTTTCTTGGACCGGATGTGCTCCTTGCCGGCAAAGCTGAAATGACCCACCTTACTTTGTCCTCTGTTGCTTTTGTCCTTGCAATTCGAAAATCCTCTCCGAAAAAATGTCGTCGCGAGGTCATTTTTCATTAATTACCCAGAAGACTTTTCAGATATTTATCCCCAAAAAAGGGTTACTCTGCCAAGGAAGGAAGCCGACTTATTTTGGAAACCCTCCAACTCTTATCCCCACGAAGCTCGCGCATGTCGTATTTGAAACCTCTTTTTAATTTGACCACTACAGATACTTTTGCATCAAGCATTAAATCGTCCGGCAAATTATACCCTTGTTCGTATGCCAAAAATCCGGGCATCATGCTGTCCCAACTTCTGCTACTATATTTCACAACTATGCCATCGACTTTGCTAAAATCAGGAACTCTTCCTCCAGCCATGCTATAATCAGGCGTTGCATTCCACCCTCCTACTGGCAGGGACACTGAATACCCATGGTGAATATCTCCAGTTCTAAATTTTTTACTGACGCTCTCGTTGGGCTTTAATAGCACGATTCGCTCTGATAAAGGCTTCCCGAATCCTTTAACTCTTCCTATGCCATAGTCTACCCCTACAAAATCTATCATGAAATATAGCTCCATTTCCTTATCGACCGCCACAACTTTATCGGTCAAATTGGTCAGCGTTACTGTCATCTCCTGCCCCTCAACAACAACATCCAACTGAGCCCGGGTGGAATTGTCACTCCTAACGTGGTGACACCCGAAAAAATCTCCAATACATGAGGACATGGCAAGAACCATCAAAGACATGATGGAAACGTAGATTATTTTCATGATGGTTAATGGATCTAATCGTTGCTCTAGTATACCTCCCTAGCCTTATTAAGAGCTAAACAGGTGCCCACTTTGAACACTTTGGAAGCTTATTTAAGCCCCCCTTTGTGTACATCGGGCGTGTAGGTTCCTTCTATCATTGCTAACTTTGGCTGTCAAACTTTTTTTGCGCGATTTTGTAGCGTAGGTGTCGCCTCCGCTCCGCCACCCCGCGCCGCAGGCGGCTCACTTTCCAAACCGTAAGTCGTAAATCGTAAATGAATTGCGTGTTGGGATCGCTTTTTCTTGGACCGGATGTGCTCCTCACCGGCAAAGCTGAAATAGACCTTTTCTTTGTCCTCTGTTGCTTTTGTCCTTGCAATTCACAAATCCTCCCCGAAAAAATGTCGTCACAAGACCATCTTCAATTAATTATCCCGGAAACCCTCCAGCTCTTTATCCCCACGATGAAGGCGCATGTCGTATTTGAAACCTCTTTTTAGTTTGACTACCACAGATACGCTTGCATCAAGCATTAAACCGTCCGGCAAATTATACCCTTGTTCGTATGCCAAAACTCTGGGCATCCTGCTGTCCCAACTTCTGCTACTATATTTCACAACTATGCCATCGACTTTGCTAAAATCAGGAACTCTTCCTCCAGCCATGCTATAATCAGGCGTTGCATTCCACCCTCCTACTGGCAGGGACACTGAATACCCATGGTGAATATCTCCAGTTCTAAATTTTTTACTGACGCTCTCGTTGGGCTTTAATAGCACGATTCGCTCTGATAAAGGCTTCCCGAATCCTTTAACTCTTCCTATGCCATAGTCTACCCCTACAAAATCTATCATGAAATATAGCTCCATTTCCTTATCGACCGCCACAACTTTATCGGTCAAATTGGTCAGCGTTACTGTCATCTCCTGCCCCTCAACAACAACATCCAACTGAGCCCGGGTGGAATTGTCACTCCTAACGTGGTGACACCCGAAAAAATCTCCAATACATGAGGACATGGCAAGAACCATCAAAGACATGATGGAAACGTAGATGATTTTCATGATGGTTAATGGATCTAATCGTTGCTATAGTATACCTCCCTAGCCTTATTAAGAGCTAAACAGGTGCCCACTTTTGAACACTTTGGAAGCTTATTTAAGTCCCCCTTTTGGGTACATCGGGCGTGTAGATTCCTTCTATCATTGCTAACTTTGGCTGTCAAACTTTTTTTGCGCGATTTTGTAGCGTAGTTGTCGCCTCCGCTCCGCCACCCCGCGCCGCAGGCGGTTCACTTTCCAAACCGTAAATCGTAAATCGTAAATCGTAAATCGTAAATCGTAAATGAATTGCGTGTTTTGATTGCTTTTTCCCTTGGGTCGGATTTGACGGGGGCTCCGTTCATATTTGCGGAGCGCGGAGCAGGGCGCAATATGCGCCGTCCGTGTGCTCATGGTGCGGAAGGATGAGCCGTTCCTCAGCCAGTGTCCACCCCGGACTCTCCGCAAGCAATTTTTGCACCATTTCGTCGTTTTCTTCCGGCTCTATTGAACAGGTGGAATAGACAAAACGCCCCCCCGGTTTCACCGCCTGCATCGCATGCTTTGCAATTTGAAACTGGGCGGCGGTGAGGTGTACCAATTCCTCAGGCGAGAAACGCCAACGTGCATCTACGCGCCGCTGTAGTACGCCGCTGTTGCTGCATGGTACATCAGCGAGCACAGCATCAAAAGCCCCACGCAGTATTTCACTTGGCGGTTTTTTCCAGTCGCGCAGCTCTACCTGTGTGGGGTGACCGGTCGCTTTTTGCAGGTTGCTGCGCAGAATCGGCAAACGCGATTTGTCGCCGTCAGTGGAGAGGAGCGTACACTCACCGCGCGTGGCTGCAAGAATAGCTGCAGATTTGCCGCCGGGAGCTGCGCATGTGTCCAGTATTTTCTCCCCTGAGGAGGGGGCGAGCAGCTCGATGCAGTGGCGCGTGGCGGGATCGGTGGCATATACCTGCCCGGCAAACAGTTGCTCATGGGGGAAAGAACCGCCGGCCAGGCGAAACCATCCCGGCAGGTCGGGCAGGGGAATCCAGTTTTCCGGGATGGAAGGGGGAGGGTTGAGTAAGTTGATACGCAGGAAGACGGACGCAGGCTGAGCAAACCACTCGAGGAGCTCTTTGCATTCCTGTTCCCCAAAACGATTCTTCCACCGCTCCACCAGCCAATCCGGCATGGAGTAACGCACTCCCAGCGGAAGTCGCGGCAGCTCCGCCTCCCATGTTTCGCGGCGGCGCAGTGATTCTCGCAGCACGCCATTCACCACGGGTCTCAACCGTTGGGGAGCCATGCTCACCAGCTCATTGACCACGGCATATTCCGGACAACCGAGCACAAAGAGTTGACAAAGCCCGCTAAGCAACAGCCAACGAGCGTCTTCCTGCAAGTATTTTTTCCCGCGTATCGCAGTGAGCTGCTCCTCCAGAAGTCTCAGATGGCGCAGCGTGCCCAGCACGATGGCTTGCAGCATGGCTCGATCTGACCTGCTCAGCCCTTTCTCGGCTCGGTGAATTAACGAGTCCGCAAATACTCCTTTTCCCGCTCCCCAGCGGCATAGACACTGCCATGCAAGCTTACGGGCAGATGTGGTGGAGGTAGGATTGTTCATGGCTGAGGTATGGTTGGTGGCAGCGTCAGGGCTTCATGGAGAGGGAGCTTCCCATTCCATGCGGTGACTGAGCCGCTGAGCGGATCATTGTTTCGGGCGGAGAATTCCAGTATGCCGCCGGCGGCTTCCAAAATTACCTGTGCAGCGGCAAAATCCCACAAATGGATGCTCTGCTCCACGTATGCGTCCAATTTGCCGGCCGCCACGTAACAGAGGGAGAGTGCGGCGGTCCCGAGTATGCGCACCTTGCATACCTGTGCAGAGATGTGTGCAAAGCGGCGGATGCCCAGCTCTCCGGAGCCGTCGTGTGTGCCATGTCCGACGAAGACAATCGCTTGCTTCATTTGATCGCGATCTGACACATGGATTTCCTGCCCGTTCAACAGGGCGTCTCCTCCGCGCACGGCGCAATACAGCTCATCTGTCATGGGAGCATAGACGCAACCCAGCTGCATCTCTCCGCGTACGCGAAGCGCGATGCTCACACAAAAGAGAGGTATGCCGTAATAGTAGTTCACCGTACCGTCCAGAGGATCCACAATCCATTCACATTCGCCGCCATGCCCCCCCTCTTCTCCGAGTACGGCATAGTTCGGGTGTCGGCGCATCAAAATATCGCTGATGAGCTGCTGACATTCCTTATCCAAACGCAATTTAACATCGTGAGCCAGGCGTTCGTCCACCATCCTAGGCGCGTGGAAGCGTTGGCGCAGCAGCTCTCCGGCGCTGCGGGCTGCCAGCTGTGCGCTACATAGTTCGGCGGTGTAATCAGTCATGGCTTATTGCTCCGATTTGCGGCTCGTAACTCGCTTCGTGCACGAGCATGCAGTTGCCGAGCCAGTGCCAAGGAGGCTTGGGAGATGAGGCGTCGCAGCTCCGGAGGTACTTTGCAGAGACGTCCCGGCGCGTCCTCCGTACCCATCCAGACAAATACGGCCACGCCCTTGTCGTTGAACACCATGGTCCATTGACCTTTGCCGTCCGGCAGCTCTTCGTGCAGCACGGTTGGCGTTCCCTCACGGTAGCGGAAGGGGGGCAGATGGGAGACGGCAGCCGCACCCTCTCGTCGGATGTACTCTCCGGCCTTCGCTGATTCCGGCGAATACAGGAGGTGCTGACCATGGCTCCAGATGGAATCGATGAGTCTCAACTTGTAATCCTGCCCCATATTTTGCAGGGAAAAGAGTGTGCGCGCCAAATCAATCATGCGTACGTTGAAAAGCCCGTCGTACAGATCATTTTCGTGCGCTTTGTCGGGGAGTTCGCCCAGCTTGAGCCCGGCGATAAACCCGCTCACCGTTTCATACCCCAGGCGTGAACCCGTCACCCGTGCGCTGTGCGCCACAATGTGGTGCGAATTCCCTCCAGGCAGGCACGCGCTGCAGAAGATGAGCGGCGCGATAACGCGACCGGGCTGCACCTGCATGAGCCAGCGGTTCGCCGAATCCGCTGCGCTACGCCCGCATGTGACCGCCAAAATATGTCCGCGATGATTGAGGCGTGAATCCACGGCAAGGACGCAGGCTTGCAGACGAATTTCACCGGGCTTCAGTTGACCCTCTGCATCGGTTCGTAAGTTGCCGGGGCGTTTGGCCGAGGCAAAGAGCTTTTGCTGTACTTCGGTCGGCGCTGCTCCGGGCAGATTTTCCCAATCGGGGGGAAGGGCTTCTGTCGGTTTCTCCACAGCCTGCACAGCTGCGGCTAGTGCGCGCTCTGTGTACTGTTGCAGTGGCAAGTTCAGGTGGCTGAGCACGGCCATGCCCTGTGAGCGGTCCCCCTGAACCACATCCAGGGTGTCCAGTTCAGCATTTGCCCACATTGCAGGGTAGTTTTGATTGGCTGCAGAGTCGGTCAATGATCCTTTGGGCTTGTCGGAGACAGGCGAGGCGTCTGCAGCCGTGTATTGATCCGGGGTGATGAGCTCCAATTCGCGCATGCGCAGCAGTGTTTCGTGGCGCGCTTTTCTGGCCAATGCTGCATTGTGTACAGGGTTGTACAATGAGGGTGCACGGACAATGCCGGCCAGCAATGCGGATTCCGCCAAATTGAGATCCTTCACTCCTTTTGCGAAATAGAAACGCGCCGCTTCCCGCACTCCGTAACAATTCTGCCCGAAGTAGATGCGGCTCAGGTATTGGCAGAGTATGGTTCGTTTGTCATATTCTTTTTCAACGCGCTGTGCCAGCACAATCTCCAGTAATTTGCGGTCGATCGTTCTGCCTTGCAGCTCGAAGACATGACGCGTGAGCTGCATGGTGATGGTAGATGCGCCCTGCTTGTAGCTCATGGCACTCAGATTCTTGCAGGCTGAACGCAGCAGGGCGGAGTACACGACTCCGCCATGTTCAAAAAAGTGATCGTCCTCCCGGGCGATAAAGGCATGAATCAGGTCTTGCGGTAAATCTTCCCAGGTAACGGGGGCGTTGTCGCGGTTATTCAGGGGTGTTACCAAGCGCCCCGTCTGGTCGTACAGCATGCTGCCGGGCAGACTTTGCCCTACCAGCTTCATATTGTAGTCCATCGCCCGCACAGTGTAGGTGATGAGCAGTGTTACTACCGCTGCCAGTGCAAAAATACAGAGTGCAACCGGTACCCACAGCAATCTTTTCTCGATGCTCAGCAAATGATACCAATGTTTACGCCGATTTTGGGAAGGGGTGTAGAACATATCACTTGCCGGTCGTGGGGGAAGCTTCGATAAGACGGCGCGCATCCAGCGGCGCGTGCCACCCCGAGAATTCATTGTTCATCGTGGCGCGGTATTGCTCGGCCTCTGCCTCTTTGCCGGCTTTGCTGAGCGCAGCTATCAGCTTATATGTCGCGAGCGGACGCATCTCTGTATCGCTCACCACATTGGCGACGCGTCCGTAATATTTTGCCGCGTCGTCATACTCCTCCTGCACATAATATGTGTCTCCGAGAGAGAGAAAGAGAGAGGACTTCATTGGCCCGTCAATGCCCATCGCAATTGCATCCTCACAAATTTTGCGCGCCTCATCCGCTCGTTTGAGCCCCAATAGCAGCTGCGCCATGTCGCGCATGCCTTCCGCTTTGCGGTACGGTTGCGTTTCCATGGAGACGTAGTGTTGAGCGGCCTCATACCCGCGCTCGAAAAGGCGGAGTTCCAACCGCGCCTTGGCGAGCAATTTCCACACGAGCGGTTCCACCTGCGGACGCTCCTTCCTGGTGCCGTCTGCATCCGTGTAGGGTTCCTTTGGCTCGCGCGCCAGGGCATCCGATAAAAAACGCTCCGCCGCCAGATAACTCTTTTTTTGGTAGCAGCTCCAACCGCACCAGCGCAGGATGCCGGGGGGCAGTGCATTGTATGATGCCGGGTTGTCTTTTTGCAATTTTTCAAGTTCTTTTTGCAAATTCTCGGCATCCTGCAACTTAAAATAGCATTGCACCAGCGCTGTCCCCACACGCGAAGAATAAAGCTCGGGATTGATGGTAGCCGCTTCACGAAAGTGGGGGATTGCGTCTGCCGGTCGCGTCTCATACAGAGCGCATGCTATGCTGTAATGTGCCTCAGCCAACGCTGCCGGCTTGATTTTTCCGCGGCACGAGATGAGTCCCTCGTAGTAACGAACCATGCGCTGCGGGTCGGATTTGCTCGCTTGAGCCGCCTTTTGCCAGCACGTCGGAACAGCATCCGAATCCGGGTAATTTGCAATCACATGCTCGAAGTCCCGTAGTGCCTCACCCGGCTTGTTCTGTTTGACATAGGTTGCGCCGCGCAAGGTGTATGCATCCGGCATGCGCGGGTCATCTTTGTACGTGGTAATGAAGTGATTGAGCGTGGGTATGGGGTCGTAGGTATTACCCTGTGCCGCGCTCCATGCCTTTTTGTACTCTGCGTCGGCGCGCATGGATGCGGGGAGCTGCTCAATGCGGACGGCGTCAAATTGGCGAGCCGCTTCCTCCGGGTCGGAAGGCATAATGCGGTCTGCGTAAGTGAAGCGCACCCAGTCACAGATGGGCATACTTTCAGCGGGTGAACCCGGGGCTGCATAGATGCTCAGGAATTTCTGCGCAAGGCTCACCACATTAGTGGCGCGCAGGTGCTGGGCGCACACGATACGCCTGTAGGCGGCATCTGCCCCCAAAAGACCCCCGCTTTGGTATTTTTCCGCCACTTCAAACCACTGATCCGCTTGCTCGTACCGCTCCATCTCCATGTAGGCCTGACCAACGATAAGCGCGCGGCGCGCCTCTTTCTCCGGGTCGTTGAGTGGGTGGTAGTTCTGCGATACTTGGCGGAATATCCCTTCGTAATCCTTTTTCTTGTACAGTCGCACCATCGTCTGCAACTGCGCTTCAGCCGTGTATTGCGCCATGTCGTCGATATTGGACACCTGGTCGTACAACCGCTGCGCTTCGTCATCCTTACCGAGTTTGGAAGCCAAACGAGCGGCCTGAAGCGTGGCTACTCCGCGAACTGTCTTCTGCAATTCCTTCATGCCTAGCAAACGCATGAAAAGAGCGTACGCCTCCACATCTTTTTGCTCTTCCGTCTTCATTTGCGCAAGCGCCAGCAGCCCGGCCTGTGTTATGCTGGGCTGCACGCCTTTCTCCTCGCTGAGCCGTTTAAACACGCTCTCTGCTTCTTGACGCTTGTTCTGCATCAGGAGTACTCGCCCAAGTCGATAGAAGGCGTCGTGTTTCAGTTCATTCCTTTTCGATTCGCGCACAACGATGCGAAAATAGCCTGCCGCCTTGTCCCAGAGTGAACGATCGGCCGCTTGAGTTCCCAAGCGGTAAGCAGCCGCAGCGGAAAATTCGCCGTGCATGCTGTTGGCCAAGGTCCCGAGTATGATGTTTGCCGCGGCCGGATCCCCGGCTTCGTCCAAGCATATGGCTTGCCGATACAGAGCTTTGTCCCTGTCGGACGCTTTGGGAAATCGCTTCGTATAATCCTCGAAAAGCTCGGCAGCTTTCAGCAGATCCAGGCGCTTTTGGTTCGGATCGTTGTTCTGAGCGCTGGCTTGAGCGTACAGCTGTTCCGCGATAGACATGGCATCCTGCCGCGGTCTCGCAGAAAGCGGTCGATCTGCTTGCTGAGCCGACAACATCGACATGCCGGCCAAGAGGATAGGGAGGAGATAGGTGGGGCTTGTCATGGTGCGCGTGTGTTTAGTTTTGCTTGTCACGCGTGGGCAGTTGCTTCGAAAAAGAGACATTCCAAACTCCTGCCTGTGAGCAGGTTGAGATAACATCAGCCACCTTTTGCCAGCGCATTTCCGCATCGCCGCGTATGCGCACAGCTTGGTTCGGATTCACTGCAATCATCCGTTGCAGCATTGCCAGCAGCTTGTCGCGAGTGAATACCTCGCGGTCAATGGTGATGATGAGCTCATCATTTTCCTCCCGCGCATTGATGATGATCTCATCGATGGCGCGCGAGGCTTCCTCTGTGGTCTTCGGGGCTGTGGGTACCTTGACTTTTAAATCTTGCTCATTGAGGATGAATTTTTGCGTGACAACAAAAAAAATGAGCAGCAAGAACACCACATCAAGCATGGGCGCCAACTGAAATCCTATGGAATCGGGGTCTTTGACGTTGAATTTCATATTTGCGGGCGCATGCGTCTTGTCTCTTCACGCGGCTCGGGGTCCATCATTTCCGGCGCGCCGCCACGTTGCCCTATGTTGCCCATACGCTGTTCTCTGTTCATCTGAAGAGAGATGAGCGAAAGAATATGTGTGATCGCCGCTTCCATGTCTGTGATGCGTTTTTGGACGCGGTTGCGGAAAAAGACGTAGAAGAGCATGCAGGGGATGGCCAGCAGGAGTCCGCCCGCAGTGGTAATCATGGCTTCAGATATGCCGCTGGCCATTTGCATTTGCTTGACGCCTTCAAAGTTGCCGGCTGCCATCTCGTTGAAGGTTCGCATCATGCCTAGTACGGTGCCGAGCAGTCCAACCATCGGAGCGAGACCGCCGATGTCGGCAAGCCAACTGATGCGGCGCGTGAGCATGTTCGCTTGGCGCGATCCCTCAGCGGTAGCCACCTCACGCACCTCGTCAATGTTGGCGCGCGGGTTGCGTTGCAAAAACATCATAACCACGCAGAGAGTCCGTGTGAAGCTGGAGTCTGTTTGCTCACACAGCTCCATCAGCCCGGCATAATCCTTACGGCGTATGTAGGATTCGACAGGCCCAATCAGGCGCATCGGCAGCACCGCCCCCTCCCGCGTGGTCCACAGGCAAATAATGATGACCATGAGTGCCGCGAATGACATCCCCAGCAGCAGCCACATCAGAAACCCGCCCTTTTCAAAGAGTTCTACGAGCTGAGAGCCCCCCAGGCTCAGTATGTTTTCTAAAATATTTGAGTTCGCCATAAGCTTCCGCGCACGATTGTACTCCTGTTCGACCCGATTTTCAAGCCGATACACTGCCCATACTCACATTTGTCCCAATAAAACATCTCCAAGCCTGCGCAACCCGCCTCCCGCAGCTCTGCTGCGCGAATTTTCCAAATCGTACATCGTACCTCGTACATCGTACATAGGCAGACCCTGTCTGCCACCGCTCCTTTGTAACCACGTCCGATCACGGCTTTGGGACATCCCGTCCGCCCCGCCTTTGCCTCCCCGCGCCACCGGCGCGCTCACTTTCCAAATCGTACATCGTACCTCGTAAATCGTAAATAGGAAAACGCAGTTTTCCTCGCGTTTGCCCCGCCCTGGCTTCACATATCCGAGAAATCAAATCGACGGAATTTCCACAGAAAGCTTTCACTTTGCCGGGAGTCCCATACCAAAACCAACGTGGCTGCGAATAGCAAGGCTCGCATCGTGCTGTCCAAGGGGTAATGAATAATGACGTGCCGCGTGCCCAGGCAATTGCAGCTCAACTCAAGCCCGCGTGCCCAGCCTTGCACGTACAGGAACAGAAAAACTGCCGTCATCACACATCCCCATAGTGTTGCCGCACGGTAAGCTCGGCGTAGGATAAAGCAGATCCCTACTAGTAGTTCCATACCCACACCGATGCATGCAAGCGGCATGGAGCACGCTTCCGGTAGCAATCGACTGCGAGTCAAAAAGTCGGCGGTTTCGTCGAGTTGAGGTATTTTCAGCAGTGCGGTTATCACAAAAAATATCCCCAAGCCAATCCGTAACAGGTTGGTGAAGACGAGAAGGATGAGTGGTTTTCTCACGAGATCAGGTGTCTTGTATGTCCAAAGAGACAGGACAGTGGTCTGAGCCTTCAATTTCCGCGTGGATGTCGGCATGTCCCACGCGAGGCATGAGTGCTTCGCTCACGCAGAAATAGTCGATGCGCCATCCGACGTTGCGTGCGCGAGCCCCTCCTCGGAAGCTCCACCACGTGTACGCATCCCTCTTCTCCGGATGTTGGCGGCGGTACGTGTCCGCAAACCCTTCCTTCAACAGCGCAGAGAAGCCCGCCCGCTCCTCATCCGAGAATCCTGCGCTGAAATGATTGCTCTCCGGGCGTGCGATGTCGATTTCTTCGTGCGCTACATTCAGATCGCCACAGAAGATGACGGGTTTTCTCTGCGCGAGTCCTTTTACATAGTTGCGGAACGCAGCGTCCCACTCCATGCGATAGGGCAAGCGAGCGAGCTCATTTTGCGAGTTCGGAGTGTAACAGTTTACCAGGTAAAAATCCGCAAATTCCATGGTGGCTACGCGTCCCTCGCTATCATGCTCCGGCAGTCCCATGCCGGTTGTTGTGCTCAGCGGTTCCTTGCGTGACAATATGAGGACGCCGGAGTAGCCGGGGCGCTCTGCCGGGTTCCACAAGCTGTGCGGCCATGATGCTAGCCAAAGGTCGCTCACTTGATCCGGACGCGCCTTAATCTCCTGAAGACAAAGCACATCTGCCCCAAGTACGTCTATTTTTTCCGCCAGACCTTTACTTAGGACGGCGCGCAGGCCGTTCACATTCCAGCTTACCAGTTTCATGACTCGCCCAGAGTACCACACTCCCCGCCTCCTGTCAACGTCACACAGACGCGCGCCCACACGTGTCCCAATAAAATTTTCTCCAGACTCATTCAACCCAGTTCTCACGCGTTTCCAACAGACAACGAAAGTAAGCCCGACAAGATGTCAAACCATTGATGATTGAGCAAGACGCCCGACGGCTCCGTTCGGGGTGCTCGCGTTAGCGGGCAGTCAAGGCGGTTGGACAGCGCGAAGGCGCTGCCCCGCAGGGGTGAAAACTGACGACGGCTGTATGTCAGTTTGGCCAAAAGCATAGCTTTTGCCCCGGAGGGGTAAGGAGTCGTGAGGCGACTCCGAAGCAACCGCCGATGGGGCGGCGGTGAGTCAACGTCCCTCGTACATAGGCAAACTCATTTTCTAATGCGTTTGCCCTGCTCGCGATCCCGTTCGCGAGATCGGCTCCGACTTCTGATGGCGTCCGATGGATCGTTGCGACTCCTCGAGAAGATGCCGCTGTTTAGACTATTTCGATAGCCGATAAGTGACAGTTTGTAGCAAAAGGTCTAGCGTTTTCTTGCTCATCTCTTTTTAAAAGAGATAAGCAGCACAAATAATATAAAACATTTATATTTAGATAATATGATAGAGAACACCGCAAAATATCTATCTGTTCGCATAAAAAGTTAGAATAAAAAAAACTCTGCCTTACCCCAACAGAATCACAACTTTTCTAATTTTTATACTGGACATCTCTTTTAAAAAGAGATAGTCTGTATTCAGTTATCGACGCGTCGATGATGAAGAAAATCGTGAAAACGATTATCAATGAGAGCTTTGACAAATCGATTACACAGGTCAAACACGAGGGCAAAACAATGATAGGAAAGAAGACCCCAGTATGAAAAAAGGATATATGATGTTATTATGTGTGATGATTTTCGCCGCGCTTGGAGCCGTGTGTGTCGTCATCAACAGAGACAAGGATGAGGGGTGCACGCCTGAGGAGCGGCAGGTTGCTATTGATCGTGCTTACCTTGCGGGGGAGAAAGCAATTGATCAAGGTATTGCAGATGTGGATCAGTGGTACAAGACGGTGATTGACGCGCGCGCGGAGGAGGCAGCCGGCGCGCTCATTGGTTGGCGCGCCAAGTGGGTTCTTTTGAAAGATCTGT
This sequence comes from uncultured Akkermansia sp., assembly GCA_947588645.1. Taxonomy (GTDB): domain Bacteria; phylum Verrucomicrobiota; class Verrucomicrobiia; order Verrucomicrobiales; family Akkermansiaceae; genus Akkermansia. The sequence goes on along the minus strand of CANPYO010000055.1, from coordinate 3,489 downwards.
TTAGACCAGAGAATGAAAAAGAGATGCTGAAGTTCCGGCAGAGGATGCTTGAGGAGAATTTGTACACGCAGGCGGAAAAGCAGAAGATGGTTGCCGGTGCAGTTGGTTCGGTGGTGCTGCAATGGATGGATATCGAAAACACGCTAGCTAAGGAGACGCATTGCTATGCTCTTACAACGGAAGCGAAAGCTCGTGCGGTGGAAGCTAATCATGCCAGTCTTCCCGGAGACGGAGTTGATGACGAATTGCAGAAGGATATCTACCGAGAGATTGCTTCGAACGTGGGAGGAGAAGTAGCGGCTATGGTTGCTGTGCAGCTGGCAACATCGGCCGGGATTTTAGGTACAAGCACAGCTTTATCTTGGGAAACTTTCGGGATATCCTTGGTCGCCGGGGTTCTTGTGGATGTGATTGTCGGTAAAATCATGGATGCGGAAGGGAAGGTGAAGCAGAAGCTTGTGGCAAGCTTGGAGGCTGAGCGAGATGATTTGAAGGCTAAGTTGCGTGGTGCCCTGATGGAGGCCCTCAAGAAGCGTCAGGTCGAATGGGAGAAACAGATTTAATCATCCAAAAAGCCATGAGAAGAATACGGGAAATAATGGGGTCTCGTTCCAATTCGCCGGAGGCGTAGATGTGATGGCACTGCTTCTTCAAGGTATCAGTAAGGAATTCTTACCTTTTTGATTTTATGGATAATGAGCAGAATGAGAGGGAATGTAAACAGATTGGTGATACGTCGTACACTTTTTTATCCGACTGGGTCTATCATAAGGAAGGAGTACGAAAAGGATGTGAACAAGTGTTCGCCAAGGCCAATGACGAGGAATTTGTTATATGGAGAAATCTACAGGAAGAAGCGTATCAAAGACTGAAAGCGGAAATTGACTTTTACGAGGAGTGGAAAGAAAAGGATAGAGATGCACTTGAACATGGGCTTGAAAATATAGAAGGGTGTCTGGTAGACGATGAGAAGAAAGTATGCTATTTAGTAACAAAGCGAAAAGAAAAGAGGAAAACCCTTAAGGACAGAGGATTGATGTGCGAGAAAGATGTGGAAGCTTTTTTCTCATGCCTTAAATACGTACTCAAGCTAGGCGGGGAGATCCAAGAAGCTCCAGAGGCTTATTTTTGTGATGGGGAATCATGGCGAGCGAGGGGTGTAGTAAGGGGTAAAAATGCGCCCTCAAAGATGTTGAAATTAGTGAATTGCGTGCAAGGCAGTCGGCATGATAAGAAGAGACTTATAAGTAAGTTGAGAGTTTCCAAGGGTAGTGATGAATTAGATGAAAGCAAGTTAAATGAAATTGAGAAGGACTGCTTGAAAATTGTGAGCGGCTCATCAAATGGGGGATGGAGGAAAATAATGGTTGCTATTGCTATCGTTCTCCTAGTTTTTGCGTCATATTTTGCCATCCTTCGGATGGAGTTTGAAAGAGCTGTGGGGAATGGAGATTATGGCAAAGCGGCAAAGATTCTCAATTCTACTTGGAAAAGTGTTTTCATATCGGACGAGAGTAAATCTCAATTATCAAAAAAATGGTGTGATCACATATGTGAAGGATTTGGTAGTGAGCGGAATGATGATGCTGAGAGAGATTACCGAGTCTGGACAAAGTTGTTCGGGGGGGGAGAGACGTATAAGTCACAGCGTGAAAAATTGGAAGGAGTAAAAGAATCCAAGTTTAACAGTTTGTTGGAAGGGCGTGACTATCTGGGAGCGGCAGCGATCTATAGAGCTCACAAAGCAGATTTTATATCACAAACAGGTAAAAATAAACTGGCTAATGATTGGAGCAAGTTTATTTGTGAAGGTTTTCTTTGTGACGAGCCTAACCGGAATGAGCGTGCAGAAATTGAATATCAGAACTGGCTGGAGCTGTTTAAAAATTCAGAGCAGTATAAAGACCAGAAGGAAGAAATCAAGAAAGCACGAAACAAGTTTGTAGAAAAAAAAGAAAAAGATGAGGTAAATTATAATTTCCTGACATTGTTGAATCAGAAGGATTTCCCTAAGGCTAGCGAAATTTTGGAGACAAAAGGAGGTTTAGTTTCGGAGGAAAATAAAGTTGAGTTAGAAAAAAAATGGCGGGAGCATATCGTGAAGAAGTATAAAGAAGATCGCCCGGTTAGTGATGAGGAGTATAAAGCATGGAGTAGGTTTGCAACGAAAAATGCTTCCCATGATTCTGTAGAAGGAGTGAACACTGAAAAGGATAGCTATGAAAAACGAAAAGAGAGACAGCGGAAAATATCAGAATTTAAAATTCTTTCTGATGAGAGCAAATTTTCTGAGGCTGCTGATAGTGTTTACACTCTTATTGAAGGAGAACAACTTTCTGATGAATTGAATAACGAGATTAAAAAGTTTGCTCAAAAATGGGCTGTGGTGATCACCAAAGGGTTACATAGACAGGATGAGAAAAAACAATACGAAAAATGGGTGAAAATCTTTGCTCCAAATCAGAGATGGCAGAAAGCATATGGGGAAGATCAGGAATTGACCGATTGCTACGACAGATTGAAGAATGAGTATATTGGGGTGCAAAGGATCAGAAAAACGCTAGGAAATCCACACTTAGACTCTATTTTATGCAGGGATGACGTGGTTAAGGAAATTGAGAGTACGATCGTGAAAGGACTTAAACAGGAGGAAAACAAAGAGGCGTTTATCGGTCAATTCATTCTTGCGTTGAAAACAGCTATAAATAAGAGTCTAAAAGAAAAAAAGATTCCGGGGAGTTTACCGGCTTACATTAACTTTGTTGAGAATAACAGAAAACAATTGCCTCCGGAATACAAGAGGGAAGACACAGAAGTGCTCCGCGATGTGGAGTCTGTTTTACGTGATTCCATTCAGAAAGGGGATGAGAACGCTGGAGGATTTTTGTCAACTTACTATGCGGCGCATCCCGAGGGTGGCTTCATCGATCAAGATACTTTTGTTAAAGCGACACCTCAAATAAGGAACATTTTATTGGGGGAAAAAGATGTCCGTGGATGGTTGACTGGTATTGTAAGTGGGTACACTGAGTATATGGAAAAGAGAGATACCAAGTGTTCTATGAATGAGGAGCTGATAAAATGGATGATTAATAATAAAAATTGGTTTGTTGAGAACGGACAGAAAGACCCGAGCAAAGAATTTAGCAAAGCTCTTTTAACCCGTGTCGACTTTATTGTTAAAACATGGAAAGATAAGCTTAACGATAAGACAGAAAATGATCCGGACGAACTTTATGAACAGATGCTTCAAGAAGTCGGACAATTTATTGCACCTCTCGGATTGAAAGGTGTTATGGACTCTGCTAAAAATTGTCTTGATGCATGGAGGTGGGAGAGGGATGAGCGTTGGTGTGAATACCGTTATATTTGGGAAGAAAAGGCAAAAGAGGTGGGATGGCTTAAGGAGGATGGGTAGTTCCTCAACATGGGTAACACATTTGTATCACAACATGGGTTACACTTCTGCTCGAAATTTGTATCATAATT
>CANPYO010000054.1 GCA_947588645.1 uncultured Akkermansia sp. | reverse complement strand
TCGCACAATGCCAAATTATGGTTGACTTCGTAAATCGTAAATCGTAAATCGTAAATCGTAAATCGTAAATCGTAAATGGCCAGGCTTTCCTGGGGACGGATGTGGCATTTGTTAGGTTTTCGGGACATAAATCTTGCTCCTTTCGGCGAAAAGTGCTAGAGTGGTGCGCGTGATGCACGATTGCTCGCCTAGAGCCTTTGTGGAGGCGGATTTAGATGCCATAACGCACAACTTGCACGTGGCTCAACAAGCGGCGCCCGGCTGTCAGATAATTGCTGTGGTAAAGGCCAATGCATACGGTCATGGGCTGGAGCAAGTGGTACGCCGTCTGGATGATGAGCATCCTGCCTTCTTCGGCGTGGCCAACATTGAGGAGGCACGCCGTGTGCAAGCTGCCGGCTGCGCCACACGTCCTTTCCTGCTCGGACCGAATATTCCGGAAGAACGCGAGACCATCGCTGCCAGCAACTGGGGTTTCACGATATCTTCTGTCGAAGAGGCGGATCATTTTGCCAGCTTGGCCGTAGGAGCGCAGCGCGTCCTGCCCGTGCATCTGGCCTTGGATACCGGGATGGGGCGCGAAGGCTTTTTGCCCGCCGATCTTGGTGCTGTCATGGAGCACATGAAGCATCTGCCCTCCCTCCGCGTGGAAGGCGTGATGTCGCACATGCCGGTGGCAGACGAGGATGAAGTATTTTCTCGCGAGCAGATCGAGCTTTTTGAGCGTTGCGTAAGCGAGGTTGCGCTCCATGCGCAGTTGCATTATATCCACCTGGCGGCAAGCGCCGGACTCCTGCGCTACAATATCCCTTGCGCCAATACGGTACGCCCCGGGCTCATGCTTTACGGCATATCGCCCGTCCCCTGCGCTTGGGCGAGCCAACTTCGACCCACATTGCGCCTGCGTGCAGCTGTCACCCTGGTGCGCACTCTCCCGGCCAATCACGGCATTTCGTACGGGCGTTGCTTCATTTCTGCTCGTCCCGTCCGTGTGGCGACAATCGGCATTGGTTACGCAGATGGCTGGAGACGTCACCTTTCCGGCAAGCAAGCTTTTGCCCTCATCCGCGGTGTTCGCTGTCCACTCCTCGGTCGGGTGACGATGGATCAGATTATGGCGGACGTTTCTGCTGTGCCGGGGGTCGCGGCGGGAGATTTCGCCGAACTCATCGGTTCGTCGCTCCGTGTGGAGCAGCTTGCCGCACAAGCCGGAACCATTCCGTGGGATATCCTTACCGGTCTCGGTCCTCGGCTTCCCCGTCTTTCCGGCTCGCTAGCACACGTGTCCCAATAAAATCTTCTCCGGCCTCATTCAACCCATTTCTTCGCGTGTGGAATGCGAGACACACGACCCGCTTCCTCGCGCCTCCGGCGCGCTATGATCCAAATCGTACATCATACATCGTACATAGGCGCCGCCAGGCGCCACCACCCCTTTGTAACCACGTCCGATCACGGCTTTGGGACATTCCGTCCGCCCCGGCTTTGCATCCCCGCGCAACGCGAGCGAACTTTCCAAATCGTAAATCGTAAATCGTAAATCGTAAATGAATTGCGTGTTGGGATCGCTTTTCTTGGGACGGGTGTGGCTCGCTAGGCTAATTTGCCGGAATGGATGGAGCCCGGGACAAACGCATTGGAAATGCGTTTGCCTATGTGCGAGGTACGATTTGGGAAATTCGGCGACTGCGCCGCGAATATGGCGGAGCAAATCTCAAATGCGTTTGCCGTGGCATGAGCTTCCTTTTTCAAAGCAGTGGTTAAGTGTGCTCGCAGAAAAAACAGGGGGCTTTTTCCCGCTCTTTACCGCTTCTATCACTTTATTATAGTGATCCAGCTTGAGCGCCAGGTAATTCAGGCAGCGCTTGAGTTCGCGATGTTGGTGTCGTAACCGGTTCCGCGTTTCCTGGAGGATCTCTCGCCGCACACGCAATGTTTCCTCTCCCCCTTCCATCATAGCAAAATACCTCTTCATTTCCGGCAGTGACAGACCTGCGGCGCGCAGGCAGCGTATCGTATTCACCCGCCCGACTTCTGCCTCCCCATACCGCCGATTTCCGGCACCATCCCTCGGTACCGGCGGTATGAGCCCTTCATCTTCATAAAATCGAAGAGTAGACGATGACAACCCGGATGCCGCCGCTACTTGCGCTATCGTTTGGTATGTATTCATGTCCGCATTATATGGCTTCAAGTCGCTCGAAGGAAAGCAAAATTGACATTGATGAGTTACGAATTACGGTTTGGAAGTAATGCGCGCCAAGACAACCGCATTTTCCAAAATCGTAAATGAGTCGCTTTTTTATTGGGACACGTGTAATTTTCTGATGCGGTTACCCAGGGCAACCGCATTAGAAAATGCGGTTGCCTATGTACGAAGTACGATGTACGATTTATTGATAACGTGCGCGTTGCGCAGATTTTTTCGGGTCATTAACGTGTGCTGAAATCCCTTTGGAGCCATCATCATGATGATCTCTTGTTGTCATGATTTTTGATGCGTATAAAAAGTGATATCAGTCAATAAGGGCATTTCCTCTGTCGATTGACTTCTCTCAAATGCGTTTGCCCTGTGCGGTTACCCTGGACATTTCACAGTACGGCATGATACAATGAACGGCGACGATGGAAGACTGGACAGATCCTTTACTGAATAATGGCGAATGGTGGCAGGTCGTGCTGCTGGCGCTCATCGGGGCTTGCATAGGTTCTTTTATGAATGTAGCGCTCTACCGCATCCCGCGCGGCATGAGCGTCAGCAACCCACCGCGTTCGTTTTGCCCCACATGCAAAGCCGCCATTCCATGGTACCTAAACCTGCCTATCATCAGCTGGATCATGTTGCGAGGCAAGAGCGCGTGCTGCCACCAACCTATCAGCCCGCATTACCTGCTTATCGAGACCGCGTGTTTCTTGCTTTTTTCCGGTATCGCTGTTTACTTCGATTATGAATCGCTTCTCGCGCGACTGTTCATCTGCCTGTGGGGCGCCGGCTTACTTTGCATGCTTCTCATGGATTGGGAGCACATGATTGTGAATGCTCAGATCTCCAGCATTTGCGCGGTCTGCGGGTTGCTGGCCTCTGTTCTTGCTCCCACGCTTGCAGGCGCCGGCACACTCAGCCCGTGGGAGGGTCTCCTGTGGGGATGCGCGGGGGTAGCCTGCGGTTATATACTCTTTCGTACGATTGCTCTGGTCGGACGCATACTTTTCGGTCGCCGCAACCTGCACTTCCCGGAACCCACGCGTTGGGAACTGCGCCAAATCGGCGACAATCTGGACATCGAGCTCGCCGTGGGCAAACACTCCCTACGCTGGGGAATGGTTTTTGCTGACCAACGCGGGGCGCTCATCCTCGAGGATGCCACGGTTGAACAGATTCCCGGCGTCTCCTGCCGCGTGCGCTTCACCGACACTCAGATGATTATCGGTGATTCTTCTTACGACTTAGAAAAGTACGATACACTTTGCGGCACGTGTCGCGCGGTGTCTTCTCAAGGCTCATCGATGGGTGGCGGCGATGCGTGGATCGCCATGGCCATCGGCTCACTCTGCGGCTGGCAGGGCGTCTTCTTTTCGCTCATTGTCGGCAGTTATATCGGGCTCATCATCGCGCTCATCATGCGCGTCCGCCGCGGTGAACCCATGCCCTTCGGCCCGGCGCTCATTCTCGCCGCATTTTTATGGTTATTTGCCGGACCTCAACTCGTATCGATGTTCCTGAATTTCCTCGGATAACTGAGCACTTACTTTGCCCATTCCATGGTGATGACCGCGCGTAGTTTTCCTCCGCCTTCGATGCGGTGTTGGCTGAGCATTCCCGAAGCGCGATGAACAATGCACAGAGGCTCGCCCATCATGCTTTCGTGCTTGTAGGCTACATGGATGCGACGCGGCGCGCAACCGGGAGGATTCGGCATCGTATCGATTGCCCAAGTCAAATAGGCGGAATTATTGATATGACCGTTGAAATCTACATCGCGACGTGATGTCACCAGGTGAGCGACTCCCAGTTCCTCAACATCCTCCGGGAACTGGAGAGGCTCAGCCGTGATACTCGGCGGACAGGCCTCCGGCACATCCAATTCCGCTCGTTTCAGCGGCATGGGGCGGCGCGTATTCACATCGATAATCACCCACATTAAATCGGCTCGACCTATGACTTCGCCCGCCTCATCGCGCATCTCCACGAATCGGCGCGCTTGCAGAGGCGAAGCCTGGCCGGTGTTTGTGCGCAGACTCACCTGCTCCTTCCATTTCGGCCGACGCAGTAGTTCGAAGTTGCCCTGCACTTCCACCCAGATCATCCCATGCTCAGCCACCCAATCGTAGCCCATTTTGTTGCGCGAGGCGTGCAACTCCGCCATCTCCTGACAAAATAAAAGGTAGAACTCCGGTCTGAGCAGCAAATCCGCTCCACACTCGTAGCTCGCAATGCGGTGAGGTAACACCAAATCTTCCATGCCGCCACTCTACCATACCGTCCTCCATTGTCAAGTTCACACTTGACCAATCCCAACCTCCCCCGTATCATACCGGCATGCGTTTCCTCCATCTCTTTTTCTGTCTGTGCGCAGGAGCGCTAGTCGCATGCAGCCAGGTGCCCCGCGGCTCACATACCTCGCGGCTTGTCGTCCTTGATATCGGACATTCTTTAACTTTGCCGGGAGCCAGCACACCGGGAGCCGTGAACGGCCGTGTACTGCGTGAATGCGAATTCTGGCATCAATACGCCAATGTGGTGAAGCAAGAAGTGCGGCGCGCCGGATACCGTTGCGTCATCGTCAACCGCGGCAATCCTCCCACTAGTGAACCATTCATCTCCTACGCCAAAAAATCCGCCATCACCTATCTGCGCCACCCGGACACCAACGCCGAGCGCTACCCCTCTCACTATTTCCCGGATCGTGTGGCTTCGGGCATGGTGAGCTCCGACTATGCCATATACAACCGTGCCGCCTGCGTCGTGTTCCTGCACCATAACAACTCCGGTGATCGCTGGAAAACCGGGGCCTCGCCATCCGTCATCCTGCGCAACCGATACAATGGCGCAGAGCTTGCAGAGGCTTTGCGCTCCACCATGGAACGCGATATCCTCAATCACGGCATGCCCAACGCCGGACGCGGCTGCCAAACGGAAATCCGCTGCGTGGATGCCGAACGAGCCGCCGGCTGGTTGAACGCCTGCGATGACGCAGGAATCCCCGCTGCTGTGGTAGAGTCGGCTTTTCTCGACAACCGAGCCCACGCTTCTTTTCTCGCTACGGACGCCGGAGCGCGCACCTATGCTCGGGCGGTAGGGCGAGCGATCGTGCGATTCATGCATATATCGCCGACCATTCATCGCCACTACCGAACCGATCCGGACGTGCCGGATCAAGGTTCATTCGGCTATGCGGAGGAATCGCGCCAACTGCACGTTCAAGGAGCCAAACTCCTCATCCGCTAATTGCCTCGCGCATAGCCTTCTCATTCGCCCCCTTGTGAAACCACTTTTCAAAGGAGAGCGCACCTTGTCCCACAAGCATATCACGTCCGTCACACACACGACATTTAGCCGCAGCAGCAGCTTGCTGCAACGGTGTCGAGTGCGTGATAAGGTCGAAGACAACATGCTTCTCGTGCAGTATTTCAGCTGCTATCGGCAGTGGATCCCCGGCAGACAGACCCAAACTCGTGGCGTTCACGATGATATCGGCATCCCGTGCAGCCACGTGCATCTCCTGCTCCTCATACACCGAGCAGGTCAAAATATCCAATCTCGGGGCTACATGGCGAAGTCGAACGGCCAGTTGCTCAAGCTCCGGGCGCGGACGATTTGCCAAGACGAGTCTCCGGCAACCGCTGAGCGCACATTGCATTGCCAATGCACTGCCCGCCCCACCACACGCCCCGAGTATCAGGACGCGTTCCTCCGCGAGTTGTCTGCCGCAGTGTGCTGCCAGCGCACGCTCAAAGCCCGGACCATCCGTATTGCAACCCTCAACTTTCTCCCCGCGGAAGACGAGCGTATTTGTCGCTCCGCTCAGATCAGAAAGACGATCCACTTCGTCGGCAACGGCTCGCGCCTCCCGCTTAAAAGGCACCGTTACATTGACCCCGAGAAATCCCAACCCTCTCAGACGTTCCACAAGGTTGCGGAACGCCCCAGGCTCCTTCGGGCAGAGGATGCGTACGTACGAACCATTGATGTGCGCCACACGCATGGCCGCCATCTGCATGGCCGGCGATAGCGAATGAGCAACCGGATTGCCAACCACCCCTAACCGAGGTATGGGCAACGCATCGATCTGCGCCTCCAAATCTTCGATGGTCCAAACGGTCTGCATAAAGCTCACGGCAAAAGCATTTGAGAGAAGTTAATCGACGGAGAAAATACTCTTATTGACTGATATCATCGTTTATACGTATCAAAATATTGATAAATCATACATAGCAAACGCATTTTCTAATGCGTTTGCCCGAGGGATTCCCAAATTCCCGCACCCCTGGCGCGCTATAATTCAAATCGTACATCGTCCATCGTAAATCGTACATAGGCAGGCTCCGCCTGCCTCCGCTCCGCATCCCGCGCAACGCGCGCGAACTTCACAAATCGTAAATCGTAAATCGTAAATCGTAAATGGCGTTTGCCCTGCATCAACCTTTACTCCTCCGGCGATCCGTCCTTACCGACGGTCTGCACCACCTGACTCTTGACGATTTTGATAACGGTATTGGGGGCTACCTCCAGGCGCACGGTTGTGTCTTTCACTTCGCGCACAATACCGAAAATTCCGCCTGCCGTGATCACCTTATCGCCGACTTTCAGGGCATCTTGTCGAGCTTTAAGTTCCTTCTGCTGCTTCCGCTGCGGGCGAATGAGAAGGAAATAGAAAATGACAAAAATCAGGCCGAGCGTGATAAACATGCTCATGGGGTTGCCTTGGGCGTTCTGTGCAGCGGCTTGCGCCAGGATGAGTGCGATTGTATTCATGGTAATTGATTTGCTTGGTAACGCGCGATAAATCTGCTTTTAAAAGCAGCATATTGTCCAGACTCGATGGAGCTTCGCGCTTGCTCCATGAGCCGTAGATAAAAGTGGAGATTTTGGAATGAGAGCACCCTCTGCGCCAGCAGCTCCCCGGAACGGAAGAAGTGCCGTATCGCCGCACGCGAAAACCGAGCCACGTGCGGGTGACTCTCTTCGTGAATAGGACGCGAATCCTTTTTCCAGCGTTCATTCGTGATGTGCATCGGGCCGTCCGGCGTGAGCGCTATGCCATGCCTCGCCAGTCGAGTAGGCATTACACAATCAAACATGTCCACCCCGCGCTCAATCATTTCCAGTAACTGCACCGGCGTGCCCAACCCCATGGCGTAGCGCGCTTTCCCCGTCGGCAAGTAGGGAGTGGTGTTCTCAATAGCACGTAGCATCTCCTCCTCCGGTTCACCCACGGACACGCCACCAATGGCATAGCCATCAAACTCCATCTCCGCAAGTTGTTCGGCGCAGGAACGGCGTAAATCTGCAAACACAGATCCTTGCACAATGCCGAAGTGCTGCTGCGGAGCATTGCCACTCATGGGACTGTGCTCCTGCACCCATGACTTGCAACGCGCCGCCCAACGCAACGTATAACCCATGGATTTCTCGGCATATGCGCGGTCGCAAGGATACGGCGGGCACTCATCAAAGAGCATGGCTACATCCGCTCCCAAATTTGCTTGAATTTCCATGCTCTTCTCAGGCGTCAGCATCATGTATGCACCATCAATGTGGTTGCGGAAACGCACACCCTCTTCTGTGATTTTGCGCAGCTGCGCCAGGCTCCACACCTGGAATCCGCCGGAGTCCGTGAGCATGGGACGTTCCCACCCGGCAAACTTGTGCAGACCTCCCAACCCGCGTATCACATCGTCCCCCGGACGCAGGCACAAGTGATATGTGTTGCCCAGCACAATCTGCGCGCCTAATTCCTCTAACTCCACCGGATGCAATGTCTTAACGGTACCTTGTGTCCCCACCGGCATAAAGATGGGCGTGGGAACATCACCATGCGCCAGGTGCAACGTGCCCAGTCGCGCGCCGGTGGGGTCGGTTCTGTGCAAGGTAAAGCTCATGAGATGCGCACAAAACGTGCTGAATATATGCTTTTGCCCAGCGCCTCCCATTGACGCTGAAAATCTGTGGCCGGATAACTTGCTATATCTGTCCATTCCTCCTGCCGAAATAATGGCGAACCACCCACAATATCGCACACCCAGTCGTAGTATTCCTCATGGTCAGTCCGGAAAAGCAGCTCGCCCTCCGGTGCCAGCACGCGATGCAGGATCGGCACAGTATCCGTCTGCACGAAGCGCTTTTTGTGGTGTCTTTCTTTTGGCCAAGGATCCGGGAAAAGGTAATGCAGTCGCCGCACACACCCCTCCTGTAGCATCCACTCCAAGAAATAACGACTTTCCACCCGCACCCCTCGCACATTCTCCAGCCCCTGCATTTCGGCTCGGCTGCACACTTTGCGAAGGCGTCCCAGCAGGCGTTCCACTCCTAAATACAGCCGCTCCCGATGCTGACGAGCCATTTCAAGCAGGAACCCCCCGTCTCCGCATCCCAAATCCACTTCACATTCCTGCCCGCTTCCGAAAATATCCGCCACACTGTAGCGTCGAAAATAATCCTGCGGTATGAAAGCGGTTGTTGCCATAGCCGTTCAGCGCTTGATCTCCTGCTTTGGCTTAAGCGGCACAGCGTGCATCGGTTGCGGACGATCTCCCTTGTACTGCGAGTTCATGGAGGCGATTTGCTCATTGGTCACCGAGAAGGTAAAGCTTCCTCCGTTCGCCTCATCCTGAGCATCCAGCACATGATCGAACACGCACACCGGATGATTCCCCGCTGTCTCCGGCATCACAAACACACCGATCGCCATGCTCGGATGATCCTGCTCATTGCTGCTCGGCTTGATGGTGTAGGAGATGGTGTTGGAGCCTCTCTTCAGCCCACCGGATATGGTATCTGCGCGTCGCTCATCATCGAACTCATGGATGGACACGCCATTAATGCGCATCTCGATCTCGCGTCCGGGACAATCCACGAACACCTTGCCGATGAGCTCGGGGTTAGCGCAGGCGGGCGGCGCAGGCGGAATACTGCGGTACGGGTGGAATCCATCCTGTTCTCGAAGTACATTCAAATCACGCTCCTGCAGTCTTTTGAGCACGCCAGGCAGTCGACTCAGGTCAAAAAATCGTGTCTGATCCAATCTCCATTTTCCATTCTCATATACGAACTCCAGCACAAAGGCATTCTGTTTCGCCACGGCATCGCCCAACTGCATCTTCCCCACATAAGTAGCAGCCATTGTTCGCCCATTGCACCCACTGAGTGCACCTACGTAGTGAAAATTCTCCAGTGGCGGCGCCTGCTGCGCACTGCGGAAAAAATCCCGAGGGAAACTACCACGCTCCGAGATAATGAGGTTGCGAACTTTCATCTGTCGAGCCGTGGAGGTGCTGTTACGCCACGCCGTTTCATCTCCGCGCTGCACACTCAGCCGCCACGTGTTGTAGGTAGTGTCAGCGAGCGAGCGCGCCTTCTGCTGATTCGGAGTAGCAATGCCATCCGGCGTCACCTGCAAGTTGCCATTCACTTGAGGAGCCGGGGATGCCGGAGCCTGCTGAGCTGCGGCTAATCCGCCCCATGCTATTGCGACTGCTACAATGGCTGCAAAAAGTTTTCTCATCGCTCTTCAATTCATACATCAGACTTGCCTTTTTGGCAAGAAAATTGCATACTCATGTGTGGGTATGACGCCATTTACCGGCCAATATCGCGCGCAGTCCGCGCGCAGCAATCACGAGTTGCTCTGTTCCGTCCCCTCCGTTGTTTGGAAGCGCTTTGCAGATGGCTTTTGTCTGCGCGCGTTCATCTTCACACCTCCCGACCATTCTCTGCAACAGCCTCGCCCGGCCGTCGTCTTTTTCTGCGGCGGAATGTGGTCTCACGACCGAGCGGATGACTTTGCTGCCTGGGCCCTGCACCTCGCCCACCGCGGCATCGTTTGCGTTATCCCGGAATATCGCAATTACGACCACTTCGAAGTGGCTGCCGACGAAATTATTCTGGAGGGCATCGACGTCTGGCGTTGGGTGCACGACAACGCCCCCGGTCTCGGCATTGACCCACGCCGCATCACCTTGGCGGGCGAGGATGCCGGCGGCCTCATGGCCCTCAACGCCGGCATGCAACCTATCATCCACAAACGTAAGTTCTGGCAAATCGGCAAACGCGATGTCCTTCCCCTGTCTCCTTGCGCTCTCGCTATTTTCCGTGGCATTGTCGACACCGAGGCTCCGGAAGCGCGTCCCCTCTGCATTCATTTGGACAGCTCCAACCCCGAGCGCGTGAATCCCTGCGAGTTGCTGCGAAAAAAACTACCGCCTCTTTTCTGCGTTCACGGCATGCACGATCCGCTGCTGGATTACGAATTGCGCGAGTGGTTCTGCAAAGAATGGCAACGCCTCGGCAATGATGTGCAGTTCCTTCTCTGCCCCCATGCAGATCACTCAATTACCCGCTTTGAAGTGAATCCTGCCGTCTTCGAGTACATCCTGCTCGCATGGGAGGAGTTCATGATCACCCGTGCTCTCTGGCCGGAGGAGGTGATGGAAGAGCCCACTCTCAACTAATGCAGAACGAGTCCAACAAGGCAACCGCGCTTCCAATGCGGTTGCCTATTCACGATGTACGAGGCACGATTTGGGAATCTACCCGTGAGGAGGATGCTATTTCTTTTCGTCGAGTTTAGCCCGCACCTTTGCCTCTACTTCGGCATAAAGCTGCTCATTTCGGCGCAATTCGTCCTTGGCTGCATCGCGACCCTGCGCCAATTGAGCGCCATCATAGCTGAACCACGACCCTCGCTTTTGGATGATGTCGTACTCCATCGCCAAATCAATGAGACTGCCCACAGAGGATATGCCCTCATTGTACATGATGTCAAACTCGCATTCCGTGAAAGGTGGCGCCACCTTGTTTTTTACCACTTTCAGCTTGGTGCGATTGCCCACCACGGCGCCATCTGTTCCCTTAATCTGCCCTATGCGCCGTATATCACAGCGCACCGAAGCGTAGAATTTCAGAGCTCGCCCGCCGGGCGTGGTCTCCGGGTTGCCGAACATCACCCCAATCTTCTCTCGAATTTGGTTGGTGAAGATGCACACCGTGCGAGCCTTGGCTATAAGTGACGTGAGCTTACGCAATGCGGCGCTCATCAGCCTGGCCTGCGCGCCCACTGTGCTGTCGCCTATATCTCCTTCCAGCTCCTGCCGCGTCACCAGGGCTGCAACCGAATCCACCACGATCACGTCGATGGTGTTGGAGCGCACCAACGCCTCGCATATCTGCAGCGCCTCTTCCCCGCTCCCCGGCTGCGACACGAGCAAGTCATCCAAACTCACCCCCAACTTTGCCGCATACGACGGATCCAGTGCGTGCTCCACGTCGATGAAAGCAGCCAACCCACCGGCCTTCTGAGCCTGCGCAATTGCGGTGAGCGTCAACGTCGTTTTGCCAGATGATTCCGGGCCAAATATTTCAACCACCCTTCCTCGCGGGAATCCTCCTACCCCCAACGCCCGGTCGATCAGCAGATTCCCTGTCGGTATGACATCCACTTCCATCTTTTTCTGGTCGCCCAGCCGCATGATGGCGTTCTCCCCAAAATCTTTCTGAATCTGCAGCATGGCCGCATCCAGCGCTCGCTGCCTCTGCGCACGCGTCTTCTCCTGATCCGGTGTCGTTTCCTTACTCATATCGTCCTGAGCATACCTATTTCCTCCCTTTCTGGCAAGCCGAATCTTCGCCATGGCAGGGCAAATTTGCCATGCCATGGCATTTACGACGGGGGCAGACGGAGTCTGCTTATGTATGACGTACGATTTCGAAAGTGAGCGCGCCTGCAGCGCGAGGAAGCAAAGCTGAAGCAGGCGTGGTGGCAGCTATTGCGATCTTCATGTTCGTTCCCACACGTGTCCCAATAAAATTTCTCCGATCTCACTCAACCCATTTCCCACGCGTTTCCCACGGATGAAGAAGATAAGCCGGCAAGAGGCTCAAACCATTGATGATTGAGCAAGGCAGTGAAAGCCCCCCGAGGGCTCGGAGGGGGCTTGGACAAAAGCAGAGCTTTCGCCCCTGAGGGGCAGCCTTGCGGCTTGGCCAAACGACCTTGCAGCCGCCGGCTGTTTTTCCGCAGCTCCGCTGCGCATTCTTTCCAAATCGTAAATCGTAAATCGTAAATCGTAAATGAATTGCGTGTTGGGGTCGCTTTTTCTTGGGACGGATGTGCGTCAGCGCAGGACTTCGCCCTTGACGTTTTGGGGCATGTGCATACAATGAGGTCAAGTCAACCACAGCTATGGAAAAGCAAGCGTTTCAAACGGAAGTCAGGCAATTGTTGGACATTGTCATTCATGCGTTTTACAGTGATCGCGAGGTCTTCGTGCGAGAACTGGTGAGCAATGCCTCGGATGCATGCGAAAAACTGCGTTTCAAGCAGCTCACGGAATCAACCGTTTACCAGCCTGAGCGAGAACTGCGTTTGAGCATTACCTCAGATGAGGATAAACGCACGTTGACCATTGCGGATTCCGGCATTGGGATGACTCGCGACGAAATTGTGGAATTCCTGGGCACCATTGCCCATTCCGGCACCAAGAAATTTTTGGAAATGGCTAAAGAAGGGAAGAACGGACCTCAAGACCTCATCGGCCAGTTCGGCGTGGGTTTTTACAGCGTCTTCATGGCGGCGGACAAAGTGGAAGTCTGTTCTCGCTCGTGGCAGCCGGAAGCCACTCCGGTGCGCTGGGTGAGCGACGGTCAAGAGGGATACTCGCTGGAGGAGGCACCGGAGGATACACCCCGCGGCACCTCCATTGTCATTCATCTCAAGGAAGATGCCGCAGAATTCGCTAAGCAAAACCGCTTGCGCTACATCGTTGAAAAGTACAGCAATTTCGTCAGTTTCCCCATAGATTTCAACGGCGAGCACCTTAACACCGTGCAAGCCATCTGGATGAAAAATAAAAAGGACGTCACCCCGGAAGAATACAACGCCTTCTACCATTTCATTGCGCACACAGACAGCGATCCGATGAGTCAGATGCACTTCAGTGCCGATGCCCCTATCGTTCTCAATTCCGTGCTTTTTGTGCCGACGGAAAATCCGGAAGCCATGGGTTTTGGTCGCTGCGAACCGCAGGTGTCGCTCTATTGCCACAAGGTACTTATTGACAGCAAGCCAGAGAACTTACTTCCGGAGTGGCTTCGTTTCCTGGTGGGTGTGGTGGATAGCGATGATCTGCCGCTCAATATCTCTCGTGAAATGCTCCAGGATAACTCGCTGTTGCGCAAAATATCCGGCATTATTACCAAGCGCTTCATCAAGCATCTGGAAGAGCTCGCCAAATCCGATGCGGACAAGTTCGAATCGTTTTGGCGACAGTTCTCCCGGTTCCTCAAAGAGGGCGTGGTCACAAGCTGGGAACATAAGGAGGCTCTCGGTAAGCTGTTACGCTTCGAATCCACCTTCACTGAACCGGGCAAGCTCACCTCTTTCCCAGACTACATCAGCCGCATGAAGGAAAACCAAAAAGCCATCTATGTGCTCTTTGGCGCTTCCCGTGCTCAGTTGGAAAACTCCCCCTACCTGGATGCCCTGAAGCAGCGTGGCTTCGAGGTCGCTTTCTTTACCGACGGAGGTGACCAATTTGTCATCGACAGCCTCATCAAAGTGGACGACAAAGAGCTTCAAAACATTAGCCGCGCCAACCTTGACCTGCCTCCGCTGGACGACCAACCCGACTCCCTTTCGCTTGATGCAGAGCAAGCCAAATCCCTCACCGATTGGTTCACAGAGACCTTTAAAGACAAGCTTTCACGCGTGTCCACCGGCGATCGTGTGTCCGCTGCTCCGGCTATCGCCTTACAAGCAGAAAACGACGTGTCTCCCGAAATCAAGGCCTACCTGAAGGCCATGGGACAAACTGTGCCGGAGAGTCATCCTGAGCTTGTCCTCAATCCGTCCAACCCTCTCATCCAAAAACTGGCTGTCCTGCAGAAAGATGATCCCGAGCTGGCTCTTCTTCTGGCTAACGAGGTGGTAAATACTTCCCTGTTGCTTGCCGGAATGCTGGATGACCCCACTGCTCTTGCCTCATCTTCCCAAAAATTGCTGGAAAAACTCCTCACCGAATAAAAAATTACCTCGCCGCGCCAACCATCCTCCCCGCGCACCGCGAGCTCACTCCCCAAATCGTACAAAACTGCCGACGGCGTAAGGCTGTTTGGACAAAAGCGCAGCTTTTGCCCGAAGGGCTCACTGGCAGGGTGGTGCCAATGAGTCATCGTACATCGTACATAGGCAGACCCCGTCTGCCACCGCCGCTTTCTAACTACGTCCGATCGTCGCTTCACGATCCACCCCCCGATCTGGCTCCGCGCGCCCGCGCCACAGGCGCGCGAATTTCCAAATCGCAAATCGCAAATCGCAAATGGGCAGCCCCCGTCTTCCCGCCGCTTTGTAACTACCCCCGATCGCGGCTTCCAAAATTCCGCTTTGCCCCCGCTCCGCCTCCTCCGCGCAACGCGCGCGAACTTGGCAATCGTACATCGTACATCGTACCTCGTACATAGGCAGACCCCGTCTGCCACCGCCGCTTTCTAACTACGTCCGATCGTCGCTTCGCGATTCACCTCCCGATCTGGCTCCGCGCGCCCGCGCCACAGGCGCGCGAATTTCCAAATCGTACAAAACTGCCGACGGCGTAAGGCAGTTTGGACAAAAGCGCAGCTTTTGCCCGAAGGGCGAACAGCCGTGGGGCGGCTGTGAGTCATCGTACCTCGCACATAGGCGCCGCTAGGCGCCTCGCCCCTTACTGCGGAGTTCCCTCCTCTTACCGCGGAGTTCCCCTCCACTTCCCCGCGCAACGCGCGCGAACTTTCCCAAATCGTAAATCGTAAATCGTAAATCGTAAATGGTCAGGCTTTTCCTTGGGACACGTGCGCTGAAAAAGCTACCCGCCGAGTTAAGCGCTGCAACGCCCCGGCGGGTAGTGAAAAATGAAAGAAGCAGTAATCTTTCGATGGGTTCATTAGAGCATAAGCAAGTGAAAAAGTCAAGACAAAAAAATAGCCCCGACACCTGCCCCCTTGCGGAGGCAGGGCGGGAGACCGTAGGCATTTACGATGTACGATGTACGATCTACGATTTAGTAGAGAGCCTCAATTCCCCATTCCACAAGCAGAGGGCTTGTGGCCAGCATGTTTACTACTACTGTACTCATTTTTCAAGTTGCCGGCTTTTGCAGAACCGGTGAGGGGAGTTTAGCACAATCCAACAAAAGAGGCAACCACGAAAGAGGCGCTAAATCCCGCGCCACCAAGCGCGCGAGCTTTGCAAATCGCAAATATAAAAAGACCGCCCGCCGGTTTGGAATGGGCTGCAACCCCCGGCGGGCGAAATTCGTTTAATATGACAAGGACATGTTACATCCTTGGCGGCATTAAAGCACTACACAATGAGAATGTCAACACAAAAAATCAGCCCCGGAGCCTGCCCCCTTGCGGAGGCAGGGCGGGAGACCGTAGGCATTTACGATGTACGATGTACGATGTACGATGGCTCACTGGCACCACCCTGCCAGTGAGCCCCTGCGGGGCAGCGCCTTCACGCTGTCCAACCACCCTTACTGCCCGCTGACGCGTGCACCCTGAAAGCGACCGACGGCCGTAAGGTCGATTAGCCAAAAGCGATAGCTTTTGTCCCAACGGGATGAAAACTGCCGACGGCGTAAGGCAGTTTGGCCAAAAGCGCAGCTTTTGCCCCGCAGGGGCGAAAACTCGTGGGGCGAGTTTGAGGCAAGAGTCGTGAGGCGACTCCGAAGCAACAACCGGGGCCGTCGGGCGTTTTGTACATAAGCGGCATCCGCCGCCTCCGCCCCTTTCTAACCATCGTCCGATCGCGGCTTCCAAAATTCCGCTTAGCATTTGCTTTGCAGCTCGCGAGCTCCGCTCGCCGAATTTTTCAAATCGTAAATCGTAAATCGTAAATCGTAAATGGTCAGCATCTTACAGTTGCTACATGATGTATCGTTAACTACCTATTGGAGATGCTTTTCCTTGGGACGGATGCGAGTTCTCCCAGCTCTTCCTTTTGCTCTGCAGTGATGTCTCCTCCCCGGATAAGTTCCCGAACACGTCGGAGTTTATCCGTGATGGCGGCCGGTGTGTCCTGAACCCCGAAATAGCCCTCGGTCAGCGACTCGTAGGGGTACTCATCCGCGTTGTCGAGCGGTTCGCGCTTCTCCAAATCAAATGCCACAGCATTGCCGATCGACGAGAGAACGAAGGGAGAATGAGTGGTGACAATAAACTGTATTCTCGGGAAAAGAGAGGTGAGGATGGGCATCACGAGCCGCTGCAATTCGAGGTGCAGGTGCGTCTCCACCTCATCGATAAGCACGATTCCCGGCTTGTCGTATGCCGCCGTAAGTTGATCCGGCGTCTGCATCTTGAGAATGATGTCCGCCACAATGTCCAGAAGCGAGGCATAACCATCTGCCAAAGCTGTCATCGGGGAACGCTTG
>CANPYO010000053.1 GCA_947588645.1 uncultured Akkermansia sp. | reverse complement strand
CAGCAGCGCGGCGTGCCTCTTCCTCAGCAGCGCGGCGTGCCTCTTCCTCAGCAGCGCGGCGTGCCTCTTCCTCAGCAAGATCCGCACTTTGCACCACCGGTGCCTGTTCAGAAGCAGGAGCCTCCACCTCGGGAGGGATCTGGATCGGGTCGGGGGATGCAGGAGCCGACTCCCCCTCCTGAGCGGGAACAACCGGGGACTGAGTGCGCAGCGCGGGAACGATGGGTTTCCCATTGATCCCTTTGAGACGAACGGTTCTTAAAGGAGCTGCTCCGGTATTCAACAGGCGCCGTGCAGGGGAAGAGGGGACAGCGGGTTTCTTGAGAGGAACTGCCATAGTCGTAGTAGAACTGTGCTCTTCACTATAGCTCAAAAAAAGCTGCTTGGCAATCTCGGAGTTCCCGAGTAGGATCATTTTTTTATTTTTCCCCACATTTGTCCAAAAAAATTTCTTCAAACTCGTGCAACCAGGGTTGCCATTTGCTATTTACGATTTGGAAAGTGAGCGCGCGTTGCGCGGAAAGGCGAAAGCGGCCGACGGCTGGAAGGCCAATTAGCCATAGCCAGCCCGCAGGGCTGCCCCGCAGGGTGAAAACTGTCGACGGTGTAAGGCAGTTTGGCCAAAAGCGTAGCTTTTGCCCCACAGGGGTAAAGAGTCGTGAGGCGACTCCGAAGCAAAGCTCGTGAGGCAAGCTTTAGAAGCGACGCGGAATTTTCAAGCCGTGCGCGGGAGTGGTTAGGAAGCGGCGGGGGCGGGGGCAGACGGGTCTGCCTATGTACGATTTATGATGTGCGATTTACAATCTGAGGAATTCGCGCGCCAGGACAACTGCATTTTCCAACATTGCAAATGATTCGCGTTTTTCGTGGGACGGATGTGATTTTTTTCCTTTCAGACGAGTTTTTTGAACTGCGAGATTGACTCTGCGCGAGATTTGGTGTAGAGTGGGAGACGCTCGGGAGACACACGTCATTCCGGCGTGTTTCATCCTCTCGCATCTCCCTTACTTTACCCGTGTACTCGAACGAACAATACCTGCTGGAACTCCTGGTTGAAAATGGTGCCATTAACACCGAAACGGTGGAAAATGCCCGCGCACAAATCGGCATCACGGAGAGCGTGTTAGATTATCTGGTGAATCAAGGATTGCTCACCCGCGACTACGTAGCGCAGGTAGCGGCAGCAAGTTCAGGCTTGGAATTTGTTGATTTGAACGCCTTTGAAGTTGACCCAACCACGCTAGCGCAGGCTCAACCGGAGATCGCGAGACGTTTGCATTTTCTTCCCATAGGCGATGACGGGTACTCGCTGCAGGTAGCTGTGGCGGATCCTTTTGCGATGGAAACCATGGACAGCCTGTCCCAAATACTTGGCAGGGATGTCAGCTTTTTCGTGGCAGCGGAGGATACCCTGCAAAAAGCGCTTGATAAGTACTATCCGGAAAAGAAAGTCGGCGGACAGGACGAGGAGGCGCCCATCATTGAACTTATCGACAACATGTTTAACGAAGCTCACAGCATGCGAGCTTCGGATATTCACATCGAACCGATGGAGGACCGCGTGCGCTTCCGTTACCGTGTTGATGGCAGGCTTATCGAGGTAGCGAACCATCCCAAGAAGCTCCTTGGTTCCATCGTGGCGCGCATCAAGGTGATGAGTTCCACCATGAGCATTGCCGAGAAGAGAATTCCCCAAGATGGTCGCATCGAAATGGATTTGAAGGACGGTTCGCACATCGACTTGCGTGTGAGCACCGTGCCTTCCAACCACGGAGAATCAGTCGTGATGCGTATCTTGGATAAATCCGCCCTGCAGCTCGGTCTACCCCAGCTCGGTTTCCTGTCAGATGATGAAGCAACCTTCGACCGGCTGGTCACTCTGCCTGATGGCGTGATATTGGTGACTGGGCCCACCGGTTCGGGAAAAACCACCACGCTTTACGCCTGCCTGAACCACCTGAACCGCCCCGACAAAAAAATCATCACAGCCGAGGATCCGGTGGAGTATGAGATGCCCGGCATCAATCAGGTTATGATCCGCTCCGACATCGGCATGACCTTCGCCGCAGCCTTGCGAGCCATGCTCCGCCAAGCTCCCAACATTATCATGGTCGGTGAGATTCGTGACGGAGAAACGGCAAGTATCGCTATCCAGGCAGCCATGACCGGACATTTAGTGCTTTCCACCTTGCACACAAACGACGCTCCCTCTTCTGTGGCCCGTCTGGCCGACATGGGAGTGGATCGCTTTCTCATCGCCTCCGCCGTGCGCGCCATCATGGCACAGCGTCTCTGTCGGTGTCTGTGCGACAATTGCAAGATGGACGGACGGCTTACCCCAAAGCAATCTCATATGCTGGGCATCGAAATGAATCGCATCGTCAAGGTGCCACACCCCGGCGGCTGTGAAAAATGCCGCGGCAAAGGTATGAAGGGGCGAATGGGTATCTTTGAAATTTTCCAAATATCAGACGATGTACGCGAGTTGATCAACTCCAATCTCTCATCTGCTCAGCTGCGCAAACGTGCCCGCGAGCTGGGGATGCGAACCCTGCGCGAAGATGGCATCCGCAAGGTGTTGGCCGGACGTACTTCTGCCGACGAGGTCATTCATGTAACTACCGGCGACGCAAGCTAACCCCACCCTCACCACTTACTCTACTGAACATATGGATACCCAACTGGCTTTGGACGTCTTTATCAACGCAGGTCTTATGGACAACGCGCTCTCTAGGGATGTCGTGGAAGAAATGTCCAATAGCGGCAAGGAACTTTGGGAAACCTTGCTCGACTTCGGCATTATCTCCTCGCCGGAAGACTTCTGGAATGTCATCGCCACTGAAGTAGGCGCCCAGTACATCTCCTTGGAAGGCTTTGTGCCATCCCAGGAAGTTCTCGACATGCTTCCCGCCGCGCAAGCGCGTCTGAACGGAGCCCTGCCCGTGGAATACCGCGAAGGCGAGGGGCTTTACGTATGCTTGGAGGATCCGCTCAATCCACAGACAGTAGATGACCTGCGCATCGTCACCGGAAAGGATATTTACCTGTATGTGGCGGCAGACTACGAGGTGCGCGCGCGCATCTCGGAGTATTACGGAGGAACGGAAGCGGCTATGGGTGACCTGATGAACGACCTGGTCAACATGAGCGTGAGCAGTCTGGATGGCTCAGAAGAAGCAAACTCCGTGCCAATCGTCCGGTTCGTGAATTTGGTGATTACTCAGGCAATCAAGGAAAAGGCGTCCGATATCCATTTGGAGCCTTTTGAGCACGAGTTCAAGATACGCTACCGTGTGGATGGAGCACTGTACGAAATGGCGCCTCCGCCCATTCACTTGGCCGCTCCCATCATCTCGCGAGTCAAGGTGATGGCCGGGATGAACATAGCTGAACACCGCGTGCCGCAGGATGGACGTATCATGATGCGCGTGGGCGACAACAACGTTGATATGCGTGTGAACTCCCTGCCCACCCAGCACGGCGAATCGGTGGTGATGCGTGTTTTGGATCGTAATAATGTGAGTCTGGATCTCAACAATCTCAACCTCTCCCCAGCCATTCACGAGTATATTCTCGATACGGTGAACATGCCCAATGGCATCTTCGTGGTGACCGGTCCCACCGGTTCAGGCAAGACGACCACCCTCTACGCCGCCCTGCGCGAAATTAATACCGAAGACACCAAGATTCTCACTGCGGAGGATCCCGTAGAATACGACATTGACGGCATCGTTCAGGTACCCATCAACGAAGGAATAGGAGTGACCTTTCCGCGCGTACTGCGAGCTTTCCTGCGACAAGACCCGGATCGCATCCTCGTGGGCGAAATTCGAGACCAAGATACGGCACAAATTGCTATTCAGGCGGCGCTGACGGGACACCTGGTACTTTCCACACTGCACACGAATGATGCGGCTGGTGCAGTAACTCGCTTCATCGACATGGGAGTGCAACCCTTCCTGCTGGCAGCTACCCTGCTCGGGGTATTGGCTCAGCGTCTGGTGCGCACCATCTGTCCCTATTGCAAAATACCATACACCCCCTCGCGTGGACTGCTCAATCAGCTCGGCATCAATCCCGCGTTGCTGGCTCAGCAACAGTTCTTCACCGGCGAACGCTGCGACAAATGCGGCAACACCGGATACAAAGGACGCAAGGGCATCCACGAGCTATTGAACGCTTCCGAACCCATCCGTGAGCTCATCACTAAAAACGTGCCTTCCATCACGCTGAAGCAAAAGGCTATTGAGCTCGGGATGCACACCCTGCGCGAGGATGGTATTCAGAACATTTTCGATGGACATACCACGATAGAAGAGGTGTTGCGATACACCTAACCAACACACCCCCACACAACGAAAACCTTTTTCCCCCGAAGATATGCCGAAGTTCAAATACATAGCCCTAGACCAGAATGGAGCTGAGAGTACTGGAGTTGTTGAAGCCAACAGCAAGATAGCCGCCATGGAGATGGTGCGCGCTCAAGGGCTCCTGGTGCGCGAATGTGAGGAGGCTGGCTCAGCTGCGTCCAAAAGCATGGTTGCCAAGGCTGACAAAAACAAGAAAAAAGACTCCTCCAAACAGCAAAAGAAAGGCGGCAAAGGTAAAGCCGGCGGCAACATCAAGCGTAAGGAGCTGATGATTTTTACGCGTCAGCTTGCCACGCTGATCGATGCCGGTCTTCCCCTGCTGCAGAGCTTGCAAGTGCTCCACAAGCAGGAACCCAATGCCAACCTGCGCGCCACGCTGGGTGCGCTGGGGGATGCTGTGCAGGGCGGTTCTACTTTTTCAGACGCTCTTTCTTCCTACCCGAAACTCTTCAACCGTCTGTTCGTAAACATGGTGAAAGCCGGTGAGGTAGGCGGTGTACTGGAGGTGGTGCTCAAGCGTCTTGCCGAGTACGAAGAAAAGGCGGGCAAACTGCGTGGCAAGGTGGTATCGGCCATGATATACCCAATGATCATCATGGTGATTGCCGTAGGAATTCTCGTTTTCCTAATGCTGGTCATTGTGCCGAAGTTCAAGGAAATGTTTGAGGGACAAAATATGGAACTGCCGGCATTCTCGCAGTTTGTGTTCAACTTCTCAGACAACTGCATGGCAGACGATGTCGTACCCTATATACCCAATGCGGTGGTGGGATTGGCCATAGTGTTCATATTCATCGTATTTGTGACTCTGTGGCGACGCACCCCGAAAGGAGGACGCGTGGTGGATGCCTTGCTACTCAAGCTTCCCAAGCTTGGTCACCTCAATCAGGTGAACGCTGTGGCTCGCTTCTCACGCACGTTCGGCACCCTCGTCTCCTCCGGCGTTCCCATCTTGCAAGCCCTCAACATCACGCGTGACACCTCCGGCAACGTCATCGTCTCCGACTCTGTAACCAAGATACACGATGCCGTGCGCGAAGGTGAATCCATCGTGACCCCCATGCAGACGAGTCCGGTGTTCCCACCGATGGTAATATCCATGGTCGATGTGGGCGAAGAGACCGGGCGACTGCCGGATATGCTGATGCGAGTCGCCGAGGTGTATGATGAAGAGGTGGACAACTCGGTAACGGCTCTGACAGCCATGCTTGAGCCGCTCATGATTGTATGCTTGGCGGTCGTGGTGGGCAGCATCGTACTGGCTATGTTCCTGCCGATGATGGAAATCATTAAAAACGTGTAGGGTTGCGCCATGCAGAGAACGACGCGATACGAGGGCGGATTCACGCTCGTTGAAATATTTGTGGTGATAGCTATTCTGGCCATTCTGGGCACCATGGGTTGGGTAGCTTCCGGAGTGGTCAACAACCGGCAAATGAATAAAACAGCCGAACTTCAGGTTGCCCAGATGGAAGTGGGCATGAACAGCTACCGCATGGATTTCGCCGATGTCATTCCCGCCGGCGAGGGCGACGAGTGGAGTTCCTATATTCTCTTCAAAGCCCTGTACTGCGATGAAGATGGCGATGGGAAACCGGACGTGGATGAGCAGACGAATGAGACTCGCGTACCGTACTGTGAATCTATCGTCCCCCTGGCCAATATCAAGCGTATGCGCGAGTCCATCAACGGAATCCCGGCCATCAGAAAGATAGTGCGCGTCACTGGCCGCAAGTCCAGAGAGAGGGTCTATGTCATTATCGACCCTTGGGGAAACCCCTACCGGTACTGTCAGGGCTACGAGCTGCCAAACGATAAGGGAAAGACAGGCAAGGGAATCAACCCGGACTTCGACATTTTCTCCCAGGGGCCGGATGGCAAAGGGAATGGGCGCTCAAATCTCAGGGATAACGAAGACAATATTTCCAACGTTCGATCCTGGAAATAATGGGGCTCCGATTTCCCCCATTCGTCCCGGGGCAACCGCACTAAAAGCACGTTTCCCATCTTCGGATTACGATTTATTGATAACGTGCGCGTTGCATAAATTTTTCAGATCATGAATATATGCAGAGACTTCCTTCGAGCCACCTTCACGAGAATCTCCTGTTGTGATGATTTTTGATACGTATAAACGATGATATCAGTCAATAAGAGCCTTCTCTCTGCTGATTAACTTCTCTCAAATGCGTTTACCCTGCCTATCTCCCATGAAGATCACATTTCTGCTTTGCACTGCAGGGTGTTGTATTGCGTCGTTGACAACAATGGTGGCTCAGGGGGGCGCGGGTAAGCCAAGCGAAAGGATCGGACTTGCAACAAACGCCTTCTCCCAAGACGCACTTGCCGGGCTGGTGAACCGCGTCACTCCGGAATATGCCGGTCGCGTCAATTTCTGCATTGATAAAGCAAAGAAGAACCCCGTCATCTCCGCCAAAGGGGAAGGTAGCATTCTCATCACCTCGGCGAGCGTGCGCGAGTGCGCGCGGGCATACGGATACTATCTGCGCAACTTGGCTCACGTCCACCTCTCTTGGAATGGCGACAACCGCAGCGCTGCCCAATTTGTGACGCCTCAGAAGCCGGTGGACGTACCCGCCACTTTGCCGATGAATTTTGCATTCAATTACTGCACACTTAGCTACACTGGCGCACATTGGAGCCCCTCTCGCTGGTTGGACGAAATTGACCGCCTTGCGTTAAATGGGTTTCGCTACGTATTGGTTACACCCGGTCTGGAAAAGGTTTGGAAAGGCTTTTTGAGCGATATAGGAGCCCGTTCCTCAATCTCCACG
Organism: uncultured Akkermansia sp.; assembly: GCA_947588645.1. Lineage (GTDB taxonomy): Bacteria > Verrucomicrobiota > Verrucomicrobiia > Verrucomicrobiales > Akkermansiaceae > Akkermansia. Next base: position 10,088 of record CANPYO010000053.1, on the reverse strand, counting down.
TTTGTTGCCAATCCCTGTTACTCCGCTTGGTTGAATATGGGCAATTTAGAGGGCGAGGGTGGTCCTGTATCAGCTGAACTCATCGAGAGCGAAGCCAAACTCGGACGCTCCATTGTCACCCGACTCCGTGAGCTGGGCATGGAACCGGTTCTACAGGGTTATGTTGGCTTTGTCCCTCACGACTGTTCTCAGTACCAAAAAGACATTCTTCCGCAGGGGCGATGGGTGGATGAATATGATCGCCCGTCTGTGATACGCCCCGATTCTTCCGCCTTCGCTGAATTGGCAAAGGTATGGTACAGAAATTTAGAGAGCGTCTATGGCATCAAGGCCACAGCCTTCGTTGGTGACCTCTTTCACGAAGGAGGATGCAGCGATGGGGCAGACTTGGAAAGATGCGCCAGAGGAGTGCAGATCGCCATGCAGAAAGCTTCACCGGGATCCATTTGGTTCCTTCAAGCGTGGGCCGGCAACCCGGAAGCAGAGCTGCTGAAGGGCACCGATCCCAACCACACAGTCATTTTAGCTCTGGAAAAAGATCTTTCGGAGAATAATGAACTGTCACGCAACTACCAAGGGCGTCCCTACGTATGGTGCGAGCTGGCAAACTTTGGTGGTAACCAAGGTCTATTCGGAGGATTCGGCATCCTGGAAAAGGCCTCGGGTAATGCCGACGGCGCTTCCGGTTTCGGGTTGCTCTCAGAAGGGCTTGAAACCAATCCCATCTACTACGAACTTTTCTTTGAACGTCTCAATAACCGCGAACCTATCAACCGTGAAGATTTCCTGAAACGTACGGTACTCTCACGGTACGGCCGCACCGATCCTGCCCTGGTGCGGGCTCTCTCTTTGCTCGCACGCAGTGTGTACTCGCCGGATGGCATGCGGGAAGGATGCCCGGAAAACATTCTCTGCGCACGTCCCAGTCTCGACGCCAACAAGGTCTCTACATGGAGCGACCCCAATGTATCCTACAATCCAGGCGATGTGCGCGAAGCGGGTCGCCTGATGCTGGCTGCTGCAAAAAAGGACGGGAAATTGATGCAGAGCAGCGCTTTCCGCTACGATCTGGCCGATGTATGCCGCCAAGTGCTGTCAGACAAGGCACGTGAACTGTTGTCACAGTGCAAAGCGGCTGCACACAACAAGAAAGAGTTTTCAGAAAAAAGTGCAGAGTTCATGGCGCTTTTTCCGCTGACGGCAGACATCCTAGCTACACACGAGTGTTTTCTGCTTGGCTCTTTCCTGGAAGGCGCCGAGCAACGTGAAGCCGGTACAAAAGGTGAAATGACCCGTAACCTGCGACGTCTAATCACAACATGGACTCCCGGCATCACCCCATTGAATGATTACGCCCACCGTCAACTCTCCGAGTTGATTCGCTACTACTACATGCCGCGTTGGTCCGCTTTTTTCCGTGCCATGGAAGCTGGCGCCAAAGAAGAGCATACCCGAGAGACCGTTGTCACCAATAACGGTGAGCGCATCGTAAGCCGCATCAGCGATAATAAAGAAGTGGAGTCAATTGAACTCGCTTTCCCTACCGCCCCAATTCCTCTCTTACACAAACCCAAGGGTGACCTCCTCCTCCTGGCGGAACAGGCGCTCCAATAGTGGGTTGATGTCGGGGGCATGCTCGGACACTTCATCCCGGTGCGTTTGCTCTGATATCGGCGCCAGAACACAGCCTTTTCCGAAATCGTCAATGGTTGGCATTTTTCTTGGGACGAATGTGGATTTGTTGCACATCCGTCCCAAGAAAATCTTCTCCGGGCTCATTCAACCCATTTCCCATGCGTTTTCCCATGGATGAAGAAGGTAAGTCGGCAAGAAGCTCAAACCATGGATAATTCGGCATAGCGTAACTCCTAGCGCTTTCTAGTCAACAACTAACCTTGTTCCATAAATTCCGCTTTCGCATCCCCGCAGCTTCGCTGCGCATTATTTGCAAATCGTAATCGTAAATAGCCAGGCTCCGCCTGCCTCCGCCCCTTTGTAACCGCGTCCGATCACTGCTTCATCACATCCCGTCCGCATTTGCTTTGCAGCTTCGCGAGCTCCGCTCGCCGAACTTTCCAAATCGTAAATCGTAAATCGTAAATCGTAAATGGCCAGGCTTTTTCTTGGGACGGATGTGGATTTGTTGAGGACACGCGTTGTTTGTCATTGCCAGGGGAACAGGGTTATGGTAGAATTCGGTAACGTGGTAGAAAATATCCTGTACATCGCGGCAGCGTATCTTATCGGGTCAGTTTCTTTCGGGTATCTGGCCGGGAGAGTGAATGGCATCGATTTGCGTGAACATGGCTCGCGCAACATCGGTGCTACTAATGCCACGCGCATCCTGGGACGCAAATGGGGAGTGACCGTGTTTGTTCTCGACTTTTTGAAGGGGTACTTACCGGTACTGGGGGTCTTGCAAATGCAGGGGTGGGATGTGGCAACTTACAACGCAGGTCAAATTGGACTGCTGCTGGGAGTGATAGTGGCGCTGGTTTTGGGGCACACGTACACGTGCTTTTTAGGATTTCGCGGAGGCAAAGGGGTGGCAACGATGGCGGGATGTCTGGTGGGAGCCTTTCCGATGGTGGCGGCATGGGCAGTGGGGACATGGTTGGTCATGATGGCGATTACGCGCTACGTATCGCTTTCCAGTTTGATAGCCGGAGGGGTTATGGTTGCGGCATCCTGCTATTATTACGGGAAGAACGATGGAGTGAGCATGCCGGCAGAGTGGATGATCCCCGGGGTGCTTTTCCTGATTCTTCTGTTGGTCATTTACCGCCACCGCGAGAACTTGCGCCGCATCGCCAACGGCACTGAGCCGAAAGCTTTTTCCAAAAAGAAATAATATGCACGCTCCATTTAAGAAAACAGTCATCATCGGTGGCGGTGCGTGGGGAACGGCCCTCACCCTCACTGCTTCCTGCAACCCCGGCGATGTTGTCCTCTGGACTTATCGCGAAGAGGAAGCGGCCATTATCCGCGAGACACGACTGAGCCTTTGCCGTGTGACGGGAGCAAAACCTCTGCCGCCGCACGTTCAAGTGACGAGCCGGTGGGAAGATGTCGCCGGAGCAGATTTGGTGATCGTCGTGGTGCCCAGCGTGGTGATGCGCAGCGTAGCACAGAGCTTAGCGAAAGTGAAATTGGCTGATAATGCGGTCATTGTGAGCTGTACGAAAGGCATCGAGAAGGACACTTGCCTGCTGATGAGCCAGATACTGAACGTCACTCTGCCGCAGCCAGTAGGCGTGCTCTCGGGGCCGAATCATGCAGAAGATATCGTGCTGGAGCTGCCGAGTCTCACCTTAGTGGGATTTGAGGATATTGAACTGGCCACAGCGGTACAGCAGCGTTTGAGCACCCATTTCCTCCGCATCTACACAAGCACTGACATTGTAAGTATGCAACTGGGCGGCGCCGTGAAGAACGTCTTTGCTCTGGCCAGCGGCATATGCGCGGGACTAGGGCTTGGTGACAACGCACGCGCTGCTCTTGCCACCCGCGGCCTGGCGGAAATGACCCGCCTCGGCATGGCCCACGGCGGCAGCATGGAAACCTTCATGGGTCTTTCCGGGATGGGAGACCTCGTGGTCACCTGCTATTCGGAACACAGCCGCAATCTGACTGCCGGCAGGCTCATCGCCAAAGGTATCCCTGCGTCGGAATGCCAGCAACGCGTCGGGCAGGTGGTGGAAGGCATCCCCAACACACTATCCACGTATCAGCTTGCTCGCAAGTTGGACGTGCGCACGCCGATCACGGATGCTATGTACGAGATACTCTACGAGGGCAAACCTGCGCAGCTTGCCTTGCAAGAACTCATGGCGCGTGACCTGCGCGAGGAAAAGCCTACCGAATAATTTCATCATGAACCAGTCCGGTGATAGCGTTCCCGATCCCCCTGCTTCCTTGTGGTTGACGGAGATCTGGCAGGAGCATTGCGAGCGCATTACGCGCACGCTGGCAGCCCGTATGCCGGAGAGTTTGCAGCGACGCATGGGAGTGGATGATCTGGTGCAGGAAACCTACCTGGCATGCGGACGGCGAATCAATTTCTTACGTGAGCCCGGGGATTTGCCCGTGTATGTGAAGATGCGGCGCATTGCTCTGCAAACATTGGCTGATATGGAGCGTAAGCATCTGGCTGCCGGAAAGCGCGATGCCATGAAAGAGGTGGAACTTGCACCGACCGACCCCGATCGCAGCGATTATACCGACGCGTGGGCACAGTTTGCCGACACCATCTCCAGCCCGCGCACACACATGGAACGGCTGGAACGTCAGGCCACAACGAGACGCGTGCTTCAGCAGCTCCCAAAAATCGACCGCGAGATTCTGGAGCTCCGACACTTTGAAGAATTGAGCAATGCGGAATGCGCTGCCGTACTGGGTATTACTCAGAAGACATCCAGCATCCGCTATGTTCGCGCGCTGAAGCGCTTCCGCGATCTCCTGCTCGAGGAAGAAAAGCGGCTGTAATTGAAATTGGTTCTGAATTCTATCTTGGCTACGCCATGGAAAGCTCGTCCCCCGGCAGAGAAGAGATAGTTGCTGAACTCACGGAAAATTTCCTCGAGATGCTACGCCGTGGAGACTCAACAACCCCGGAACGATATGCAGCCGAACATCCCGACTACGAGGCTGAACTCATGGAATTACTGCCTTCCCTCGTTCAGATGGAGGACTTGGGCAAAAGCAGCAGTGCCGCTGCGCACAACGTTTTTGACTATCCGAAAAATCTAGGCGACTACCAACTTGGCGAAAAGTTGGGCAGTGGCGGCATGGGTACTGTGTTCCGAGCCACGCAGCAAAGCTTGCAACGCGAAGTAGCAGTCAAAATTCTCTCTCCATCGTGGAGTTCTGATACGAAGCACAGCGAGGCTTTTGAGAACGAGTCCAAGCTCATCGCCGGTCTGCGTCACACAAACATCGTTGAGGTGTTCGGCGCCGGGAAAGAAGGACCTTGGCGATACTACGTGATGAGTCTCGTACACGGGCGCGGACTCCGTGCGGGGAACTTACGCCGTGCCTTTCCGAATATCTCGCATGAGCAAGCCGTCGCTCGAGTGGGATTGCAAGCGGCAGAGGCCCTCGCCTACGCGCATGAGCATGGCGTCTTGCACCGTGATGTGAAACCGGGCAACCTGTTGCTGGATGATGAGGGAGTGGTGCACGTGAGCGACTTCGGACTGGCCACGGTGCTCAATGCCGGGGAGGATGCTCCGCTGGTGACACAGACACATGACGGGACACTGCGGTATATGCCTCCGGAGCGTTTGCTGCGCGGCGAAAATTCATTTGCCGGCGATCAATACAGCCTGGGACTCACGCTCTATGAGCTCATCACGCGCAACCCTGTGTTCCGTGAAACTGAACCGGGCAAACTGGTGCGCCGCATATGCTCAGATCCTCTACCGCCCCTCAAAAAAGCCGGAGAACTCGGTGCCATCATTAACAAGAGCATCTCCTTTCACCCGAAAGATCGCTACGCGACCATGGCGGATATGGCGGAGGATCTACGGCGTTTTCTGCATGGAGAGCCAGTGGTGGCACGTCCTGCCAGCCGCCTGCGCCGATACATCATGTGGATACGCCGCAAGCCGGCTATTGCGGCGTGGAGCCATGCCGCGGCATTTCTCATGGTGCTGCTGTTCGTCACGATGATTACGAGCTACGTACGTGTTCGGGCATCGTGGCGCAGCGAGAGTGAGCAGCGCCAGCTTGCCGAGCGCAATGCACAAATAGCAGATGCCTCTCTGCAACGTATCTTTGCCGGTATGGTCGGCAAAGGCGGCGCCGACGAAGGTTTTTTGCCCCCCTCACGAGCGGATGCTCGACTGATTCAGGATCTCATGCCATATTATGAGCAGATCGTGGCAGGGGCTCAAAGGGGCTCCGAGAAAATGGCTGAAGCTTGCCTCATCCTTGCTTCCATCGCCCTGCAGACCGGTGATTATGATACCGCTGAAACCTATTACCGTCGTGCCCTCAACCAGCTCGCGCCCCATTCTGCCCGCCGCATAACGGCTTGCAACGGGTTGGCTTCTGCTCTCTATTCCCAAGAGCAGCAGGATGGCACGCATCCCCGCCGCCAGGAAGCCAATGAGATGCTGCTAGGCATAGTGGAGGAAGAAAAGGATAAAACCGATGTCGATGGTCGGTTGGAACTAGTGCAAAGTTTGATGCTAGCGGCACGGCACAGCGCGTCGTGCTCCTGCGGGGAACAGCTCGGATGCTCGCATCCGCAACCCGGACGCGGTGTCTTACTGACGCGGGCCTCTCTGCTGTTGGGACAGGTATTAAAAGAACGGCCGAACGACAAAAAGGCGCAGTTGCGCAGGGTTGAATTACTCTCGCTCGCGCGCACAGCTGAGCTGCAGAGGATGCTCGCGCCGAACGGGGAACAAGCTCTTACCCTGTTGAACGAGATGCTGAAAGCTGAGCCGAACTCCGAGGAATTGCGCCGAACGTACCTGCGCATATTCGTCCGACAAGCGACGCTCAGCCAGCAACCGGGAGATATGACGCGCGCGTTGGAGTACGCGCAGGATTTGTTGGCGGCCGCGCCGGGGGATAGCGAGGCCATTCTGCTGTACTTTGCTGTGCGTGATCGCTACACACGAGCATTGCAGAGCGCCGGACACAGTGAGGAAGCAGGCAAGGAGGGAGAGCGCACCATCGGCGTGTTGAGCTTCCTGACCGCTCGAACCGATTTCTCCCAAAAAACGAGGGAGCGCCTCATTATGCTGGTGGCCATGCACCCGGTCAGAGAGGAAGAAAGTTCGCGTCGTGAAGAAGAACTGCGCACTCTGCTGCGTGATTATGATGGCCGCCGTATCCAAACCTTGAAACGTCGCATGCAACGTATGCGCAAGGAGATGGAAAAAGGGCATGACCCCCCTTCCCCCACAGGTGTCCCAAGAAAAAAAGCGATTCCAACACATAGTTATCGGCACGTGATGTAACACAACTCATTTACGATTTGTGATTTGCGATTTGCAAAGTGAGCGCGCCTACGGCGCGGGGAGGGCAGCATGCGCTGTCCCGCAGAGGTGAAAACTGACTTACAGCCGCCGACCGCTTTCGCGAGCAGGCGCGCGAATTTCCCAGGTTGTAAATCGTAAATCGTAAATGTCCAACGCATTTTCCAGTGCGTTGTCCGTGGGGCAACTCTTGCATCACCATGCTTCCTGTGCTAGAATGCCCGCGTCATGAAATACGCTTCACTCATCGAAAGAAAGCGCGAGAGGCTGGCTGAGCTTGAGCAGCTTATTGGCGACCCAAGCCTGTTCCAGGATCAGGCGCGCGCCGGTGAGCTGATGCGCGAGCACCGCCGCACTCGAGAGCTACTGGACAACTGGGAAGAGCTGCAACGGCTGCATTCTCAAATCGAGGAAAACACGATCTTGTCCACGGGGAATGATGCTGAGCTAGCCGAGCTGGCACTGGCAGAACTGCCGATTCTGGAAGAGCGAGCTGCCAAACTGCAGGAAGATGTGCAGTACGCCCTTCTGCCACGCGACGAATTGGAAGACCGCGATGCACTTTTGGAGCTACGAGCTGGTACTGGCGGTGATGAGGCTGCCCTGTTTGTAGGAGATCTGCTGGTCATGTACCAGCGTTTTGCAGAGAGTCGCGGCTGGAATTTCGATTTACTGGATGCCTCTCCGAATGATATTGGTGGTTTCAAAGAAGTGACTGTACGCGTGACGGGTGAAGAGGTCTTTCGTTTCCTGAAGTACGAGAGCGGCGTACACCGCGTGCAACGCGTGCCTGCTACCGAAGCCCAAGGGCGCATTCACACCTCCACAGCCACTGTCGCTGTCCTCCCGGAGGCCGAAGAGGTAGATGTGCAAATCCGTCCGGAGGATCTGCGCATCGAGACCTGCCGAGCCGGTGGCGCAGGTGGACAACACGTGAATCGAACCGAGTCGGCCGTGCAGATTTTCCATCTGCCGACGGGTATTATGGTGCGCTGCGAAAAAGAGCGCTCCCAGCTCAAAAATCGCGAAACAGGCATGCGTATCCTGCGTGCTCGTCTCTTTGAGATGAAGCAAAAGGAAGCTCAGCGCAGCTACTCGGAAAAGCGACGCGCCCTCATTGGTTCCGGCGGACGCGAGGAAAAAATACGTACTTACAACTTCCCACAAAATCGTATCACCGACCACCGCATCTCATTTACGGCCTACAACCTCGATATTGTCATGGCCACCGGCGCGCTCGATGATCTCATCGCCCACATGCAACACGAGGAAATGGCCGAACGCATGGACGAACTCGCTTCATGAAAACGGTGCGTGACATCCTGGATTCCGGAACCGCATACCTGGAGGCACACGGGGCAGACGGTGCACGTTCTTCCATGCAAGCTCTCATTGCTCATGTGATGGGCACAAACCGCACATGGATTTACCTGCACTTGGACGATGCCGTACCAGAGGAGAAACTGGTTCAATTGCGCGAATTGCTGCGAGAACGCGGACGGGGTGTCCCTCTACAACATCTGCTCGGTTCGGTAGAATTCTTCCGCCGCACCTTTCGAGCCGATTCCCGAGCCCTCATTCCTCGACCGGAGACAGAAGAACTCGTGGAACTCGCGCTTCGGCTCTTCCCACGCTCTGTACCCAATCCGCGTTTTCTGGACATGGGTTGTGGCTCCGGGGTCATTGGCGTCACCCTGGCATTGGAACTGCAAGCCATGAAGCCCGATGTGGTACTGGCGGATATCTCGCCGGCGGCAATTAGCCTGGCTCTGGAAAATGCCACCTCTCTTGGAGCGCGCGTGCGAACTTTCTGCTCGGATCTATTCACTGCGTGGGAAAACCCCACTGATGAAGAAGACACGCGCATCCTCCCTCCCTCCACGTTTCACCTGATCGTTGCTAATTTACCTTACATCCCGGAACACGAACGACTTCAAACAGAAGTGACCTACGATCCCTCCACTGCCCTCTTCGGCGGCGAGGATGGGATGGAGATTATCCGCCGCTTCCTGTCACAAGCCGGACCCCACATGGAACCGGGCGCATGCATGCTCCTGGAGGTGGGACACGATCAGGGAGAGCGCGTAATCGAACTGATGCGACAGGCGGGATTTGACAATGCCACGCTTCACTCCGACCTCAACGGCGTACCACGCTTCCCCGCGTGCGTGGCGCCAAGGAATGAATAAGGGAAAAATACGCCCGCTTGCCGACCCTCAGATATTCTCAGGCGGCAATGCCAAAATGACGCTGAATATCCGCGAAGATCCGGTCGCGCAAGGTGCGAGCCTTGTTGATATCGCGTGTGCGCAAAGAGAAACGCAGACGTTCGGCCGTAGCATCCGGCTTATGCACAGTCACATGACACCACCACACCCCGCGGTTGTTCCAAAGATGATGGTTCTCATTTCCGTCGTTGATTCTCAGAGCGATCTGGGTCTTTTGCCGAGTCATGACTGTGTCTAAACTTTCTCTTGTTTGCGGGGAGGAGACTTACTCCTCCCTTCCGTTAGGGTATGGACACCGCGAACGAGTCACGTGTTCAATTTTTTTCGTAACCCTTTAGTAAAGGATGCCCGCCTTCTTCAGCGTAGCATATGCCCCATTCTTAGAAATAGAACGCAACGCCTTGCAGGAGAGCTTCATGCGAATGTAACCCCCTCGTCCGCCATTGAGTTCCGGCACCCAAATTCGCTTCTCCTGCAAGTTTGGGAAAACGGTGCGATTCACAGTTTTAGTCACGTGACGTCCGATACCACCCTTCTTCTTGGCAAGACCGGAGCGGTGGATGCGGCGTCCCTTGTGAGGGATGGCCAAGGTGATGTTACAGATTCTGGACATGGCTTAACTTTCTGTTGAAAAAGGTTTCGTGGGACAGGATTATATCTGCTTTTGCCATCCCGTCAAGCAAAATCTCTGTACTAAGCTCATTTTTTCCCACATCCGTCACGAGAAAAAAAGCGATCCCTACACGCAATCATCGGCGCGTAATGTAGTATAATATGTTCATAATTTATGATTTTGGCACCTCTAAAAACTACCGAGGTGAAATACGCGGGAAAAAAGTTGAAGAAAGGAGAAAAATAATACAATAAAAGT
>CANPYO010000052.1 GCA_947588645.1 uncultured Akkermansia sp. | reverse complement strand
ACGTTGGATACCTATTCTTAAAAACTCGCCAAATCTTTTTCCTGCGCCTCCAGCGAAATTGACCGAGATCCGGGCAACCGCATTTGGCGCATTGCCTCAAAAATAAAGTCACCGAAGGGATGCTAAAAACCAAGAAAGAGGATTTTCTGAAAGCTTGATGCCTCAGAAATAAAGGGTTAATATCAACCACATGTCACTCAAGATGAGTAAACAAGCAAGAATAGAGTTACTTTCTGTCTGGAGAGAAAAATATGCCTCGCTGGCCTCTCGATACAAGAAAGCAAGGATTATAGATTACATCATGCAATCTGCTGGTTACAAGAATCGGAAGACAGTCATTCGTCTGTTGAGTAGCAAGAAAGCGCCGCCCGGCAAGAAGAAGAGAGGGAGACGAAAAATGATAGGTCGCAAAGAGCTTCAAGTCATCAAGAAGCTCTGGTTTTTGATGGGACAGCCATGCGGGAAGCGCATGGAAGCGCAGCTCCCGGAGTGGCTTAGCTTTTACGCAGCAGATGAACGCATAGAGTATGAGAGTCTGAAATGGGCGTTGGGGATTTCCGCAGCAACACTGGATCGCGTGCTGCGCTCTACAAAGATCAAGCAAGGAAGAGGCAAAGCGCAGCAGGAGAGCCTGAGTAATCTGAAGAAGAGCATAGAGCTGGTGGATTCACAGCGAGTCATCACGGAGCCCGGGCACCTCTACGCAGATACGGTGTCGCATGGAGGCTCAAATGCGAGCGGAGACTACGCATGGACGCTGACATTGACGGATGACTATACGCTCTGGACAGGCAACCGAGCCGTGTGGAACAAAGGACAGTATGGGGTATGCCAGGCCTTTGGACATTTATTCAGGGAGATGCCGTTTAGCAAACGCAGCATCAACACGGATAATGGGGCGGAGTTTATCAATTACCATCTGCAAGGCTGGTTGAAGCGGCAGCATAAGAGATGTAAGGTGACGCGTTCACGACCTTATCACAAGAACGACAACGCCCGGGCGGAGGAACGCAACCGTCACAAGGTGCGAGAGCTTGTAGGGAAGGATCGATTTGATGAGTTAGGATGCGTCCGACTGCTCAATGAGGTGTATAGGCATCACGACTTGCTGACGAATCACTTTTATGCCAGCACGCGACTTATTTCAAAACATAGGGAGAAGAGCAGCGGGAAGTATATCCGCAAGTACGACAAGCCCCAGACGCCTTACCAGAGTCTGCTTGCCACGCTCAACCCGGAATCAAAGAGATATAAAAAGCTCATGGAGCAACACGCTGGGCTCAATCCTATAGAACTTAGTCGCAAAGTGGAAGAGGCATTGAGGAAGCTCTACGAATACATCAAACGAGAAAGGCAACGAAGAGAAGAGTCATTTGATGAGTCCAACTCACAGCAAAGACTTGCAAATCCTGACTAAAATGCTATGCTCTTGGGTGACCGTTTATTTTGAGGCATCGGCCTTCGGTGACTTTTTCTTTTGAGGCATTACGTTGGATGAAGTGGAAAAGCAGAGAAAACTCTCCAAACGGTTGATCACGTGCCTATTTCCGAATACGAGGACCGCAATGGCAGCACACCCCGCGATGCAGATGAAGTTGTTCCTCCCTCATTTTTGAGTACATCTGCCGTCCAGAATATATCTGCGCAACGCGCACATTATTAATAAATCATGAATCGTACAAAACTGCCGACGGCGTAAGGCAGTTTGAACAAAAGCATAGCTTTTGCCCGAAGGGCGAAAGCGACCGACGGCTGTAGGGTCGATTAGCCAAAAGCACAGCTTTTGACCCGGAGGGGTGAGGAGTCGTGAGGCGACTCCGAAGCAATAGGCAATGGGGTGCCTACGAGTCAAAACGCCCGACGGCCCCGTTCAGGGTGTACGCGTTAGCGTGCAGTAAGGGCGGATGGACAGCGCGCATGCGCTGCCCCGCAGGGGCGAGTAGGCAATGGGGTGCCTACGAGTCAACGTCCATCGTACATAGGCAAACGCATTTTCTAATGCGTTTGCCCACGCGTGTCCCAATAAAATTTCTTCAAGCCCATTCAATCCATTTCCCATGCGTTTCATGGATGAAGAAGGTAAGCCAGCAAAAGCCCAAACCATGGATGATTGAACGGGGGGCACAGCGTAACAGCAGATGCTTTCCTCCTGTCAACGCATCATCATTTCAAGAGTTCCGCCCCGGCTTCGCATAGCCCGCGCCTCCGGCGCGCTAGCATTCAAATCGTAAATCGTGAATGGCTTAAATCGTAAATGACCAGGCTTTTTCTTGGGACGGATGTGGTGTCTGCCCTCGTCGCGGTCCCGTTCGCGAGGTCGGCTCCGACTCCTGACGGCGTCCGATGGATCGTTGCGGCTCCTCGAGAGGATGCTGCTGTTTAGACTATTTCGATAGCCGATGGGCGACAATTTGTAGCAAAAAGTCTAGCTTTTTTTGCTCATCTCTTTTTAAAAGAGATGTACAGACAAAATTTCCGCTGCTTTTTATTTTTCAACGAGAACATGGTTTTCGAAGAATCTGAATTTGCAAAGGTATGCCTTGAGAAGGAAACCGGGCACAATTCGTAAATGGTTTTCTTTAAATGAAATACAAATATTCTCCAGTATATCTCTTTTAAAAAGAGATATACTACCAATTAGGCGCGGGAGCCACATAGCGGAGCTTTGGTTGAACGCGTTCCATATGATCCAACAATTAAAAAGAGCGATGAAAGAAAAACTTTATAAGACACCGGATGAGTTCGAGCAATCCTCATGGGTAAAGATGTCGAGTGACAGTCAGAAGGTAACTGAGGCTCTCAATCGCGCCCCGGAGATCATAAAGAGGATGGGGGTTAATACGCCGGGTGCTCAGAAGTTTGGAAAACTTGTAGAGCTGTTCAAAGATAATATGGGGACGGGAAAACTTTTTTCCGTGCGTAATGCAGCCATACTTGCCGGTGTGATCTTGTACTGGGTGAGTCCGATTGACTTTATTCCGGATTTTCTTCCCGTGATAGGTTGGTTGGATGATCTTGGTCTGCTGGCTATGGCTGTTTCGTGGATCATGCCGGAAAAAAAGCCAGAGTTTGAATCTCAAAATGTCTCAATTGAACAAATTGATAACATCGTTTCCAATTTGCCGGAAAATCAGGATATGGAGAAGTATAAAGCCGAACTCTCCACACTTCGTAAGGATTTGGAAGAATTAAGGGATGACGAATTACTTCGTGAGGTAGATACCATAGAAGAAGTCATAGCAGATCCTTTGCGTCGTATTGTGGTAACAGGCACTTTCAGTGCGGGGAAGTCAAGTCTCATCAATCGCCTTCTTGATAGAGATCTTCTACCGACGAGTCCGGAACCATGCACGCCTGTTCTCACAACGATCATGCATGGGGAGAAAGAGCAGGCTTTAATTCAGCGGAAGGATGGGAGTGTGGAGGTTATCGCTGATTTAGCTCTTTTGCGTGACCATCATTCTAAACTGATGGAAAATGCTCAGGAACTAAACGTCCAGTTGCCGCATGAACTTCTGCGTGACGGACTGACCATTGTAGATACATGCGGTCTTGATTACAGTCAGCTTGATGAGAGAACCTTTGACGAGCTGCCACATTCTTCACTTCTGGTCTTTGTTAAGTCATTGCAAATTCCCAGTATGAGCAAAGAAGAGGACGAGTTTATCAGTGGTGTGACTGGTAAATTGCTCGGGGAACAGCTTATGGTGGTTCTTAATAAGGCGGATTTGTTTAATGAGGGTGCGGAAACGCTCCAAAAGGTTTGCGGGAACATACGCGCCTACTTTGAAGATAAACAGCTCAATAATGTACAAGTGTTTGCAACGAGCGCGTGTGACCCAAACCATCACGGGGTCGAGGAGATTAAACGGGAATTAAAACGCAGGATCAGAGATTCCTTCCAAGATCAATCAAGCAAAGAGGCTCGGAAACTTCTTGGTAGTCTTCAGAACGCAATCCACGACAGGAGGGAGGCTAGAGAGGAACTGGAGAGGCTGAGCAGTGAGCAAAAGAAGCGGGTGCAAACCGCATTGCAGGAAAAATGGGATCGTGATATCGCAAAAGTTGAGAAATTAGCTGATAGAGCTAAGGAACGTTTCGCGACGCAGTTACGTACTTATGTGGATGAATCGCTCTCACCTCATGTCGATGCCCTCATTGAGAAAACGCGTATGGATGAAAAGTTCCCCTCCGTCATCATGGAAGTAGTACGCAACGGTCTGGCTCAGTTCATTAAGGAGGGTGTTCAGAACCTTTCGACCTATTTCGAAGGGAAAATACCTCAAGCTTCTTTAGATCCTGAAACAATGGCTTCCTTGAAAGCTCCGGGAATGGGATCTCTTAATGAGGAGGCTTATGACAATATCGGAAAATGGCTTCTCCCAGGTACGACATTACTCTGTTTGTTAACCATGGGAATCTTCAGTTGGTTGACGAGTGTTGCTCTTCCTCTTCTCATTATGGATCGGTTCGACGTAGGAGGGAAATTGATGGATATTGTGAAGATGTTTGGTCCCACACGAGCCGCACGCGATCAGTTTCGCGCTGAACTTCATGCCGGACTGGAGTCAGTGCAGACTGAAATATGTAACAAGGTTAACAAGGAGGTAATCGATCGGTTTGTTGAAAGGTACCGGGCAACCTGTCGGAAAAATTCTCTTTAATTTATTATATTCGCATAAACTATACATACATATAGCCACCATTATGTTCGAGAAATATAACGAAAACAAGGAAAAGCTGTGCGCCTGTGTCAATCGCTGGATAAATGCAGCCGAGGAAATCGGGGAAAATAAACTTGCCGAAGATTTAAAAACGCAATTGAGTGAGTTGCGCAAACTTCGTTTTAATATTGCCGTCCTTGGAAATATTAAGAGAGGCAAGTCTACGCTCATTAATACCTTGCTGGGACGTAAAGATGATGCTCTCTCTCCCATAGGTTCGGAGGTATGCACGGGCGGTATTGTTCACTACATGGATCTTTCCTGTTTGCCGGAAGAGGAGAAAGACCGCACACACGAGCGCGCTTACGTGTACTTCAAGGGTCAAGGCAGACCACGCAAGATCGATCTGGGAGAAATCGGACAGTACATTCGTGAGGAAAATAACCCCAAAAACACGAAGGGCATTGATCACGTTGAAGTGTTTGGGAATTTCCCTCGGTTGAGAGATTGTTGCCTTGTTGACACTCCCGGAGCAGATGCTGTGATTGAACACCACGGCGAGCTCGCTTACGGCTTTCTGCCATATGCTGATGCTATTATCATGACTATTTTGTCTAGTGAAGCGCTTACAGATGCAGATCAACGTATGCTGGAAGTGATGAGCAAGGAGGCTCAGAGGCGTGTGTTTTACGTCGTCACGCGTATTGATGACGAAAGAGAGGAAGATCGTCAGGATATTCTTGATTACGTGACGCAAAAGATTGCTCAATCGGGCTTGGAATGTTCGCAGGTCTATCCTGTGGCATGTAAGGAGGTGTTTGATGCCATGCGTGACGGGAAGCATCAGACGGAGGTTGACAAGAAGCGTCAAGAGTGGGGAATTGCGACATTAGAAAAGGATTTGGAGGAGTTTATCACAAGTGAGTCTCGCCACGGTCGCAATATAGGGGATCAATTGAGAGATTCTCTCTCCCGACTTAAATCAGCGCTTAATCGCAAATTTGAGTCAAATACCGCCATCATTAGACAGCAGGATGTTGATGTGTCGCAGATCGAAGCGGAACGGAAACAAGCAGATGAAAAGTTCAAGCAATGTTGCCGAGCTGTAAGGGAAAGGGTCGCGAAGTTTGAGAGGGAATGGGATCGTTGTACTAGATCGCAATTGAGCAAATTGGAGAATATGATACCATCGTTGGAAGACAAATTAAAGGTGGCTTTAGGGCGAGCAGGCACCTTCGGGGCATTGTTCAACCTTTTTTCCGTATCATCTGTTGTTCAAAAGACGATTCAGCAACCTATTGCGGATTTCTTGGTTGATGCGTCGGATAAGTATATGAAAATTGTAGATAATCTAAGGGAGGAGATAGACGAAGAGGTGGAAATATACAAAGGTCAGATTTCCGACTCTCTCCATATAGATACATGGGCGAGTGGCGGTATCATTCTCACTGCGACAGGGGCTGCAGTTGTGGCAGCCGGTAATGCTGTCGGGGCCGTCGCTACTGCTGCAACCAGCTATGCGAGTGTGACGGCAGCGGGCGCATCGCAAGGAGTCTTGGCTTCTATTTGGACATGGTTTGTTGGATCATCTACCGCAACTGCCGCTACATCCGGTCTCGTGACCGCCGTGACAGGAGCCATTTTCCCTGTTATTGTGGCGGTGCTTGCATGGAATTTGACAGGACCTCTTGCAAAATATTTTGCTGGAATAAGTGGCGGTAAAACGATAGAGAAGGCGGTAGGAGAGGTAAAGGTTAATTTCACGAAGCAATTGGAGGAGAAAAAAGAACTAATCGTGGAGCAAATTAATGAACAGTTTAGTGAGGCTGAGAAGAAGAGAAATAGTGAATTGGATGCTCTGGAGGAGAAGCTTCGCAATCTCTCTCCTGAGATGAAACAGAATTCCATTAACGAAAATAGACGGATCGCCGGATTCCTTGAGGATGTATGCAAGGATGAGGTAATCATCCGAAACGAAGCATGAATAAATAAGGTATGGAAACTCAGAAACATAGCAAATCGGAAGATACCGATCTGCGAAACGCTTTGGCTCTTGTTGTTTACTACATGCGACCGGAGGATAGTAAATTGAGGAGACGCTACAGTTCTCTGATTGCTCTCTACGACAAGATATCGGGTCAGGATGCCGAGATTAAACCGCTTAGCATTGGGGTGTATG
The DNA here is from genome assembly GCA_947588645.1 of uncultured Akkermansia sp. Classification (GTDB taxonomy): domain Bacteria; phylum Verrucomicrobiota; class Verrucomicrobiia; order Verrucomicrobiales; family Akkermansiaceae; genus Akkermansia. The sequence goes on along the minus strand of CANPYO010000052.1, from coordinate 10,509 downwards.
GTTGCCCTAACAAGGGTAAGTCAACGCTACTCAATTCTCTTTTAGGCGAAAATATCCTCCCAGATGCCCCGATTCCCTCGACAAGTTCCATCATTACTCTTCATAGGAATAGTCGCCTTCCAGAGTATGGAATCAATTGCTCAGGGGATCACGAAAAAACCGTCGTTCATCGTAAAAAGCCCTCGGAAGTGCAAGAACTCTTGCGTAAATATGGGTCACACCAAGGATGTGAGAGTGCCCCGAAATGGGATAAGATCGAGGTCGAAGGACCATTCCCGGATGCCGATAAAAAACTGAATCCTAACTTTGTTTTACGTGACACGCCGGGTGCGGAGGCGTACGCTGATAGGGTTAAAGGCGAGGAGTTGAAACAGGATTCTGAGCGTACTTACAACTCCATCGGTAGTGCGGATTTGCATCTTTTCTGCGTCTCGTGTGAGGATATCGGAGGGGAAAGCGATAGGGCCTTTTATAATCGTTTCTTCAGTGAGCGTGCGTGTATTCACGTTCTCACGAAGAGGGACAAGAGAGGGGATGACGATACAAAAATTAAGGACGATTATATGAATAAAATGGGACTGACAGATAATGAGGAAGCTATTATGCAAATTGTTTTGACTGGCATACAACCAGACGGGGAGTCGGGTACTCGAGATCGATTCATTAATATCGGGAGGGAGGACTTGATAGATTCAATCTGCGAGTGTCTTGATCCGCAATTCCTGATCGATAAGATGCGGCAAATCGCTCGATTCATCGTAAAGAATTACGATTCGGATGAAACTATGGACGATTTAAAAAAAATCCCCAAAATTCATATACGCAACCTGGAGACTGCCACGGAAAAATAAGCAGATAATAGGAGATTGATATGTCAGCAAAAAAAATTATGTTACTCGGTTTACCGAGGTCGGGGAAGACAAATTATGTTTCTTCCGTTATTGCGTACATGGGACGATATGGCTGCAATGGATGGAGGGTTCAGGAGGGTAATGGTACAGTAGATGAAAGAATAGACGAGCTTCAAGATGCTCTTCGGGATGGAATTTGGTTGCCAAAAACGGATAAGGATGGAGGCCCCGATGAGTATAGATTTCAGAAACCTGGCTTTTTATGGGGGAGCGATGAGGTGATTATTAAAGATTGGCCGGGAGAAGCGTTCGCCGATATTGTCGCTGGGGGGAGTAATGGGGACTTCGAGAAAGATTGCAAAGAAGCTCAGGGGTTCATGCTTTTCTTGGACGGAGAGTATCTTGAGTACGAGGAAAAGGAAGTAAGGAAATGCCTCCGCGAGTTAAAAGAGAGGATGTTTGCGAGCGCGATAGGGAGAAGATCGTTTGCACTCGTTGTTACAAAATCGGATTACCTCTTTCCTGAGTTTTCGCTTAATAATCATTACGTGACAAACGAGGAACATTTTGAGTGTGTGGAGAAAAAGCGTCAGGGGATTCGGGAGAGCTACGGTGCATTTTTCAATATGGCCGAAACAAGAAGGTACAGTAATGAAATATTTTTTGTCTCTCTCGTGCCCGAGAAAAAATTTTTCGTGGACAAGACCGAAAGAGGTCGGATTCCGCGCAGTAACTGGTCTCTGAAGAGGGTTATGGAAACTCAATATGACTCAGAAAATAAATACGAGGGTAAGGTGTATGGCCCTCTATGGTGGATTCTGCAACACGTTTGATAAAATACATCGTTTCAAAGTGGTTTGAAGGGTAGGAGCGATCGATTGAAAAAATGAAAGAGAGCAAAATTATCACGCTCGGTTTTCCCAGAGCAGGAAAGACCAACTATATAGAAGCCGCTATCGCATACATGGCGAAGCATGGTTGTGGGGAATGGCAAATTCATGGGGGTATGGCAGTGGATGAGACCATAGATGAGGTCGAGCTACAATTCCGAAAGGGAAGGTGGATGGATAAGACGGATAAGGGAACGAAGAAGGAGTATATTTTTGAGATTCCCTGTTGTTGGTGGAAGTTCCGCGATGAGAGAAGAGTGACGGTTTGTGACTGGGCAGGGGAGAGTTATGAGGATTGTGCTTCTGTCCGCAATGGAGAGGATAACACCAATGCAGATTTTAGGAATGACTGTCGGCAGGCTGATGGCTTTATGATTTTTGGAGATCCGGAAAGGTTTTTTGAAAACTCTGAAGAGGACGGAAAGGAGAGAGGAATTTTACGGAGCATTATGCAAGAAGTGGCTGAGGACGGCAAGAAACGCTCATTTGCCATTGTGATTACTAAGACGGATACGCTACCGAAGGATTATTTTTCGGAGAGAGGAAAACTTAATCTGTCGAAAGTAATTAACATCTATGATGCCACACATGGGAGTATGTGGAGCAAAATTAAAGGAAGGGGGTATCCGTGTGGGATATTTCCGGTTTCCTTACTTCCTAAAGAAGAGTGTTGGAAAGATACGATGGAGGTTGGACGAATTCCCAGTGAAAGATGGTCGTTGGAGGAAGTCATGGAGTCTTCGTGTGTGGATATACCTGAGAGGTGTGAGGAACAGTGGCAATGGTACTACTACAAAAGATGGTGGAGCTCTGTGGCGGCACACTTGTGGCGTGAGGAGCAATGGCAATGGTACTATTACAAAAGAATGTACGGTGCATTTCAATGGCTTCTCGATAGTTTATTATGAGAATAGAACTTTTGCAGTTTTCTTTTCAGGGGGGGGATTTTTCTGAATATAATATTCAGAGTGCAGAGAAAGGGGAAGGCTCATGGAAAAGTCTCATCGGCGAGATGGCTATCACGGCATTTCCGACGAGACCACGGGATACCTCATGTATCCCTGCTATGGCATTTGCTAATTTTCCAACAGATGGTAGTAGGGGAAACGTCCGTATTCATTGTGTTTATTTCCAAATTGCAAAAGCGCGCGCTTTTCGAAACGTGTTTTGCTTTGCGTACCACGCAAAGGATTGTTCATTGGCGCAGCTAGCAGGCGTATCAGCCGAGGAGTGGTATCGTTGTTGTTGCCAGCTGCAAAAAAGTAGCAGGTTCATTGAGGTTGAGGAGTCGGAGGTTGTTGTCTATATTCCGGGGGGTGAGGTTGACGGGGATAGGATTCTGCTTTATCAGTTTCCAAATTCGAGAGGACGTATTTGTACAAAATGGTTATCTGATGTGGAGGAATGGAAGCAGTTTATACGACCTCCTCAACAACCCGACAACAACACGACGGTATGTCGCCATAAGCGACCTAAGCCAATTGATAGATATCGGGACATGATTTCACGTTTGCCTCGTTACTTTGTATTCATCGTTTGCATCTTGATTGGCTTCTTTCTTGGAAGACAATCTGGCGTCAAGAGCCCTTCCTCTGAGTCGACTTGCGATCAGCATTTGGAAAAGGAAACTCAGACTTCTTCTCCGAGGGAATCAGAGCCTTCGGGATCGGGTGGAAATATTGATAAGGAAGCTCCTCACAATCCGATTTCCCAACCTCATTCTTCGATTGGGGGAACAGCAGGCGTATCGTCTGCAGTGGGCACGAATGATAAAAAAGAAAAGCATGGAGGAGCCAATACGACTAATTCAGAAAATGGACAATAAGCGGAAGAAAAATCCGAAGATGAATACACAGCAGAATGAGGACATAGACTTTCCCACACCAACGTGGGTACAGAAAAAATTATGGATTCGTCTATGGTTAGTAATTGTTATCGCGGTGGCATCCATGTGCTTCGCTATATTTGGCGAATGGACATGTCCTACCTGCCGTGGAACCGGGGAAAAAACCATTAAATGCGAAAACTGTAAAGGAACAGGAGAAACGAGAAAAACGAGGTGGTGCTTCACATTCTCCTCAAAATGTGAGAAATGCAAAGGAAATAAAACTGTAAAAGTTACCTGCGATAAGTGTAAAGGAAAAGGGGAACTACAAACATGGAAAATCATCTTATGAACATGGAACATAATGTATCGCCCAGGTCACGGACGGTGACGCTGATATTAGCCTGTTTGTTGTTCTGCTCGTGTTGCGGTGGATTGCACCGCATCTACGCGGGGAAAATCGTTTCAGGCGTTTTGCAGATTCTGACTGGTGGAGGACTCTTCATCTGGCAGATCATCGACATCATCCGCATCCTGCTCGGCTCCTTCGATGACGCCCAAGGTCGGGATATCACGGAATGGTGACGGCATGGACGAAGAAAGGAAGTAGGAGTTCATTAGTAACACAAAAAATGAACTAGGTTACAAAATAATTTTCATGAATACTTCTACAAATACACTAGAAAATAAGCAATGCCTTTCCGACTTGGAATCTGAGTGGGATGACTGTGATCGTAAATCGTAAATGAGCAGCCGCAGGGCGGCTGCTTGGAGGCGTCGGCCGCTTCCGCCTCCCCGCGCAACGCGCGCGAACTTTCCAAATCGTACAAAACGCCCGACGGCCCCGTTCAGGGTGTACGCGTCAGCGTGCAGTAAGGGCGGATGGACAGCGCGCATGCGCTGCCCCGCAGGGGCGAAAGCGACCGACGGCCGTAAGGTCGATTAGCCAAAAGCACAGCTTTTGCCCCGGAGGGGTGAGGAGTCGTGAGGCGACTCCGAAGCAATAGGCAGTGGGGTGCCTACGAGTCAAAGCCCCCGAGGGCTCGGAGGGGGATTGGACAAAAGCAGAGCTTTTGCCCGAAGGGCAAAGCGCCGATGGGGCGGCGCTGAGTCAACGTACATCGTACATAGGCAAACGCATTTGAGAGAAGTCAATCAACAGAGAAATTGCTCTTATTGACTGATATCACCGTTTATACGTATCAAAAACCGTGATAACCAGCGGTCATCATGATGATGGCTCTAAAGGAATCACAGCATACATTAATGATCCGAAAAAATCTTCGCAACGCGCACATTATTAATAAATCGTACATCGTACATCGTAAATCGTACATAGGCAAACGCATTTTCTAATGCGTTTGCCCTGGCCTTGGTTTCCGGAGCTTGCCAAGAAACCGGGATTCTGGTAGAATACGAGTCGTATGGATTATCGCACCTATTTACGCCGCAACCCTGATGCGCAGGGCTATTATGGAAAATACGGCGGAGCCTATTTGCCTCCGGAATTGGAACCGGCCTTCAAGGAAATCACCGAGGCCTACAAGAGTATTTGTCACTCGGCTCAATTTATCAACGAACTGAGACGTATCCGCAAGCAGTTTCAGGGGCGCCCCACCCCGGTGTACCACTGTGAGCGCCTCTCACGACTCAACGGCGGTGCACAAATATACCTGAAACGTGAAGATTTGAATCACACCGGCGCTCACAAACTTAACCACTGCATGGGTGAAGGGCTGCTGGCCAAGTTCATGGGCAAGACAAAGATCATCGCGGAGACCGGTGCGGGGCAGCATGGTGTTGCTCTCGCAACGGCAGCGGCATATTTCGGGCTGGAGTGTGAGGTTCACATGGGCGAGGTGGATATCGCTAAGCAAGCGCCGAACGTGACGCGCATGAAGATGCTTGGCGCGAACGTGGTGTGCGTGAAGCACGGTCTGCGCACGCTCAAAGAAGCGGTGGACAGCGCGTTCGAGGCTTACCTGCGCGACTACAAGACGGCTATTTACTGCATAGGCTCGGTAGTGGGACCACATCCGTTCCCGATGATGGTGCGTGACTTCCAGATGGTGGTTGGGCACGAGGCACGTGAGCAATTTTTGGAGATGACGGGGATCTTGCCGGACATTGTTTGCGCCTGCGTGGGAGGTGGCTCGAATGCAATGGGCATGTTCCCTGCGTTCCTGGACGATCCGGTGGAAATCGTTGGGGTGGAGCCGCTCGGTCGCGGTGAAAAACTTGGTGAGCACGCTGCTTCTATGTCCTTTGGCTGCGAGGGAGTGATGCATGGTTTCAACAGCATCATGCTCAAGGATGAGAAAGGCAATCCTGCGCCGGTTTATTCCATTGCCTCCGGACTGGATTATCCCTCCGTGGGACCGGAACATGCGTATTTGCGCGATTTGGGGCGTGTGCAGTACGTGAGCGCGACGGATGAAGAAGCCATAGATGCCTTTTTCAAGCTGTCACGCTACGAGGGCATCATTCCGGCGCTGGAGAGTTCACACGCCATTGCGTACGCTTTGCGCCGTGCCCGCGAGCTTGGGTCCGGTGCCATTCTCGTGAATTGCTCGGGCAGGGGCGATAAGGATGTGGATTATGTGGCCGAGCATTTTGGCTACGGCGAGGATCACTGCTTCCCCTCCAAGTAAGCAGGCAAAACCGTACAACTGAGAAGAGCGTTACTCTCCGTAAGCAAGCTTGCAGGCTTTCACCGTGTTGCTCATAAGCATGGCGATCGTCATGGGTCCCACGCCGCCGGGCACAGGGGTGATGGCCGAGCAGAGCGGCTGGACGGAAGCAAAGTCCACGTCACCGACAATTCGGTAGCCACGCGGACGCGTCGCGTCCTCCACACGGTTGATGCCTACATCCAGCACCACTGCTCTGGGCTTGATGAAGTCAGCCGTTACCAAGCATGGGCGCCCCACTGCTGCCACAAGGATGTCTGCCGTTCGGCAGAGGCCTGGGAGATCGGCCGTGCGCGAGTGAGCAATGGTAACCGTGGCATTGGCTTTCCTGGCTACCAGCAGGTTTGCCATGGGTTTGCCCACAATCATGCTGCGACCGATGACAACGGCGTGCTTTCCCTGAGTGGGGATGCCGTAGGCATTTAGTAGTTCCATACAGCCCAGCGGTGTGCATGGCACAAAACCGGAAGGATCCTCCAGCACAAGTTTGGCAACGTTGATGGGGTGGAATCCATCCACATCCTTGCGCGGGTCAATATTGAGGATAACCGCTTGTTCATCAATATGCTCAGGCGGTGGACTCTGCACGAGGATACCGTGGATACGCGTATCGACATTGAGCTGGTGGATAAGCTGTACCAATTCGTCCTGGGTCGTCTCCGTGGGAAGTGTCCATTTTTGAGAGTAAATTCCCAATTCCTCGCACGCTTTAACTTTGGAGTTCACGTACACGCGTGATGCCGGATCTTCACCCACCAGCACCACGGCTAGTCCGGGTGTGTGGCCGGCCTGCTTGAGTTGCTCAATCTCCACACGCAGATTTTGCAGCACCCGGCGGGAGGTTTCTTTGCCATCGATGATCGTCGTCATAGTATTTGCATTCATTTGTAGAAGGAAGTGTAATCTTCATCGCGCAGCGCCTTTTCCAAGCGACGACACTGGGCGGTTAGTTCGTCTGTACTCAGTTTCTCCGGTATCGCAAGTGGTTGTTGCAGTTCCAGGGTGACTTTTGAAAACGGAAGCGGTACGAAAAAACGATCCCACGAGTGCACGCGATAGCAGCAGGAGTAGTGAATACGAATCGGCACGATGGGTGTACCGCTCAGTGAAGCAAGCTTAATTATCCCCGGTCGGCAAGCATAGACGGGTCCTTTCGGACCATCCGGGGTGATGCACATGCTCTTGCCAGACTGCAGCTCGCGCACCATATCCATGAAGCCTTCTGCACCCCGTCTGCCGCTGGAACCACGTACGGCGCTCATACCGTAATCCTCCGCTACCGCGGCGAGCATAGCGCCATCTTTACTGGCGCTGGTAAGCATACTCATTTTCACCCGCCCCCGGATGATATAACGGTAAAAGTAGCAGGGGGTAAAAATACGGTTGTGCCAAATGGCCACGATAGCTTGATCTTGACGCAGCTTTTGTGTATCGCCGGAGACGCGCTTGCGCAGAGTCATGCACACCAAGGTGATGAGAAACCAGACCAGATGCCCCAGCGGTCTGGACCACCATTCTTGTCGGATCTCAGATTGACCTGTCATGAAGTAAATGCGCGCATAGCCGTTACATGGGGCCTTGCGCCGTCGCCTCGTCTGAAGTTTGGTGGATATGATTGCCCGTTGGATCTACAATATTGACCTGCGCAAAAATCAGCAGAGCGCGGTTCTTTTTGTCCGAACCGCTTGAGCGGAACAGGCGACCTACCAAGGGTAAATCCCCCATGATAGGCACCTTGTCCTCATAATGCACGATTTTGGCCTCCTTCATCCCTCCCATGACCAGCACGGCGCCATCCTGAACCGTGATGACATTGTTGGTCATGATGCGCTTGAACAACGGTTGGTAAATAAAGTTATCGGAGAGTTTGATGTCCTCTACTGTGTCATCCGTCGGAATAGCGGCGTGAATGGGGGATCCCCAATCCACAAAGCCTTCAAAGTCGTTCACGATGGTAGTAAGGGCAAGCTTCACACTGTTGCCGTCCGGAGAAACTTCAGCATTGTGCACCTGCACGATGGTGCCAATGCCTCCTACATTGTCCTCGTCTACGCCGTATCGTACAAAGTCGGTCGGATTGGCACCCACGGCAATGGCTGTGGCGCCAACGTACACCGGCGTGGGAACTGGCTCGACCACGCCATCTTTGTTGTAGTCGGTTGAGTCACCCGGGTTGCCTTCAATGGGCATCTCCATCGATTCTGAAATGCGGGGCTCATCGTAGCTTGAGGGGTAGAAGAGTTCACGCACGTCCACGAAAGAGGCCTGTTCTTCGGATCCGGCGTTGAAAATCAGCTTGGGGCTGCTCAGGGCGTCGATGGCGTGCTTCTGGGAAAGACCACGCATCACCATGGATACATCCACCGTCGACCACACACCGCGCAAGCCGAAAATCGTGGGAGAGAGCGTGGACTTGTCCACCTCATCTAGATACGTGCGTGTGTGGCCACGCTTCATCAAATTGTCCAAATTCCGTTGCCCGGCCACCTGGCGGATAGAACGTTGCCCGGATGTGATGGCGGGAGATGTGCTGTCTTTTGTTGGATAGAGAGGGGTGACGGCGGGCATGCCCGTGGCGTTGCTCACATCCTTGTCGGTGCCACCCCCCGCAAAAAGCTTGGATCCCGTATCAACGCCAAGCAACCACTCAAAGCCGAGATCCTCCAAGTCTTCCTCTGTAGTCTCTACGACTTTCACGGTGAGCACGACGAGCTTGTCTTCCACGGGGGAAACATCAGCCAGCAGTTCTTCCAGCTGGGCGATATTTCGCTGCGTGTTACGGACGGTGAGACGACGCGAGGCGGCGCGATACACGGCGCTGGCGCCCTCGGGAAAGGAGATGTTCATCTTTTTGAGCACGGCCACGGGATCGATGCGCGACACGGACACGCGGCCGGAGGCAAATCCCTCATCCTCCTCATCTTCTCCTCCGGATTCAGAGTCTTCGTCAAAAAAATGGGGGGGAACGTAGAAAACACGATCGACTAAACGACCATAATTTTGCCCGGAGTACGTGATTTCTACACCAAGGGGCATGTAGTAGAAATCCACCTCGTAGATACGGGAGATCTGCGTGAGCAAATCTTTCATGGAGACGTTGCTCAGCCGGAAGGAGCGACGACGCTGCATGAGCTCTTTGTAGCCCGGCGTATCCGGAGAACCGAAACCTGGTACGATGTTGATGGGTCGACTGTCGGCGGCAGAAGATGTACTCTGGAAGCGGCGGACGTAGCCTTGGAGAATATCTATCACCTCTGTAATGTCTGCATCTTCTACCTGAATATTCGGCACGACCATTTGCTCGAGCGCATGGGCGTACTCAAGCTCCTCATCCCGAATACGCTCTTCGCTGCGAGCATTAGATTCCGCACCGGCAATTTCCGGCGCGGGAGCTTGGAGTTCCGTCTTCTGGATGTTATCCCACATGCTGTCCACTTCCGCTAATCTGGCCGCACGGTTTGCATCATACGCCGTGCGGTAATAGGCGGCGCGGCGCTTTTCCACGGCTTCCATGCCGCGTCGTGCCGCTTCATTGGTTTCATCAAGCCGCAGAACGCTCTGGAAGGTCTTGATGGCCTGGTCATACTTGCCGAGGTCGTAGTATCCGTAAGCCAAGGTGAGCAGGCGGCTCACTTCCTCCACATCCCCAACGTGCCTGGGGGTAAGAGCGGGATTGTTGCGTACGGGATCCTCGGTGTAAACGAGCTCTTGTTTCGCACGGGTGCTGGCGGGATCCAGTTGCATGGCTTCCTTGAGAAACGCGATGGCTTCCTCGGTGCGACCCACGCTGCGATAATCAATGGCTCGGGCAATGAGCGCATCCGCCAAACTGAGCCGGATAAATTCACGCTGCTTCTCTGTGGCCGGAGCCGCGGGCAGCACAGAAAGAGCGTTGCGGTAGCAATCTACGGCGTCACTGTAACGCTTTTCTGAGTACGCAGTTCGCGCGCGCTGCACTTGCTGAAGAGCATCACTAATGGCCATGTGCCTGCGGGACGCTTCGCTGAGCGCCGTACTTTCCGGGCTGCGATCCTGAGCCGAAAGCACGGGCACAAATCCCCCCAAGGCCAGAGCGACCACAAGTAAACCGACTGACAGCTGCCTAACCATTGAAAGTACGCTCATCCTACCAGATTCTGTCGCAAAAGTCACTCCAAAAGTGTACCCAGTTCAAAAAATCTGGATTGCAAGATTAAATGCAACAGGTTCTTGGCACAAAAAAGGGTGCCAAGAAGTTCAAAGTATGCTAGAGT
>CANPYO010000051.1 GCA_947588645.1 uncultured Akkermansia sp. | reverse complement strand
CTCGGTTCCATGTATGTGGTTGCCAATACGACCATTGCATGGGATGTCGTGGCGGATGGCGATACGGCTATCACGGCGAATAGTGGTACAACAGGCACCTTCACCGGTAAGCTGGATGCCCAGACGCACACCATCACCAAGAAGGATGCCGGCACGATGAAGTTTGGCGAGGGCTTCACGACGGGAGGAAGCACGGGCACGCTGGCTGTGACGGACGGCAAGCTGGATTTGGCGTACGCGGATGCGAACGCTCTGGCCGGTTACGACATCACGCTGGGTGAGAATACAGACAGGGCTGGTCTGACGCTGAACGGCGGCAGGTACGAGGTGAAGAGCCTGGCTGACACTCCGCAGAGCGGCGGCGGATCTATCACCGGCACGGCGGGCAGCACGCTGGAGTTGCTGACGACGGGAGAGAAGAGCACGTCGGCGAGTGTGGGCGCGAATGTGAGCCTGACGATGAGCGGCAGGGGAACGCAGACGATCAGCGGTAACTTCGAGGGCGCGAACGTCACGGTGAACAGCGGTACGCTGGTGCTGAGCGGCGCGACGGTGACGGCGACCGGGACGACTCTGAACGGCGGCACGCTGAGCCTGACGGGCGAGGGGGCAGCTACGCTGGGAGCCCTCACGGGCAGCGGCGCGTTGAACGCGGCGTCTCGTGCGGTGACGGTGAGCGGCGGAACCTTCGTCGGCACGATGACGACGGGAGGTTTGACCCTGGGCGGCGACTTCACCTACAATGGCGCGCAGGCGACGGTCAATGGCGCACTGGATGTGGGCGAGAACACGCTGACCCTGAACAGCGCGATGAGCGCGACGAGTTTGGCCAACGGCACGGGCAAGGTGACCGGCGGCGGCACGCTCACGCTGACGGGCGCGACGGAGACGGCTGTGACGGTTGAGACGAACCTGGTCACGGGAGCCGGGGCGGTGACCCTGAACAGCGCGTTCGGCGGCGGGCGCGGCGCGGATCTGACGCTCGGCGGGGGCAAGGTGATTTTGAAACGCGGCGGCAAGATTGCCACGCTGCATGCGAACGACGGCAACCTCACGCTGGGCGCGGGCACCGAACTCGGCGAAAGCGGCAACACGATCATCGCGGCGATGGACGGCGCTCTGTCGAGCCTGACGCTGGAAGCGCACGCAACGCTTGATTTGAGCGGCTTGAAGGAGGCGGAGCTGGGAGCTGTGAGCAGCAGTGTGAACTCCACCATCAAGGTGGGCGTCGTGGGCGGCAAACTCACGCTGCTCGATGTGGACAGCTTGACTGGTGCACCGCTCACGATTGACCTGCGAGGGATCGACTTGGAGGAACTGGACGGCCAGCAGCTCTTCGGCGGTGATCTGCTTGCAACGGATGACTGGAGAGACAAGATCGTGCTGGAGCACAACGCCCTGGAGGATCGTCGCACTCTGTACCTGGATGATCTGGGCACGCTGACGTATGCGAGCCTGCTCCCGCCGGTGACTTGGAACGGCAACACGACCACCTGGGAAGTCGGCGGCACGGATAAGGATTGGTACATCTCCGACAAGAACGGCGAGCACCAGGAGAGCACGGGCTTCCAGACGGGCGATGGCGTTATCTTCGGTGAGATGGATGATCCCGCCAAGAAGGCCGTGACCGTGGTCGGCAATGTGACAGCGGACGACATGACCGTGACCGTGGACGGCTACTCCTTCAACGGGCAAGATGACGGCGCAGGCCTGTCGGTCGCGAATCTCGAGCTGGGCGGCGACACGGACTTCAACGTGGCCACGACTGTGAGAGGCACTCTGAGCGGCGACGGCGACATGACCCTGATGGGCGACATGACCGTGAAGGGCAAGATGGATGCGTACAATGGCGCGATTGAGGTGAACGGCGGCAGCCTGACGGCGGCGGGCACACTGAAGCAGGCTCTCACCGTGAGTAAGGAAGGCGGCATGCTGACCGGCACGGGCGAAGGCCTGACCACCTCACTGAGCGGCACGGGCAATCTGAGCGCGGCGGGTACGCTGACTTTGGGCGGCGTGCTGAACGGCATGCTGACCGTGGACGGCACGGTGACGACGAAGGAGGTCGGTGGCGTCGATCTGCAAGTGAAAGGCGTGAACGGCACGGGTACGCTGAGCGGCGAGGTGGCCATCACGGGCACGGGCGGCAGCTTCAGCGGCAAGGTGTCGGGTCTGACCATCGCGGTGAACGGCGGCGCAAGCCAGAGCTTCACGGGCAACGATGTGAACATCGAGGGTGCGACGGTGGCGGCTAAGGGCACGCTGACGCTGGCTGACGCCACCGTGGAGACGGCGCACGTGAGCGGCACGCTGACCATGGGCGACGGCACTGTGGAATACTTGGTCGTGAATGCGGGCGGAACGATGACCGCGGGCGACATCAGTATGGACACTGCGGAGGTGGTCGGCGACCTGGTCGTGAAGAACGCCGACGTGACAGGATTGGTGTCGGTGACCGGGACGATGACCATGGAGAGCGGCACCGTGGATGTGGCGGGTGTGAGCGAGGGCGGCGTGATGACCGTGAAGAGCGGCGACGTGGACTTCGCAAGTGTGTTGGGCGCCGACAGCAGGTTGATCATGGGCAGTGGCTCGATGAACGGCTTGACCGGCGAAGGCACGCTGGAAGTGACCGGCGCGGTGGCTCTCAATGACAACTATGGCCGGGGTCTCAGCATCGGCACGCTGGATGTGACGGAGAGCGGCGAACTGACCGTGAGCGGCAATCTGAAGGCGTCTGCGGCGGCTGTGAGCGGCGCGGTGACGCTGAGCGGTGCGGACGACGTCATGACCGTGACGAGCCTGAGCGGCGCGGGCACGGTAACCGGCGCGGGCACGCTGACGCTGGCGAACGAGAGCGAGCTGACGGGTGAGCAGGCCGTGGACACGAACATCAGCAGCAACTTGATCTGGACGGGTACGCAGAGCGCCACGCTGGCAGGAGTGTTCAGCGGCAGCGAGCTGACCGTGCAAGGCACAGATGCCGAGGGCAAGGCCGTGTTGGGCGTGGAGCACCTGGAGGGTGAGAACACGGACGTCACGGTGAACAGCGGATCGCTGGTTCTGGAGGATGGCGACGCCGTGCTGAAGAGCCTGAATGGCGGCGAGGTCGGCGCGGTGGGTGCGAACAACCTGACGGTGAACGGCGGCAGCTTCAGCGGCTTGTTGGCGACGAACGGCGACTTGACCGTGAGCGGCAAGGGATTCACCTACGACGGTGAGGATGCGGACATCGGCGGAGCTCTGGAGGTGGACAGCAGCTTGACTCTGGACGGCGCCATGAGCGCTGCGGGTCTGGACGGCGCCGGCACGGTGACCGGCACGGGCACGCTGACCATCACGGGTGCGACGACAGCCGGCACGAAGGTTGAGACGAACCTGACCACGGGAGACGGGGCGGTGACCCTGACGAGCGCGTTCGGCGGCGCGGAGGGCAAGAACCTGACTCTCGGCACGGGCGAGGTGAACCTGGCGGGCGGCGGCAAGATCGGCACGCTGACGGCGACCGACGGCAAGCTTGCGCTGGGCGGCGCCACGAGCGTCCGGGCGATGAGCGGCGGCTTGTCGAGCCTGACCTTGGCGAACAACGCGAACCTCGATCTGAGCGCGCTGGCTGAGGCGGCACTGGGAACGGTGACGCTGGAGGGCAGCAGAGCGACCATCAAGGTGGGCATGATCGGGGAAGAGCTCACGCAGCTGGGATTGACGGATCTGAACGCCGAAAGCGGCAGACTCACCATCGACCTGGGCAACATCGATCTGGAGGACATCGGCTCGGACGGCAAGCAGCTCTTCGACGTGGAAGGCGGAACGGCGGGCTGGGATCGTTCGAAGGTGCGCTTCAGTGTGGCGGGCGGTTTGGTGCCGGACGGCTACAAGCTGTGGCTGGATGATGAAGGCTGGCTGCGCTACGACGTGGCGAATCCGCTGACCTGGGCGGGTCAGGACAACACCTGGAACGTGGGCGACGGCGACGAGGGTCACGACGATTGGTTGGTGGACAAGGAGGGACGCGTGACCGGCTTCGCGGCGGGCAGGGACGTTCTCTTCGGCGAACTCCCGGCGACGGCTGCTGCCAACTCCAACGTGAAGGTGGAAGGCGACATCGTGGCGGGTGACATGACCGTGAGCGCGGACGGCTACATGTTCAGCGGCGGCGCGGATGACTCCCTGACGGTGTTTGATCTCCGCCTGAACAAGGGCGCGAGCCTCGGCGTGGCCACGCTGGTGAACGGCGTGCTGGCGGGCGCGGGCGACCTGACCCTGACGGAGGGCGGCGACGTGAGCGTCATGGATCTCGACACGGTGACCTACACCGGTACCATCGTTCTGAACGGCGGCGCGCTGAATGCGAACGGCGAGGCGAAGGTGAAGCTGGACGCCAAGGGCGGCACGCTGAACGGCACGGAGGGCGCCCTGACCGCTACACTGAGCGGCACGGGCAATCTGACGGCCAAGGGCACGCTGAACCTGAGCGGCGCGACGAGCGGCTCGGTGAACGTGATCGATCCCGTAGCCAAGCTGACGGCGAAGGAGCTGAGCGTGGCGGGCGTGAACGGCACGGGTACGCTGAGCGGCAACCTCACCATCACGGGCAAGGGCGGCAGCTACAGCGGCTCGGTGGAGAACCTGGACATCACGGTGGAGGGCAGCGCCAACCAGAGCTTCAATGACGGCGACGCGGTCATCAACAACGCGACGGTGAAGAGCGAGGGCGAGCTTGCGCTGGTGCACGGCGGCACGGTGAAGAGTGCGACCGTGGAAGGCGCGATGCGTGTGAACGCCGGCACACTGACGGTCGGGACCCTGACGGGCGCGGGCCAAGTCAAGGGCGCGGGCACGCTGAACCTGACGCAGGCGAACGACTTTGCGGGGACGGTTGACCTGGGCGGCCTGAAGGTCGCGGAGGGCACGACCACCATCGGCGGCGGCCGCATCGGGATGCTCGATGTGAATGAGAGCCGCAAGCTCGTCACGAGCGGCGAGCTGACCCTGACGGGCGGTCTCAGCATCGACGCGCTGACGGCCGGCAGCCTCAGCAAGGCGGAAGACGCTATGGTGAAGGGCGGCATCGTGCTGGATGCGACGGCCGGCAAGCTGACGGTGAATGTGGACACCATCCGTGATTTTGGTTTGGATGCGAAGGACTACGCGGGCCGGTACTACCTGGCGAGCGGGTTGACGGTGAGCGGCAAGGATGCCGATCCGTACTTCGATACCGAGAGCCTGAAGGGTCTGGATGAGCTGATCAACGGTGATCCCGACTTGCCGGAGGGCGAGAAGGTGACCTCCAAGCTGTACTTCGAGGACGGCAACCTGATCCTGGATCTGCAGTACCGCATGCAGCAAGATCTATACTGGGGCGGCGACGGCCAGGAAGGTGAGGCCGGCATGACCTGGAAGGGCGAAGGCGAGGGCGACGAGCACGTCAACTGGGAAGTGGGCAGCGAGGAAGCCGGCTCTGAAACGACGCCGAATGACGCGCCTGTCGTGCACTTCACGGCGGAAGGCGCCGGTGAGGTGACCGTCGATGGCACGGTGACCCCGGGCGGCATCGAGGTGGAGAGCGGCGACTACAGCTTCGTGGGCGACGGCAACATCGAGCTCAGCGACAAGGGCGACCGCAACATCACGGTGCAGGAGGGCTCTTCGCTCGACGTGCAGGTGGCGACCAGGAACGTCAACAAGTTCATCGTGGAAGGCGATCTGACGGTGTCGCACGACAAGGCTGTGAACGGCGCGGAGATTGAGCTGCACGACGGCAGCAAGCTGGCCATCAGCGAGACGGAGGACGGCGGTCTCTACATGGGGGACGGCGACGCGATCACGCTGCAGAGCGGCGCGCTGAACATCCAGGTCGGCAAGACCTATGCGGAGCTTGCGGCGCAGCCGATGATGGCTGCCATGGATGACGCGGCGGGCGCGACCGGGACGGCCTACACGGCTCCGTTCGTGATGGGCGGCAAGGATGTGACGCGCAAGGCGCATGCCAACGACACCGTGTTCCGGGTGCTGAGCAACGGCATCAACAAGACCGGTCGCCAGGGCATGCTGATGGAGTGGACGGAGGACGGCGGCAACCAGACCTACACCGGCGCGATTGACGTGGTGGAGGGCGAGCTCGAGTACGCCATCAACGGCACGGCGGGTGCGACCTACACCTTCGGCAGCGACATCAGCGTCACGGACGGCGGCGCCTTCCGCGTGCACGCCACGGACGGCACGGTGAAGATCGGCAAGCTGGCGAGCAAGAAGCTTCCCGAGATTGCGGAGCTGTTCGGCGAGGCGCGCGTGGTGATCGGCGCGGAGGACGACAAGGCGACCTACACGATGACGGGCAACAACGCCGAATTCGACGGCACGATCGAAATCGTGACCGGTGAGAACGGCGCTGTGAGCGTTGCGGACGGCAGCGCCCTGGGCGGCAAGAACACGGATCTCGTGCTCGGCGGACGCCACTTCAAGTTCACGAAGGACGCCACGGTGGATGTCGCGAGCGTCGAGGTGGGCGGCACGAACCTGCTGGACGGCGCGTCGAAGATCACGATCAACGCGCAGGCGATTTCCGGCGACGGCGCCCTGGTCAATGCGACCGGAGCTCACCACAGCCTGGCGGGCGACCTGAGTGACTTCAAGGGCGCGATCGAGGCGGCTCAGTCGGCGGATTGGACTGTCACGCACACGGCGACCGAAGCGACGGAGCAGCCGGTTGAGCTCGGATTCGCCCTGCAGGGGGCGGGCTCCGTGAAGCTCGGCAGCGCGGCGGATCTGAAACTCACCGGCGCGGTGACGGGATTGACGGCGCTGAGCAACGTCGGGCAGGGTGAGATCATCCTGGCGGCGCAGAACGACGCCCCGGCGACGCTGGCGGGCAACTTCACCCTGGACGGCAAGGGCGCGACCTGGGCGGGCAGCGAGCTGAAGAGCGGCAGGCTGACCCTGACGGAGGGCGCGCTGACCCACGAGGGCGGCGTCACCATCGGCAAGGGAGCCAGTGTTGTGGTGGATGCCCTGGGCAAGGTGGACGTGAACGGCATGGACGGCAGCTCGCTGAGCAGCATCGCCGTGACCGGCGGCGACCCGAAGACGCGCCAAGGACGACTCGTGGGCGTGAGCGGCAACATCGATACGACGAAGCAGGCCGTGGCGCTCGTGTTTGACGACGCCAGCGCGACGAGCGACCCGAACGGCGGCAGTGCGCTCATCAGCTTCGCGGAGGATGAGCAGGAGCACAGCTTGAATGTGTCGCAGGGCGGCGAGTTCGGCTTGAGCCTGGATCTGACGAATGCGAAGTTGAAGGATGTGCTGCTGAATACGCCGGAGAAGGGCACCTACTGGTTGCACGTGGTGGATAACGGCACGCTCACCGGATTGGACAGCTTGCACCGCGACCTGAGTCTGGTGGTGAAGGAGGGCGGAAACGCCCAACTGCTCGCTAGCCTCGGCTACGGCCTCACGGGCGATGGCTCGGACGGCAATATCGGGCTGACCGGTACGTCGGCGGACGCCTACCTCGTGCTGGATGGCGGAGCGGCCGGTCGCAGTGACGATGTGACCGTGCAGGCCGCGGGAACGCCTGCGCCGTACAGCCTGGAGGCTTCCAAGTCCGTGGTGGTGGATGAGGATACCACGCTGACCCTGCGCTTCAAGGACGGCTCGGCCAACGAGGCTGAACTGCACAACCTCATCGGCCTGGAGGGCGCGACGCTGGATGTGAAGGACGAGCGCTCGGCGAAGAACGGAGACGTGACCGTGGACCTGGTCAATGAGCTGATCACGGACAAGGTGGACGGCATCGACTACGCCGACGGCCAGGTGAAGGATGAGCAGGCGCACATCGTCGGGACCGGCGAGACCAACGAGGCGGGTGAGATCAACGGCACGGAAGGCTTCCGTGTGAAGGGTCAGGACACCACCTTCGAAGGGACGATTCAGAGCGCGGATGAAACCGTGAATGTCTTGAAGAGCGGCGAAGGCGAGCTGAAACTCGGCAGCGCGGCGACCGGCGAGGGCGGCGTCAATGTGAAGGGCGACCTGAATGTGGGCGACGGAGGCATCACCCTGCAGGGCAATGCCACGAAGGATGGCAACGTGGCCGGCGCGCTGGTGTTCAGCTACGACGCGAATGACGAGACGCCGAACAACGGCCTGACTCTCGCGGAGAAAGCGGGCATCACGGTCAACGACATCCGCGAGGAAGGCGGTACGCCGAGTGGCACGAAGGGCGGCGACGTCACGCTGGGCAAGGACAACGTGTTCACCCTCGACAACTCCGGCAAGGGAGGCGCAACGACGCTGAGCGACACGCGCTTCAAGGCGGCGACGGATGAGGAGGGCAAGGCGGTTGGCGGCAAGCTCGTGGTGAGCGGCAAGAAGGATGTGATGGAGGGCGACAAGAAGGTCGGCGAGACGGCTTCCGGCCTCACGTTCGACGGCAAGGGCAATGACCTGAAGGCGGTGGACGGTGTGGATGTCACGGTGACGGACGGCGGCAGTGTGACGCTGGCCGGCGGCGCGGACATCAAGGACAGCGACATCAACCTGAGCGGCAGCCGCGAGACGTCGGCCGAGGGAACGGATCCTGAGGGCAACCCGACGGTGGAGACGGCGGGCAGCTCGCTGACCGTGACGGGCGACGGCTCCACCATCACCGGCGATAGCAACATCACCGTGAAGGACGGCGCCGAGCTGACGCTCGAGGATGTCGCGAATCCTGAGGCGGAGGCGAGTTTGAATATCGAGGGCAAACTGGATGTGGCCGACGGCAAGGTGACGCTCAACAACACGGATAACCAGGTCGGCGATCTCTCCGGCAGTGAGAAGAGCACGTTGGTCGGCGGCGCGGGCGACAAGCTCACCGTCAACGGCGAGGGTGTCTTCAAGGGAACGCTGGAAGGCCAGAGTGGCGCAGGTGCGACCTTCTCCGTGGGTGAGGGCGGCAAGCTGACGCTCGACAAAGTCAAGACGGGCAGCGCGGAGGAGGGATTGTGGAAACTCGCCGTGACGGATGGCGGCACGCTGGCTCTCAACTCCGAGGCGGAAGGCAACACGATGGAGTTCGGCGACATCACCTTGAACGCCGGCGGTACGCTCTCGCTCCTCGGCGACAGCAACAACAACGTGAAGTCTCACGTGACCGTGGTGGACGATCCTGAAGGCGTCAAGAAGGGCAAGCTGAGTGTCGATGTGAAGGGCAGGACACCCGGCGGCAATATCGGCCTCGGCGGCTTGACCTTCGATGCGGATGCTAAGGAGAAGTTGGGCGTTGGATTCACCGGCTTGGGTGCGGATCATTACAGCGGCTACCTGGATCAGGTCGGCGACAGTTGGGTCGTCGTGACCTCGAAGGTGTGGGACAACCCGTACCTCAGGTCGGGCATGCACAAGAACGTGCGCGCCGGTGCGAACCTGGTCTGGGATGCGACGGATCCGAACAGCGCGGCCTATGCCGATCTCTTCAAGTTCGGTGATCTGTACAAGGTGGTGACCGCGCCGGGCAACGATCGCCTGTACGCGGCAGTAGCGGGCAGCTCGGTAGCGACACTGGGTTCGGCCAGCATGCAGGACTTGCAGCGTCAGTTGGAGAGCATGCGCAATCGCTCCACCTTGCTGGGTGAGGCGAAGGTGAATGCGGATCCGGGCGCCAAGAGTACGCATGCTTGGATCAACGCGGAGAGCGGTTACCACAAGGTGGACGCCGACGGCTGGGCTCCCGGCTACACCCTCAATGGCTGGGGCGGTACGCTCGGCGGCAGCATGGAGATTTCCTCCGACACGACCGTCGGTCTGGCTCTCACCGCCATGTACAACGACCTGAAGACGGACGGCGCCGATTCCGGCAAGGGCGACTTGGATGCCACCTACCTCAGCGGCTTCTTCCGCACGCAGAGCGGCTCCTGGAGTCACACCTTCCTCGCGACCGTCGGCTTGACCGACATCTCGCTGGATCGTACCGTGAGCGGCTTGTACAAGACGCACGGCGAGACGGATGGCTACGCAACCGGCTTCATGTATGAGGTGGCTTACACCACCATGCTCGACGAGAAGGGTTCCATGGCTCTCCAACCTCTCTTCAACGTCCAGTACCGTCACTCCAAAGTCAACGGCTACAATGAGACGGGCAGCGATGCCGGTCTGCGCGTCGACGAGGTAACCGCCGATGTGGTGACCTTCGGCTTGGGCGCTCGCATGCAGGCGGCTATCAGCGACAATGCCTTCGGCCGCTCCTCGGTCTTCGAGGCTCGCGTGATTGCCAAGGCTGATGCCGGCGACAACACCGGCAAGGCTACCAATGCTCTGCTGCACGGCACTCGCTCCCAGGAGGTTGAGAGCGCCGAGGTCGGCAAGTTCGGTATCGAAGTCGGCGCCGGTCTGACCCTGCCTCTCGGCAGCGATGAAGGCACCATCTTCATCGATGCCTCGGCTGAGTTCCGCTCCGGCTACACCAACCTCAACGCAAGCGCCGGTTACAGAATCAGCTTCTAATCGAAGCAGATTCTGTAACTATGTACGATGTACGATTTGGGAATTCGCGCGCCTGTGGCGCGGGCGCGCGGAGCCGGATCGGGGACTGGATCGTGAAGGCCACCATCGGACGTAGTTAGAAAGCGGCGGTGGTGGGGGCGCCTGGCGGCGCCTGTGATGCAGCAAAGCCGGGGACGCAGCTCCGCAAAAAAATCGAAGCCTTTCGAACCAACAAGCCGGCTACATACAGAATCAGCTTCTAATCGAAGCAGATTCTGTAACTATGTACGATGACTCACTGGCACCACCCTGCCAGTGAGCCCTTCGGGCAAAAGCTGCGCTTTTGTCCAAACTGCCTTACACCGTCGGCAGTTTTGTACGAGGTACGATTTGGGAATTCGCGCGCCTGTGGCGCGGGCGCGCGGAGCCGGATCGGGGACTGGATCGTGAAGGCCACCATCGGACGTAGTTAGAAAGCGGCGGTGGTGGGGGCGCCTGGCGGCGCCTGTGATGCAGCAAAGCCGGGGACGCAGCTCCGCAAAAAAATCGAAGCCTTTCGAACCAACAAGCCGGCTACATACAGAATCAGCTTCTAATCGAAGCAGATTCTGTAACTATGTACGATGACTCACTGGCACCACCCTGCCAGTGAGCCCTTCGGGCAAAAGCTGCGCTTTTGTCCAAACTGCCTTACACCGTCGGCAGTTTTGTACGAGGTACGATTTGGGAATTCGCGCGCCTGTGGCGCGGGCGCGCGGAGCCGGATCGGGGACTGGATCGTGAAGGCCACCATCGGACGTAGTTAGAAAGCGGCGGTGGTGGGGGCGCCTGGCGGCGCCTGTGATGCAGCAAAGCCGGGGACACAGTTTTGCATAATCCACCCCCTTTCGAACCAACCACCCGTCCATGATTTCCCCACCACCTTCGCTTACGCTCCGCAGTTCCGCGAGCCGGAGGCTCGCCAAATTTCTAAATCGTAAATCGTAAATCGTAAATCGTAAATGCTCAGTCTTTTTCTTGGGGCGGATGTGGATTTTGCTTGCTCTTTTTGAAAGATGTATGTAGAATACGGATGTACTACTTCTCTTTACGGATATGGATATCATCCTACAGGCCTACCGCGAACGATTTGTTGAGATGATTCGGGAGAATGATCCTGAAATCGTCGACAACAGCAGCCGTTTGCACGCAAGAATTATCATTCAAGAGCTGATTCGCCACGCCTCTGAGACGGTGTTTATCCAGTGCACTAACTTTGCTTCTGATATATACGGAGACCCTGAGACGCAGGGTATTCTTCGGGACGCCCTTCAGCGCGGAGTCCATGTGAGAATCGCCGTAAGAAATAGTGTTCCCCATGCGGAAGCTTTCGCGAATGAGTTGAATGATCTCGCGCATGATACCGTACGGAGTGGCGAGAATGTTTTTGCGAATGATTGCTGCGTCGTGGACAGGAAGAGGTTTCGTTTGGAGAGGGATAAAAAGGAGAGGACGGCTTACGTCTGCGCTTACAATCCTCCCTTGGCGGAAAAGCTCGCCGGGTATTTCGAGTCTCCCGTGAACGTAGCGGAAGCCTGATCTATGGTTAAGGCGTTGGCAGATGCGGTTATTTCAGCCGGGAATGTCTGCCGGTGCGAGGGGGATATGGCGGCCTTTGTTTCTGTTATGGTGACGGTGCTGATCGGTACTTCTCTGTTCGAAAAGACGACGCGTTTTTATGCAGACAGGATTGAAAAGAGGGGCAAGGATAATCTCTTTAACGCAGTAAAGAAGCTCCCATTCAGTGAGCAAGAGCAGCGCTTTAAGGTGCTGAGAGATCATGTTGAGGAAGAATCCGCTAACTTCGCGAAATGGAACGGGCCTTTACTTCAATTGTGTGTCATACTTTCTATCGTGCTTTCTCTTGCCGGTGCTTTTGAGCTATTTTTTTGTCTGACAGAAACGATAGGGAAATGGAACGCGTTCTTGTTCTCGCCTTTGGTCTTATATTTTTGCGGATGTGAGATCATCGCGCTAGTCGTGAAGAGCCGCCAGAATAAACAAATTAACCGTTTTGTGTGTCACGCCTCTGTGGAGGAGGAGCTGAGGATAAAAGGTGTGAAGGAGAAGGAGATTGAGTCTATTGTTGACGGAAAGTAGAGCCTATCCATTTACGATTTACGATGACTCACTGGCACCACCCTGCCAGTGAGCCCCTGCGGGGCAGCGCATGCGCGCTGTCCAACCGCCCTTACTGCTCGCTGACGCGAGCACCCTGAACGGGGCCGTCGGGCGTCTTGACTCGTAGGCACCCCATTGCCTACTCGCCCTTCGGGCAAAAGCTGCGCTTTTGTCTAACCGCCCTTACTGCCCGCTGGCGCGAGCACCCTAAACGGGGCCGTCGGGCGTCTTGTACATAGGCAAACGCATTTCCAATGCGTTTGCTCGGGTTGTCGTGATAGATTTCGACGAGAGAATCCGTAAATAATGAGAAGAAGTCATTATCTGCTTTTATGAAAAAACTCATATACGTCCTCCTTGCTTTTATTTGTGTGGTTCCACTGATGGCTCAGGAGTGGAAGTCACCGCACTCGTTGAACGAGGAGCAGCAGGCCCCGGCCGTTCTTCTTCCTTACCCGAAAGAGGTGCATTGGCTCAAGGGCTGCATTCCTGTTACGAAGCGTGGCGATTGGAAGTTGGTCGGAAAAGATGGTGAAATGATCCGCTCAGCCTGGCGTGGATTTCTGTCAGATTTACCCGAGGGGAAAACCGGCACGTCCGTGGTCTGTGAACTTGTGGAGGATGCTTCTCAACTCCCCGAAGAAGGGCGCGCCGAGGGCTACACTTTGCAGGTGGGCGAGGGCAAGGTTACGATAGGCGCCGTGAAGGAAGCGGGCTTTTTTAACGCTCTTCAAACACTGCGGCAGCTGATAGCTCGAGGCAAAGGAGTGCCCTACTGCACAATGAAGGACTGGCCGGCCTTTCCGGTGCGTGGTTTTCACGAAGATTGCGGACGCAATTTCCAGACAATAGAGAGTTTGAAGAGGCAGTTGGATTTGGCCTCGCGACTCAAGGTGAATTATTTTCACTGGCATCTCACTGATCATCCCGGCTGGCATATTCAGTGCAAGGCCTACCCGCAGCTCAATGACCCCAAGTACCGTACCCGAGACTTGAACGACACCTACTCCTACAAGCAAATACGAGACCTCATCAAGTATGCCCGAGAGCGTAACATCACGATCATCCCGGAGCTGGATATGCCCGGTCACAGCTCGTATTTCAACAAGGCTTTCGGCTTCTCGATGCACAGCGAGGAGGGCATGAAAGTGCTCGAGGACTTGATTCGCGAGTTCTGCAAGGAAGTGCCGGCAAAGGACTGTCCTATCCTTCACATCGGCGCAGATGAGGTACGCGTGCCTAACGCCAAGGAATTTGTGGCGCGTATGAGCAAGCTGCTCATCTCGCTGGGGCGTTCTCCGATGCAGTGGGGAGGACCTCGCGATTTGCCCGTGGGCGAGCATTCCATCAATCAGCGCTGGGTGGATGGGGGCGAGATGGCCGACCGCTCGATCAAGCCGGAAACCGTCAAGTGCCGCACGATCGATTCGAGCGTGGGCTATTCCAACCTGTTCGACCCCGCCATGCTGGTGCGTCGCTGGTTCTTCATGCGTCCGTGCGGGGCAGGAAAGGGGGACGATTTGCGCATGGGCGCGCTCATCTGCAACTGGCCGGATATACGCGTGGCTGATAAGAGCACCATCCCCCTGCACAGCGCGCAGTGGCCGGGGCTGTGCGCTATGGCGGAGCGTGCTTGGGAGGGGGGAGACGCCGACGGCGATGGTCTCGCCTCCGATATGCCTGCGCCGGATACCGAGGCAGCGCGCGCTTTCATGCTGTTCGAAAAACGCCTTGCTTTCTTGCGTAAGACGCTCTTTAAAAAGGAACATTTCCCCTACTGGAGCGAGCATGCGCAGAAATGGACGGTGATAGGCCCTGTGCCTGAGGCGCAAAAGGCCGAAGTGCGCGCGAAGGTGTTGGCCGGTGACTACAGCGGGTTGGATACGCGCACGGCCTACGGAGCCAACCTGTATTTCCGCACTAAACCTGCCACCGGTTGTCTCGGCATGTTTGGCAGCACAAAGCCGGGTGCATGCGTGTGGGCGGTGCTGGAATACGATAGCGCTGATGGAGGCAAGAAACCTTTTATAATAGGTTTCGATGCGCCGGTGCGTTCTTCGCGGCGATACTCAGGCGTGCCGAAGGCAGGAGATTGGTCGCAGTGCGAGACGCGCGTGTGGGTCAATGGCAAAGAGTTCCGCAACCCGCAGGTGTACAAGCTCGCCGGCAAAAATCGCTACATGTCCGACACCTGGTTCCATCCGGCCAATGAAGATCCCTTGACGGATGAAGAAGTGTGGTGGGCTCATGAGCCCACCATGATCCCATTGAAAAAGGGCAAAAACATCATGATTTTTGAGCAACCCTACAAAGGGGAATTTCAATCTTGGGGCGTTTCGTGTATCCCCATCAAGAAATGAAAAATATGCTCTCCCTGATTCTGAGCCTGGCATCAGTCGTGGCGGGTGAATCAGCTCAGTGGTCTTCCCCCCATTCCCTTCAGGCGGAAACTGAAGCGCCGGTGGCGCTGCTGCCCTTTCCCCGTGTGGTCAAATGGGGCGAAGCCATGCTCGATTTGCCTCCTTCTCCGTGCTGGAACATTGCGCCGAATTCGGCATGCGCGCCAATCATGCAATCTGACGGCGGCTCCATGCTCTCCACGGCTTGCAGCCGTTTCCTTCACTCGCTCCCATGTCCCACGCCCTTGCGCTCAAAGGATCGTCCGGTCACACTTTCCCTTTCGCTCGAAAGCGTGCCTGCCCTCCCCGCCGAAGGAGAGCAGGAGGGATACAGGCTCGTGGTGAATGCTCAGGGAGTGAGTATTTGTGCGCCCCGGCCGGCGGGCTTATTCAATGCTCTTCAAACGCTGCGTCAGCTCGTTTTGCCGGGACGCGGTCAGTTGCCTTTTTGTGAGATAACCGATTGGCCGTCCTTCCCGGTGCGCGGTTTTCACCACGACTGCGGACGGAATTATCAGACGATAGAGAGCTTGAAGCGGCAGTTGGAGCTGGCCTCTCGACTCAAGGTAAACTATTTTCACTGGCATTTGGCGGACGATCCCGCATGGCATGTGCAGTGCAAGGCGTATCCCCAGCTCAATGATCCCCAATACCGCACACGCGACAAGAACGATACGTACTCCTATGCCGAAATCCGCGAAATCCTTCGCTACGCGCACGAACGCCACATAACCGTCATCCCGGAGCTGGATATGCCCGGTCACAGCGACTATTTTACTCGCGCTTTCGGTTTTCCGATGCACAGTGAGCAAGGCATGCGAGTCCTGGAAAAACTCATTGATGAATTTTGCGCGGAAATACCCGCTACTCTCTGTCCGATTTTGCACTTTGGAGCAGACGAGGTAAGCGTGCCGAATGCGGAGCAGTTTGTGGAACGAATCAGTCGTAAAATTCGTTCCCATGGGCGCACTCCCATGCAATGGGAAGGTCCCTGGGATTTGCCGGTGAGCGGCAAGTCCATTGCTCAGCGCTGGGTGCAGGGAAAAAGCTCGCAGAAAGCTGAGAGTATCACATCCCCAACCATCGATTCTTCCATCGGTTACAGCAATCTCTTCGAACCGGCTCTACTGGTGCGCCGCTGGTTTTTTATGCGCCCTTGCGGTGCGGAGAAGGGGGATGATGTGCGCTTGGGAGCCATTTTCTGCACGTGGCCGGATATCCGGGTGGAGGACAAATCCCGCATACCTCTGCACAGTCCAATGTGGCCGGGTCTCTGTGCCATGGCAGAGCGTGCGTGGAATGGCGCAGGAAAGGAAGGAGATGCGTTCACCGTCGAGCTTCCTCCTCCGGACACGGAGCCTGGTCGCGCCTTTTCTCTCTTCGAGTGCCGTCTGGTTGCCGTGGGCAGGACGATCTTCAAGGATGAACATTTTCCTTACTGGGCAGAGAAGGGAGGATATTGGGAAGTCACTCAACCTGTGCCCGATGCCCGGGCCGATGAAGTGCGCAAGCTCGTGCTGGCCGGCGGCGATCCCGGAGAACTGCGCCGCATCTTCGGGTGCAGCCTGTATTTCCGAACACGGGCAGCTACGTGGAGTTTGGGGATCTTCGCAGAAGCCAGGCCGGGCGTGCGCGTGTGGGCTCGCTCACATGTCTTTGTGGAGGAAGAGGGGGATTATCCCTTCATGATCGGCTTCGATGCGCCCACGCGTTCCAATCGCCAGTACACCGGCATCCCCCGCGAAGGAGAGTGGTCGCAATGCGGCACGCGCATTTGGGTGAATGGCGTGGAGATACGCAACTCTCGCCACTATGCCAATGCCGGCGGAAATCGCATCGCGAAACCCACTTGGCACACAGCTGAGGATGAGCACCCTATCCAAGATGAAGATATTTGGTGGGCTCAATCGCCGACTCCTGTTCATTTGAAAAAAGGAGTGAACAGCATTGTTGTTGAGCAACCCTATACCGACGTTTTTCAATCGTGGGAAATTTCCTTTATTCCCGCAGATCATCGAGTGCGATGGCAACTGCCTCGGGGCATTTCTCAATAATTTATCAAAGGAAAAGCGCGATCACCAATTGGGTGACCGCGCTCCTATGACGAAGCGGACGAGGCTTGAACTCGCGACCTCAGCCGTGACAGGGCTGCGCTCTAACCAAACTGAGCTACCGCTCCATCCACACCACGTTACAGCAGGTGCGAGGGTATTGTAGCGATATCCTACCCTCTTGGCAAGCTTTTTTTATTTTTTTATTTGTCTTCGCACATCCGTCCCAAGAAAAGCCTGGCCATTTACGAAGTCAACCATAATTTGGCATTGTGCGAATTTTTTTTCAAAGCAACTTTTCACAACAC
>CANPYO010000050.1 GCA_947588645.1 uncultured Akkermansia sp. | reverse complement strand
CTCCCCGTTCGAGCTCACGCTCACGCCTCTCTTGAAGGTGTACTTGTCGCTCTCTTCCAAGGTCAAGCTGCCTCCTCCGATGTTGAGTCCTTCTCGCACGATTAAGATTGAGCCCTCCGAGAGTGTCCATGTCCAGTCGCCGCTCGTGACTTCTACTGTGTGTGCCAACACGTCTCTCTCGATGCTCACTTTGCCTCCCTCCGCCTTGTTAAACGTCGCGGCGTCGCCTGCCGCAAAGTAATTCCCCTCTCCCCATGCGGAGGTATCGCTCTCCGTGCTCACTTTCCACGTGCCGTCCCAGCCTCCTTCGGCCGTTCCATCGCCGTTCCATGTTCTCCTCTCGCCTGTCAGTGCCTGAACGACGGTCAGTCTCCCGGTTTCATCCAGCTCGTACGCAAAGTTTTCTCCTAAACCGGTCTCCCCTAAGGATTTTACAACGGCCTCCTTAAATATATCGACTTTGGTGAGCTGCCCCAAGTCGCTAAAGAGCTGGTACCCCCATTCCTCGTACGTTTCCACCGTAATCTCTTCCGCTCCGCTCAGCGTCAGTGTCAAGTTGCTGCCCCATTCAAAGTTCTCGTTGTCCACATGGATCACTCCTCCCGCTTTCGCTGCCTCTTGCGTCCCCACCGTGATGTTCAGTGTCCCGGAGCCGGTGATGCCGCTGCCCTGTCCGAGGGTCAGTTTCCCTCCCAAGTTCACAATGGCTCCCTGATCAATCCCCAACGTCCCCCTCAGAGTCGTGTCCGCTCCCAGTGTCCAGGACGCGCCGCTCTGCAAGTTCACCTTCGTTCCTATTGCCCCGGTGAAGGCGTCTTCCTCTACCCCTGTCAGTATCAGTGTGCCGCTGCCGTTGATCTCTCCGCTGCCCGTCACGCTCTTCAACGTGGCGCTTTCGCCCACGACGCTCAAGTTGCTGTTGCTCAGGTCGACCTTCACGCTACTGTCTTCTCGCGTGCCCGAGAGAGCCAGGGTCGATATGCCGCTCCCCTGCGTGTTCTTCACGTTCAGTGTCCCGCTCCCGCTCAGCACGGTTGTCAGGGTTCCTCCCGCCAGATCCACTGCTGCTGTGCCGTCGGTCGTCCCCAACGCCAGCTCGCCCACCTGATTCTTCCCACTCGCCAGTTTCAGGGTCGTGCAATCTGCTCTCAAGCTCAGGGTTCCTTCCCCGCTCAGGCTCATCGCTCTGCTATTGCTCTGCTCCAGGATCAGGGTTCCTCTCGTCACGGTGAGGCTGTTGCCCGCATACGCTTGCGTCAGTGTGTACGTCCCGCCTCCCTCATATTCCAACGCTGTGCTGATGCTCCCGCCGTATGTGTGTCCTCCGCTTTCCGCCAGTCTCAATGTGCCCTCGCCTGTGAAGCTGCCGTACGTTGCTTCCGTCGTCACCAGTCTTCCCACGGTCAGCGTGCGGTTGGCTCCTATCGCTACTTCGGTGCCTTCCGCCCCAAAGGTCAATGTGCCTACGCTGTCTTCCGTTGCGACTCCTTTCCCCATCAGTTCCAGCTTCCCTCCGTTCAGGGTGACTGACCCTCCTTCTTTCGTCGCCAGTTGCGTGCTGATCTTCAATGTCCCACTCTCTATTGTCAGCTCCCCGCCGTTGTATGTGCCAAGTGTGTAGCTCCCTTCCCCTCCCTCATACACCAGCTTGCTGCCCACCGTACCGCCGAAGGTGCCACTCGCTGCCGTGAGTTTCAAGGTGCCATCTCCTGTGATGCTGCCACCGTCACCGCTCAGGTTAGCGGCGGTCAACCGGGTTCCTTCACCCAGCTGCACCTCACTGTATGCCCCAACGGAAAGCGTGTTTGCCGTGCTTTCCACAATTTCTTCGGATTCGCCCCTACTGAGTTTCAAGTAAGCTTCCTTGCCCTCACTGCCGCTCAGGGTAACGCTCATCCCCGTACCATCTGCTTTCCTAAGCCTTCCGGTCAGCTCCAGCGTTCCCCCTTCCCCAATGGTAAGACTACCTGCGTTACGGCTGAAGTTCAGTCCGGCTCCTTTCAGGATCGCTCTTGTTGCCCCTTCTTCTGCCGTAATTGTAACATCGTTCCTCGTGTCAATCTCTGCGGTGGTTTCAAGCGTGCCATTCGTCACGCTGACAGTCCACACATTGAATGTTTCTCCGGTAAACTTTTGTGTCCCCGATCCCTTCTTGGTGAGTATAATTCGCTGGTCATTAGTTGTATTCGTAAGGGAGGCTCCGGAAGTATAGTCAGAAGTCACATCAAGGGTAATGCCATCGCCTCCACCAGCTTTAATTTCACCACCTGTGCCATCAAAACCTCCTACCGTATACTGCTGCTGGTTGTTGCCCACCCCTGTAAGCTGAAGAATGCCGGAATTGAGGGTAAAGAGCCACTGGCTGAGGTCTCTATTCCCTTCCCCTTGCGTAAAATGAACCGTACCACTGTTCAAGACTAAGGTGCCTGCTCCATCCACCCCCCCGTTCAGGGTCAAAGTCCCTGCACCATTCTTTACCAAGACGCTCTTTCCGTTCGTGTCACCACTCAACACGATTTCGGTGCCCAACGTCAACGCTGCACCCAAGTCCAACGTCAGCGTGTGCCCATTCAAATTCAAGGTGTGCTTGTTGGCGTACGTTATGACCACCGTTGTCATGATGGTGGCGTCGGCCTCTGCCGTGATGTCCCATTCGATGTTGGCATTGTTCAGAACCAGAGCCCCTCCCTGATCGGCCGCACCGACCCCGGCCACGTGCAGCACATTGTTCGTGTGTTTCTTCGCTCCCAACGCCAGGGAGGTGATTTTCAGCGTGCTACCATCCTCCACGTAAATATCCTTAAAATTACCCAGCGCGCGTCCGGCGCCACTACTACCCATCTCGCCAGCCATCGTCAGCACGGTGCCGTTTCGCAGCTTCAACGCCCCGATCTGCGCTGCGTCTACTGACCCATCTCCCGCCCCCATGAAGGCCCAAAGAAGTCCTACTCTATTCATGCCATTGTTCACGGTCAAGCCTTCCAACACAATGCTTCCCGCGCCTTCCACATAGTTCGCGCCACCCGTCGCCCAACCTGTTTCTCCACCTTGCGCAATCACCAGCTCCGTGCCTGCGTCCAAGTGGATGCCCGGGCTGTTTGCGCTTCCCCCGAAGTTCTTGGCGCCATCACCGGAGAAGATCACGCTCGTTCCTTCTCCTTTCAGCCACAGACCTCCCGTGACCGCGAGCGCCCCGCCGGAGAATGTCCACGTCCCTCCCTGCACCGTCATCTTGCCGGCCGTGACGCCCCCCGCGTCAATCGTCACAGTCCTGTCCACGCCCTCGACGCTTCCATCAAACTTCACATAGCTGCCGGTTGTGAATACATCCTCGTCGCTCGAGCCGAATGCTCCTTCATTTGACCAAGTGCTGTTCTCGTCCGTCTGTCCCCATGTCAGAGTGTTGTCATCCCCCCAAATCAGCCTACCATCGTCTGTCAATTTCACGTTGCTGTGCTCGACATCTACCCCTTCAGCCGACGCCACTGTAAAGTAACTATGCAAATTACTCACACCCTTGGCATCCACCAGTATAATCTCACCACTCTGAGCACTAGCATTCTCTCCTCCGAAGAAGCCGGCTCCCAATTCAATGGTCAGTTTGCCGCTGTTAGCGGAAAGTTTGGTACCCCAATCATCCCCGCTCAACACCAACTGCTGTTCAGCTGCCCCCAATGCGAGCTTGCTGCCATTCCCCCACGTGAGTCCCGCCTTGAGCGTGAGATTCCCCGTCCCAAGATTGAGGGTAGCGCCCTCTCCCAGTGTCAGCGAGGTCAGCCCGCTTTCCGTGCCTACTCCGTCTGTCAGCTTGAGCGTCCCGCTCGTCACCTTCAGTATGCTGCCGCCAAAGGCCTGCGTCAACGTGTACTCGCCGCTGCCCGTGTACGTGAGGTTCGTGTTGATTGTCCCTTCAAAACTCCCAGCGTTTTCGGTTGTCAGCTCCAGAACCAAGGTACCCGAACCCGAGATTGTGCCGTAAGTCTTGGTCCCTTCTCCAACGCCGTCAAGGTTGGTAACGGTGAGCGAGTCCCTAATCTCCACCTCTCCGCCCCCACCCACGGTGAGACCCGCAATACGGCTCGCCGCGCCAACGATCAATTCTGTTCCCGTACCTGCAACGGTGACCGCAGTATCGCCCTGGAGGGCTTTCTCCACTGTCAGCGTGCCTCCGCTCACGGTCACGGTCAAGCTATCCCCCAAAAAGGCCCCCGCGTAGGTGAAGCCTTCTGAACCACTCCCCGCATACTCAAAATTCGAGCCGATGGCACCCGCGAAACGACCGCCGGCAGCCGTGAGTTTCAACAAGCCTTCTCCCCCGATGCTGCCGTACGTCTTTGTCACTTCTCCCACGCCATCGAGTGAAGTCACGGTTGCCGTGCGGTTTCTGCCAATCATCAGCGTCGTTCCCTCCCCCAGCGCCAGTGTTCCAAGGCTGTCCGCCGTCGATGCCGCCGCCGCACTCAAAGTCAGACCGCTCTCTTCGCCCATCATCGTGACTCCGCTGGTAAGCAACTTCCCTCCCACTGACATCGTTCCTGATGTCGTTCCCCAACCCTCTGTGCTTCCACCGATGGTGATTGCTCCCGTGGCTTGATCGTAATCCGAATTCGCCGCTAAGCGACCGTCAATCCCCAACACGCCTCCATCCTTCACAACCACCGTTGCTGAGCCATTCGCCACGTCGCCATGAACAGTCAACGTACTGTGCTTCAAAGCTTCTTCGGTCAAGCCATTGTTACCGGAAACGGTGATGCCCTTTACGTAAGCGTGGTTGGCCGATGTCGCCCCCTCTGTTCCGAGCGTTGCCTGACCACCGCCCGTCACACTAAGAGCCTGAGCACAATTACCCCCATTGGCCACATTACCCGCCACAGTCAATGAAGCTCCCTCCACCGAGATACTCCCCGTGATAGCTAAGTTGCGTGTGTCCCTCACAACGGTATCCACCCCAGTTATCTCAACATTTCCTGACACGTCAGCTCCACCATTCAAAGACGCTTCTCCGCCACTGATGGCCAAGGTAGTCGCCCGTAGCACGCCACCCACTGTTAGCCTACTCAGGGCATCCCTTATAGCCAGGTCTCCGATGTAACCACTTCCGCTCGCGTTCTGGCAAATATTTCCTCCTACATTCAACGTTCCGCCGTTGGTCACAGTCACCGCGTTAGAAGCATTAGCAAGATTTCCCGCCACATCGAGCAAACTATTTTCACTGGTAACAAGCACGCCACCCAACCACGCAGAGTTGCCTCCGGTGCCCTTCACCTCAAGACGCCCGCCATTTTGTACAGTGACCAACCCCGTGAAACTCACTCCATTTCCGGATAGCTGCGAATTTACAACCATCGTTGCACCGTCCACGGTGATCAAGACGCCGTCCCGCTCAACGCTTCCCTCAAATGTCACTTTCCCTTCCCCTGCCACTTTCAGATCGTGTCCGAGGACAAAGACATTGTTATTGTTATCTTGCTCACCCTTAATCGCCATCTCCACGCCCTGCTTCAGGTTAAAGCCATAGCCAACACCAGTTCCCAAGGCGCTCGTACCGTACTTACCGGCAAAGTCCGTCCACGTTGAGTCAGCTCTCGGCGACCAGAGGACATAAACCGTGCGGTCGCCAGCGTTTGCGTCGCGATTAATGGAACCGGAACCGGTGACGCTGCCGCCGAAAGTGATATCTGAAGCGAGATTGAGGGTACTGTCACTGTTTTCCAAGGCCAGGTTGTTCCCGACCGTGACCGTGGTGTTCGCCGCCACCGTTAAAGAGGAGTTACCGCTCAGGGTCATGTCTCCAGTCACCTCCAACGAGCCGTTGTTAGCCTCATCTGCAGAGAAGGTCCACGTGCCTTGCTTAATACTCACGGCAGCAGCTGTGATGGCCCCCCCGAGCGTGATCGCCTCACCCGAAGAATTAAATTCCGCGACATCGTTTGGGGTCCAGCCTGCGTGATCATCCCCCCAGTTCTCGTCGTTCGCAGACCACACATTGTTATCGCCATTCTGATTCCACGTGAGACTTGGCGAGAGGCCGATGGTGAGCCTCCCATCGTCCCCCAACAGGAAGAACCAGCCATCATGCCCCGTAAAGGTGTTGCCGATGGCACTCACCACGTCCTTCTCAAATTGCTCCAGTGTGTAGTCACCCCCCCATCCGAGGTCGGCCAAGTTGTTGAAGAGCTGGTATTCCCAATCTGTCCGGGTACCGTCATTCAGAGCATTCAGTCCATTTTCCACCGCGCCCGTGAGCGTCAGGATCATATCGCCGAATACGTTCCTCGTGAACGCACTAGCAAGTTGGATCGCTCCATCGGTCCCAGGTGATTCCACCCCAATATTCATCTGTGCCTTACTTCCTTCACCCACTACACCGAGGCCGGCGCCGCTCTGCAGCACCAGAGCATGTTCCAACGTTACCGCTCCTCCGCGCACTAAGGACAAGTTGGCTCCACCGTTCACCGTCACGGCGCCGCCCAACCGCGCACCATTGCCCAGCGTCCAGCTCCCGCCATTCACCGTCACCGAGGAATTAAGCGCCATCGTACCTGTAAAGGCCTGTGCCGCGGCGGCTTCCGTACCGCTCAGGATAAGGGTACCCAAAATATTGCCACTGCCGGTCACACTCTTCAACGTCGCCGTGCCCGATACCGTGGTTTTATCCCCCAAATTCACCACCACGTTCGCCCCATCGGCGCCGGATACAGTCAAACTGGCGGTCGAGCTGTCGGCCTCTCCGGAGGTCGTGACGAGCAACGTGCCCGTTCCCGAAAGAGCGGTTGTGAGGCTACCGGTGGCAGAGTTGCTCAACGCTAAATTTACCGTATTCTCCCCATCCACAACCAGCGCGCCGATGCTATGCGCCGCCGCCGTCAAATCGAGCACGGCCCCTCCATCCATCTCCAATTTTCCTGCTCCTGTCAGATTCGATACGCTCAGACTGCGGTTCGCCCCCACCTGAACTTTGGAGCTTTCTCCCACAGTCAAGGTATCCGCGTTGGCAAGCGTTAAACTCTCCGCTCCCGTCAGAACCAGGGCGCTCTCTTTCCCCTCTTCTCCGGAAAGTGTCACCGAACCGGACTTGAACAGGCCACCAACCTCCATCTTGCCTCCCGAAGAAAGGTTAATGGCAAGACCATTGGTCGAATCATTCGCCCCTGTGTACTTTCCTGTCAACACAACCGATCCACCCTGCCCAATGCTCACAGTGGGAGTCGTGTTGTCGCCCCCCAAATTCGTATTACACGCCTGCCAATTCACCGCACTCAACACGGCCTCAGTCTGTTCTTCATCCGCCTGAATCGTGACATGCTTATAGGTCATGAATTTGGCGACACTCGTCTCCAGACTGCCGCCTTTCACATGCAACTCATTCACTATAAAGTACGGAGAGTTTCCGGAGCCGGTAATCTTCTGTGTACCGCTACCCGATTTTGTAAGAGAGTTGTAGCAATGACTACCAGAATCTGATATATTGACAGCTGCCTCCAAGGCATCATCCCCACTGTAATCGATTTCGATCGTTAGCCACTTAGCGTTGACAGAACCGACATAATTGCCTGACCCTGACAATCCGCCAATCTTGTATGTTGCTCCGGTTACAGCGGCTAATCCGCTATTATTAAAATGCGTGAATTGGGCACTACCGTTGCCGTCAAAATTCAGAATTACGTTCGAAAGATCAACAACTGCTCCGTCACCCTGCGGTGCACACTGGAAAAGAATCGATCCACCACTTATCTGAATCGTGCCAGCCTCCGGAGCTGCATAACGAAACCCATTACCCAGCGTCAAAGACCCGCTCGTCACGGTCAAGGTCGTCCCCGAGAAGGCTCCCGTGTAGCTGAAAGCCGTTGTCCCGCTCCCCGCGTACTCGAAGTTCGAACCGATGGCGCCTGCAAAACTTCCCCCATTCCCGGTCACCTTCAACAACCCGGAGCCGGTGATGGAGCCATACTGACTCTCCACACCTCCGAGCGTGGTCACTCTGAGTGTCGAGTCATCCCCGAGCGCAACTTCCCCTCCCTGCCCCACATGGAGAACGTTGACCGTTGCCTCGACCGGATTGTCATCGGCGCCCGCTTTCGTGGAAAGAGTGCCGGTCACTTCCACCGTGTTGCCAAAATTGGCTCCGTTCCCCAGGTACATGGTGCCCGTCAAATTAACCGTCCCATTGCCTCCCGGACACACATTCCCCGTAAACACCTGATCCCCAGAGGCATCACCCGATATGGTCAGAGTATTGGAGCTTTGTTCAACGGTCACCTTGCCCTTCCCGTACAGAGCCTTGATTTCCGCATTGCCG
This sequence comes from uncultured Akkermansia sp., assembly GCA_947588645.1. Lineage (GTDB taxonomy): Bacteria > Verrucomicrobiota > Verrucomicrobiia > Verrucomicrobiales > Akkermansiaceae > Akkermansia. The sequence continues at coordinate 9,874 of CANPYO010000050.1, read as the reverse complement.
CTCCAGTGCAGCAACTCAGTGTTACCGTCCTCAGCACCCAGATGAACCGCCATCCCCGTATAGGTTCCCGCTAAAGTCAACTTGCCACCGGAATTCACTGTTGCCGTGGTGTTCCCTCCAAACGTGGCGCTGCTTCCCAGCGCCAAAGTCCCGCTCGTCACGGTCATGTTCGCCCCCGCAAACGCCCCGTCGTATGTGAATGTCCCGCTTTCCCCCCCCGCATACTCAAAGTTCGACCCGATGGCGCCCGCAAAACTTCCCGATGCCGCCGTGAGTTTCAAGGTGCCGGAACCGGTGATGGAGCCCTCTCCACTCAACGCCGCCAGCTCGAGTTGACCGTTGGTGAAGTCGGTCGTGCTACCTTCTGCCCGGTTGCTCCACTCGCTGTCCGTGTCAATCTGCAGCGTTGCACCTTCAGCCACGTTGATACTGTGAGCTTTACCCGCCACAACGGTCATCGTCTCACCGTTTGTCATCAGCCCAAACAACGTGACATTGCCTCTGTCCACATTATCATTATCGGTGTCAATGGTGACAAGTGCAGTACTCGGATCGCTGGAAGAGTACCACGTGAGTGCTGTTGCGGCCGCTCCACTTGTTGATCCGATCCTCACGAGCTTGGCGAAGTTCACCCCATCGTACAGATTCAGCGTGGCCACGTTGTTCACGGTCACCGTGCCTCCAACCTTTGTATTGCGGAACGTTGAAATGTTATCCCCGTTGTTTATGGTCAATCCACCGCCGACTTCCAGAGATCCGTTTTCTTCAACCGTCACCTTCGCTCCGGCGTAATCGTTTGTCACCTTAATCTTACCGCCTTCCACCTGCAGCGTGCCCAAATTGGTCACTGAGCCTAAAGTTTGCGTGCCCGTACCCTGCTTGATAAGGATGCCGGTCATGTTAATCGCCCCGGAGAATGTTCGACCATTGGCTTGAGCCTCTTCCGTATCGTAGTTCAGGGTGAGCGTCTGCCCGCCTCCGATTCGGGCTGCTGCCTCGCTGCCCCCTAGGTTCTCCGCATCTTCCAGATAGCGGAAGGTGGCGTTTTTCACCACATTAAGCGTCGAGCCCCCGGAAAGAACCATGTTGTACCTGGCGAAGCTGGCGCCACTACTCGTTTCAAGGTTCAGTGTCACGCCGGAGTTCAGCAAAATGGTGCCGTCGGATCCTTCCTTTGCCCCAAAGGATGAGGAACCACCGAGATTCTCACCAAACCAAAAGTTCTTGCCATTCCCATCCAAGGTCAGCGTATGCCCGTTCGCATCGAGAGTTCCGGAACCGGCGAGATAAAAGTTCCCACTGCCGCTATTGCGTGCGATTGCATCACCTTCCAACTCCCAACTCCACTTCACCCACACTGGACCACCTGTCTTGTCCAGAACAGCAGCCTCTCCTTCCTCTCCACCGGAGAGTACCAAGGTTCCAACGTTCGTATAGTTGCCCTGACTTCCAGAGTTATCAAACACATTAGCGCTGAGCTGCAAAGTCGCCCCCTTCTGCACGGCAAGCTTCTGAATGAGGCTCAGCCCTTTACCAATGTCATTGCTACCCAGCACCAGCGTCGTACCGCTCGCAATTTCGAACCGCCCGATGCCCGAGTGGGCGTCATCACGCTGGATATTGGCATCGCCCGCGGCGAAGAGGGCAGCAAAAAGATTGTTGTTGCCATCGACGGTCACAGTGTTACCCGCATTCAGCAACACCGTACCCCCCCCGGAGAGCGTTGTGCGACTCCAATGGGCCACATCTCCGTCCGTAATGGTAACTTTGCCGTCACCTTCCACGGTCATGTGACCCAAGCTCTTTTCGCCGGTCACCGTACTCTCGAGCGTGAGATTGCCCGCCACCGTGCCACCGACTACGCTGAACGGCGTTAAATTGCTGAAACTTGCCGACGAATTGGCGTCCACATACAAGTTCCCGGATGCTTCAATGGACGCGGCGTTATCCTGCCCGGTGAAGGTGTACGCGCTGCGGTCCGTTACTCGAATGTCCCCTGGCGTTAAGGCGCCAACCACGGTGACACTGCTGTGTTCGCTACCCCCACTGCCGAATGTCACTGAATCCCCGTCAGCATAAGCCGAACCACTCTCCCAATTTCCAGAGGAAGTGTTCCAAAGACCATCGCCGGCGCCGTTCCACGTGAGAACACTGCCCCGAGCGTAATGAACCGTTCCGTTGGGATCCACCGTCATTTTACCCTCTTGCAGTCCGAGAAGCCCCCACAGGAAGTCCTTTGCGGTCTCCGCTGTCCAGGCATCACCCAGATCGGTCAGGTCGAAGAGCTGATAATCCCACCTGGCACCGGTGAATCTCGTGCCCGTGATGCTGATCCACTCTTTCGAATCTAACCATGCAGACATGACAGTGTTCGTGAGTCGCAGCTTGCCGCCCGCCGTATTGTCCGTTGCATCGATGTCCAACGTCAGCCTTACGCCTTCTGCACCCTGGGTCAGAGTTCCCTCCTTCATCTCGAGGATTGCACTGCCACTCAACGAGATCGTCAGGTTCGCCGCCACACTCGACGCGCCCAGTTTCACCGTGCCACCGCTCGCCGTCACCCCGTTCGCTACGTTCAATGCCCCGCCCAGCGTCAGACTCCCCTGCTGCATCGTGATAGCCGATGCGGTCAAGCTAGCGCCCGACGCGTCAACCGTACCATCATTCACGGTGAAGTTACCGCTCACATTCACCGTACCCCCCCCCAGCGTCAAGCTTCCCTGCGACAGAGCCACAGAAGCGGCTGTTAGTCCGCCGCTCAAGGCGACCGTGCCATTGTTGACGCTCAGGTTCTTCCCGCTCATGTTCGTTTGCCCTGTCACTGTCAAACGACCTGCGTTCTCGACCAACACATGACCCCCAGTGACCGTCACTCCTCCCGTAATTTCCACTCTTCCGGCGTCCACGTGCAAGGAATTCGTTCCGTCACTGCACGTGTTGTAGAAATTCGCGGAGCCTGCTGCCGTCACCAATGATCCGCTTCCCTGCACCAAAATCCCTTTGCTCTTCAGAACATCGCCATCGGTTCCGGTCACTGTCAGAGAACCCGTTGAGTAAACTCCGTCATCGGTCTTGGTACCCACTGTGATACGACCGGCATGACCGTCTCCCGTTCCTTTAACTTGCTGCGCTGTCACAGACCCGTTGCCGGAGATGACTAATTTTTCATCGTTTAGGTAATCATTAAGACCCAATTTACCGTCTATTTCAGCACTGCCGCCGGTCATCGTGTAAACCCCCGTGTTCGCCGTAACATTGAGACCACCCGCCACGTTAATGCTTCCGGCAGACTGCGTCAAGGTACTCGCAGAAACCGTCCCGGTCCCGCTGGTTGTAATACTACCGCCGGTCATTGTCAGCGCAGAACCCACGCTCAGATTGCCAGCGGTCACTTCCACCGTGCCGCCGTCCACGGTAAGCGAGCTGCCATTAAATGTCCACCCATTCGCAAAGATGGCTGCTCCGCCGGATTGAACCGTGAAAGTGGACCACGTAGTCCCAGCATTTGCGAACTTCAGCGTGCCTGCTTCCACCGTGGTGGATTTCGTATCGAAATGACCTGTTGTGAAGGTCTGGGTACCCGTCCCTTGCTTCACGAAATCAAACTTACAATGTCCCCCCGCAATATTATCCCGGAATTCTCCGGAAAAGGAAATTTCATCCAATCCATTATAGTTAACAATGAGTTTTGCGTTGCCACTCGTTTGCGACGTTTGCACTCTATAACTATTTGAATCGCCACTGTTTAGAGCACCGCTCAAACCTCCCACGGTGTAAGTAGCGTTATCGACATTATCAGCCGTTGCCAGAAGTAACCTACCATTCACCTCCAGCACCGTGTTGGACCAGTAACTGGTACTTGCCGAGCTCGTGTAGCCGAGGACGAGGGTCGCACCGTTGTCCACCGTGATCTGCGGCGTGGTGCCTCCAACGTTGAAGCCCGTTCCCAAGGTGAGTGTGCCGCCATGCACCTGCAGTGTGCCAGAGCCGGAGAGCGTGCCTGTCAATTCATGGTCGCCGCTTCCATTCGAAAGCGTGAGTGTCTTCTCCCCCGCAATCGTTACATTCCCCCCGCCATACAACGCGCCGATGGTAGCGCTTTCATTGACATTCAACGCGCCGGAACCGGCAGATTCCACCGCGATCTGCGGCGTAGCGCCGTCCCCGACGTTGAAGCCCGTCCCCAGGGTAAGGGTGCCGCCCTGCACCTGCAGTGTGCCGGAGCCGGAGAGCGTGCCCGTCAATTCATGACCGCCGCTTCCATTCGAAAGCGTGAGCGTCTTCTCCCCCGCAATCGTTACAGCACCGCTGCCATACAACGCGCCGATAGTAGCACTTTCATCCACTTTCAGCGCGCCGGAAACGGGGGTTTGGTCCAATGTGGAACCGCAGAGGTTCACGTCGATGTTCTGCAAGGCCGTAGCGTTCTGCGTGTAGGCCAAGGTGATCTGCCCGTTTTCCACGTTGATGACTCCGCTGTCACCACTAGCAGAGAACGCGCCATTCAAGCGCAATTCTCCATATCCCACCTTCGCGAGCGTATGCCTTGCAAAGTCAATGCTGCCCTGCATCTCGATGAAAATTCCAGTGGTTACGGAGGCGTTGTTCCCCACACCCAGACTCGCATCATTATCCAGGACCACTTTGAATTTGCAGACTGCGCTGTGATCGTCGTCTCCCCAACCGCTGTAATTATACAAGCCCAGCGCCGCGTAGGAAGAAGTCACAGCCTCGACAGATGACTCCCCACCCAATAACTGCCTGCCCTGCCCCGCTATGTGCACGGTGATGTTCGGGAAATTCACCACCGGAGCGTCGAAAGTCAGCGCACCGCCTGCCTCCACGCGATATTCGGACACATAGTTCACTTTATGACCGGTAGAACTGCCGATGAGAACACCGGTGCCATCAGCAATGACAAAGGAGCCCAGGTTACCTCCGACCAAAGCATTGAAACTACCCTCATTAAACGCCGTTCCCGTGTTCACTTTCAGCGTGCCCGAGCCACTCACCGCACAGCCGGTCAAGCTGCTTGTTCTCTTGAACTCCACCACACCGTTTTCACCAACTGTAATGCCGCCGTTCACATTCACAGCGCCGGTGCCATCCAACACCAAATTTCCGTCCACCTGCACGGCTCCCGTGTACACAGCGCCGGTGCTCTTCAAGGTGACGGTGCTGCCTTCTTTGATCTGTAAATCTCCTGCACGAGCGGCACTCTGCCCGACCGTCGTGCTTCCACCGATGGTGAGCGTGGTGGCGGTGCTTCCATCGCCGATCACAAGATCCGATGTGGCATCCCACGTGAGAGTGGATGCATCACTGAAGGTCACCGTGCCTGCGCCGCTGATTCCTGACCGCGAGGAAGAGAGGGTGACATGCGTACCGGAGAATGCGACAGCTGAAGAACCATCCCCGCTCGTTCCGTTTTCAAAGGTGATATTGGCGAGCGTCACTGCCAAGTTCTCACCGAAGCTGACCTGTGTGCCGAGCTGCGTGAGATGCAACCCGCTTCGCAGCAAAAGCGTGTCCTGTTCCACATTGTCCCCACTGAAGCTCCACGCTGTCCCACCGGAAACGTTCATCGAACCGACGAGGATGTGACCATCAACGATGATGGCTCCCTCCCCCTGTCCCTCAACGAAGGAGGCGCTATCGTATGAGGAAAAGCCTGCTTCCGCTCCGTCCACCGTCCAAGGCTTGTTGTCCGCATAGGACGGATTCGTTGCGTTTGACCATGTACCTCCTCCCCCAGAGCCATTCCATGTGAGCTCTCTGGGTTCTATGGTCATTATGTAGTGAACCGTTCCGTCAGTATCGACTGAGAGGTTGGTTTCAAGTCCGGTGTAGTCTGCTCCCAGAAGATGAGTTAGCATGGAAAGAGCATCCACTGTGGACCATCCATTTGCACTGATGTCAAAGAGCGCGTAGTCCCAACTTTGCGTTGGCGCAAAATCACCCAGCATCAATTTCACGCCACTCACCGCCGCCAAGCTCTGCATGACACCGCCCGAAAGTTTCAACTTCCCACCTCCACCATCGGTGTTGACAACAATTTCCAGACTTCCCCCATTCGCCATCGCCAGCGAAGCACCTGCCGTCGTCATCTCCAGCTTGCCTCCTGCCCCGATCGTCCACGTCTGCGCTCCATTCACCGTTGCCGCCCCTCCTATCGACAGATTGCCGTTCGCCGTGATTCCAGTTCCCACCGACAGCGAGCCGGACAGTGTAGCTGTCGCTCCAGAAGCAATGGAAATACTGCTTCCTACATTCGAGGTGCCAGATATCGTTACCGAAGTTCCAGTTCCCATCGATATGCTTTCCACATCCACTCCACCTGTGGTGGTAAAGGAACTTCCATCATGATTCAGTGTAATGCTTTTTACCACAGCCAATCCACCCACGGACACCGTTCCTTCGGTAGTCTCGTTGCCGATGACCAAGTCAGCAGCGCGAACGTTTTTAACGTACTGCGTACGACTGTTGGTGTAATAAATCGAACCGCCAATCGTCAAGGTACCACCACCGTCCACAACAAAAACATTTGTAGCCGTTGAACCAAGCACTAAGTTGCCATAAATGGTTGCACTTCCTCCGTTCACAAAGAGTCCCGATAACCATGCGTCATTCGCCGTTCCATTCGCGCTGCCTGTCCTGTTGCCATCACCATCCACAGAACCCTTTCCCGTGTCGGAAATATCATTCTGATACCCCAAGCCTACCACGCAATTCCCCGTTGAATTCACGGTAAGATTGCCTGCACATATCCATGTACCAAGCAGCGCGCCATAGATATTCAATGTTCCATCCACGGTAAAATTGTGATCAGCATGGGCTATTGCGGAGCCGTATATATTGATCTTGGCGTCATTACTCACTGCGGTGGTATGGCTCGAGGTCGCATAGTATTTTTGCTCCCACGCCTGGTCATACGTCATGGTCACGGAACCACCGTCATCGCCACTTTTGTTATCCGTTCCAATTTCCAGAGTGCCAGAAGTGACCGTGCATGTGCCGATCGACGATACCTCACCCTCGATTGTTATGCTACCGGATCCAAGAACCAAGCTGCTAAGGTTCGCATCACCCTCGATTGTTACGTTACCGGATTCAAGGGCCAGGCTGCTAAGGTTCGCATTGCCGTCCACGGTCATCGTACCACTCTCTCTGATCGTCACACCTAAACCAGTCAGGTTCCCGTGGAATGAAAGTGTACTACCTGAACCCGAGACTTCAATATTTCCGTTTTCAGCAAAAGTCGCATCATGATCAAAGATAGCTTGCCCTCCGTTGTTGACCGTGAAAGCTGCCCACGTACTTACCGAACTAGCTGAGAACTCCAAGATACCGCCCTGCACAGTTGTCGATGCCGTATCCAAGTCACTGGCTGAAAAGATCTGCTTCCCTTCCCCCTTCTTCACCAGAGCAAGTTTCTTGTAGGCTTGTGCCGCATAATCCTCAAACAAAACCCCCGAAGTAAACTCATCTCCAACCTGCGTCTCAATCACTAAAGTAGAAGAGTTGCCCTTGATTTCACCTCCTGTGGCATTCAACCCACGTATGGTAAAAATAGCCGGGGATTCCAACCCGGAGGCATTCTGATCACGGAAATACAGATTTGCGTGATCGCCGGCTATCACCACGTTTTTGAGCATGTCACCGGTACTATCCGCCGCATCATAGTAGAAATTCAACTGGCCAGTACCGGTCAACGTTAGGGTGGCATAGGAACTAGCCGATGACGCAGCTGCTTGGGCGCCCGTGCCGCTGAGAGTGATGGCAGTGTTGTTGAAAGTGACCTGGCTGCCGTTGGCAAGACTCAGGGAATCGGCATTCACCGTGCCGTCGGTAAAGGAGAATTTGCCGCTGTTCACCGTAATGCTCCCCGGTGCCACCGTGCCGGAGATAGCGATGGTGTGTACATCTTCTCCATCCGCAAAGATGACGTTGTCGCCATTATAAAACGTCGAGGTTTGCGCATCTCCTGCTGTTGTATCCGTCCAAACGGCCTCGTCTCCCCCCACTTCCCAAGTGGTCACACTGTCATTCCAGTTGAGCTCGTGTGCAGATGAATCGCAGGTGAAGGTCACCAAGCCAGTACTGCTCACACTCAAATCATCATTGTGGCGTACAGTGATGATATGTTCCAGGAAGGTCTTCGCGGCGCTTATCCAATCTTCTTGGGCAGCCTCTTGCAGATCGAACAACTGGTAGCTATAAGAGGAACCCTCTATTTCCCGGAGATCCAGCACGATGTTCTGATTGGCCAAAGAAGTCAGGGCGGCCACATCCATCTTCAGCTTGCCCTCACCCGACACAGAGAGCTTGAGAGATTTTCCCTCGGCAATAGTTACCGTGTTTTCTAGCGTGAGCACACTGCCAGTGAGCGAAACCCTCACATCCGGCATTCCAGAGTTTGAAATTTGACCGCTTATGCTTGCGTTGCCACCCGCAAATTCCAGCTCCCCACTGTTGGTGATGTTGGCAAGCGAGATGGTGCCGGAGTTGAATGTGGCCGTACTCCCGGCCGCGATCGTCAACGTGCCCGTGACGGTAACATTGCCACTTACACCAAATGTGGTGGTACCATTTGTCACGTTCAGAGTGGTCACACTGATGGCAGAGTTCTGCATGGTGGCGTTGTGCAGCTCCAAAACATCATTCGGTCCAGACAAATCTATTTCACCTGTGTTGGATGTGCCTTCAATGATGCAAGTGAAAACCTGTCCCGTGTTAGAGCCTCCTCGACCTTGTGTGAGAATATCGCCTTCAAAGCCTGACAAGACATTCTGAAAAACCCAGGTTTGTTGATTTGCCCACCCATACACCAAATTGGCGTCAGTCGCCCCTGTAATCGCGCCGGCGAATGTGATGACAGTAGTACGATCATTTGTAAGGCTACTGCCGTTATTAATCACTAGGGTTTTGTTCAAATACAGCTGCGCGTGGACAGTAGCGTCATTTGCGAAGTATGTCTGATTCGTCGTCTCTGCCAAATCTACATTCCATACATCGGATTCTTGATTATAATGCGCAAGTCCATAAAGCAAACTTCCTAGGTGAGTGTCTGAGGAACCTTGGTTTTGATCTCCGCCCCTGTCGACCGTAAACGTTATGTTCTCCGGGACTTCTGCAATAATTCTAATTCCGTCATCATCCCCTTCACTCTCTGTCCCCAGCGCGAATTCATCACCTGCAGGGGCTGTCAAAGAAGATTCCTCATTCGCTTGGGAAGGTGGCGCCGTGCTCCACAACACGGAAAAGGCGCCCAAGAGAGCCGTCCCGGAAGCCATGGTGCGTCGCAGAACGCGGCGTCCGGCTAGGGCTGCAAGGCAGGCCAATAGAGCCTTGCGTAGACCAGTGGGTAAGTGGAGTTTCATGATGATGAATGATGATGAGTCGCAGATGGAGGAAAACGCGCGCGCAAGGCGCGCGTGTGATTCCCGTGTGATGATTAGTCTATCTCTTTTCGGAAGGGATGTCCAGCAGCTTTTCCACCTTTGCCCAATTTTTCGGGTCTCCATCAATTTCGCTGGAGGCGCAGGAAAAAGATTTGGCGAGTTTTTAAGAATAGATATCCAACGTTATGGATGCCGCAGCATTTGCTTTGTATACGTTTGATACCAGCATTATAGGATTCTATCCTTGCTGAGTTAATTTTGTGACGAATGCCGTTGATCACTTCATTGAAGCAGGAGCTGATGCCGCAAGCAAAGTTTATGAGGGGCTTTACTTTTGATTGGGCTGCCATGGCTATCCAACGTATGAGGCTCTAGCAGGCTCCACTCTCGCTATCCTGCTTAAAGACGGCGCGAAACTGCTCTCTCATGGTGTAAACCTTATAAAGAGGGATGTTGCAGCAGAGCAATTCCTG
>CANPYO010000049.1 GCA_947588645.1 uncultured Akkermansia sp. | reverse complement strand
TTTGCATATGCACTCTTATACCCCTTCCGGGGTATCTCGTCAAGCCCTTTTCTCCCCTACTTCTCTTTTTGAAAGAGATGTACAGGCTAAAATGGGCTAAAATTTTCTGCGTGAATAGTTTTTATTTTCCTGTGGGCGTAATAACAGCCAAAGAGAGTTGGTGTTTTCGTCAATGCTCTTCCCCATAGATGACTTAGTAATAAATTATTACAATCATACATGCTGTATATCTCTTTCAAAAAGAGATACACTCACCCTCACAGATAACTATTTTCACCCCTTTTCACCCTTATCTAACCCCTATTCACCCCTATGAAACTTCATCTCCCCCTTCCCCTCCGCTCCGCCCTCCTCGCTGTTTGCGTCGCTATGGTGAATCCATACGTTTGTGCTTCAGAGGGCGGTTTCACATCCATAGACGATGAACATACTTACGATGGGTTTACCAATCACGGAGCATTCGGATTGGATCTTGATATAAATACGGCTGGTTGCGGAGGTGTATTCTATTCAAGTTGGATTGCACCGGTAGTAATTACACTTCTTGACGGGACATATAACTACACGAACAACACTGCAGAAACACAGGAATACAAAAACATTTATGGGGAAAGGGAAATTACGGAGTCTGGGGCCTATGGCGGCGCTCTTTACATTGGAATAACCTCGCGTCAGGTGGACAAAGACACGCTCGAATACAACACAATTATAAATTCTACTGCCAACTTTGAAGGCAACAAAGCAATCACCTCGTCTTTGAATGAAGACAATCCTGCAGAAGGAGGGGCTATTAATTTTGGAAGTAATAGCGTGTTCGTCAATAATTCCACCTTAAACTTTACAAGAAATGCTGCCATTTCTACTTCAGCAAAAAACAATGCGTATGGCGGCGCTATTTCTTTCTCCGACTGCAATCCCTTCTGGGGTGGGGATTTCTGGGGGGGAGTTAATTCTTCTCTATCCTTCTCTGAAAATTATGTTGAAAGTGTGAACGCAGCATATGGAGGAGCAATTTATGGAGGCTTAGAGTATGATACATCTTCTCCCGAAATATCTCATAACTGTTTAAGTTTTAATCAAATTACTTTTGAAAGAAATCATGCAAAAGGAGCAACGATGGGCGTTGGAGGCGCAGTATCATTAACTGAAGGCTCATTCGATCAACTTGTTTTTTTTAATTGCGATTCGATTATTATAAAGGGCAATTATGCGCAGGCAGCTTCTTTAGAAAATGCGAAAGGTGGAGCATTATACGCACCGCGAGATTCTGAAGGTTTTACCTTTGAAGAAAATGATAATATTGAGATACGCGGCAATTATATTACGGACGGGAAAGATTACGTGCTCAACGCCTTTACCATTGAAAATCCCGCCTACATTGGTTATGGCTTAGCAATTAAGACAAAGGAAGGGCAAACCTTTATCTGCTACGATGGCGGCGTCATAAACAATGGAACTCTCAATATCAATGGCGGTATCCCGGGAACCTACCAAGGGACGGTCACATTTTGCGGAAGGTACACGGAGAGTGATCTGAAGGAACTATACAAGAATGGGACACCCAGTAAGGAAAAGATACAAGAATCACGAACGCTCCGCGCGACCTTTGCCATTGTATCCGGTGGCACGCTTGTGTTGGATAAAATGAACCTGGAAACCTGCTGGGAAAATCTCTATGCTGCCAGCAGTCCATTGGTGCAGGTGGATTGGCCGGCGAAGCTGGTCATGAAAGATTCGGTCATCCGCGCCTCTCAGACAAAAAGCGGTACCGGGTATGCACAAGATGTGTCGGCATATGCCAACATGGTGTTGACCAACTGCGAGTTTACCGGGGAAAATGAGATATATGCCATGCAAGTAACTGCCGGTGGAACATGGGTATTTAACGTAACCGAAACCAACCTCAAGACGCCTCTGGTAAAACTTGGCTTTTACCCGGATCCGGAGCGGAAGGATGAGCAGTATCTGGTGACGGACTGGGGAACGGTTTTCGACATTGAATTCGACAAAACAAAACTTGGCAAGGGAAAGTACAAATTGTTGGAAATTGGGACGGCATACGGAAATTGGACGGGCGAGTTGCCGACAATAAGCGGCATGGCAGAATCGACAAGTATAGGTTGCGCCGGGGAAGGAGATGTGTATCTTGAGGTGGGTAATGATACGTACACGCTAATATACGACAAGGCAACTGAACCTGAACGTCGGTTGAATACGACTTTAACATGGTCAGGCGGAACCGGAATATGGGGGGATGAAATAGGAGGTGGGGAGAAGCCCGCATGGGCAACACCGGAGGGGGTAGAGGATAAAAACTTCTATGCGGGGGATAGTGTGGCTTTCAAAACAGCAGCAAATGTGACAATTGAGGGGACGGTGCGCCCCGGAAGCGTGTTGGTAGAAAACGCGGCGGGGCAAGATGTAATATTTAGCGGGAGCGGCCAGATCACCGATGTGGATCTACCGAGCAAACAGGTGACGCTCACGAAGAGAGGTGAGGGCAAACTGACCATCAACACGGCCAATGCCTACACGGGTGGAACGGTGGTGGAGGGCGGCACGCTGAGAGTAGGTCATGACCAGGCTCTGGGCGGCGGCGAGGTGAACATTGAAAACGCGGGGTTTGATGGCGCTTGGCATGTGATCAAAAACCGGGTAATCCTCTCCGGCAATTCGAAGCTCAAGGGCGCCAGGGGTGTGGTCAACCTCACCTTTGCAAGCGGCTCGACGATTAAAGGCGAGGACGGCTATACGTTGGCAGCAGGTCACACACTGACGATCGACAGTACCGGTAAAGCACGCAGTGCAGAGAACACCGGCAGCAGCTACAGCGGCGCCTTCACCTTTGCCGGCGGCACACTGAAGCTCAACGGCGGCGCATTCGACCTGAGCGACGCAACAGTGAACTTTGCTGAAGGTTCGAAGTCCTTCATCGATTTGAGCGAGTGGGAAGGGCTAACCTACGACAACGAGTACACCTTGGCACAGTTGAAAGAGGGGGATGAAACGTTTGCCGAGCACTTCGAGGTGACCATGAAGGATCTCCAGATGCAAAACAGCGCAAGCATCGAGGTGCATGAGGACGGCGCGGTGGTGTTGGTGATGGGGAATCCGGGCGAGAATCCAGGTGATACCCCAGGTGATACCCCAGGCGATACCCCAGGCGATAACCCAGGCGATAACCCAGGCGATAACCCAGGCGATAACCCAGGTGATAACCCAGGTGATACCCCAGGTGATACCCCAGGTGATACCCCAGGTGATACCCCAGGCGAGAACCCAGGCGAGAACCCAGGTGATAACCCTGGCGATAATCCAAGTGAAAACCCAGGTGAAAACCCGGGCGATACCCCAGGCGAGGATCCGGCAGTAGCAGCCACGTTGACGCGTGATCAAGCGGCGGCCTACCGTGTACTGGCGCAAATAGCCGGCAAGCAGATCGCCTCCATCATAGGCAACCCGGAAATCATCGACCAGCTGAGCGGCGCCGAGATAGCCACCGCCATCAGCAGCCAGATGGAGGGCAACCTGGCCCACCTGCGCCGCCTGCGTACCACCATTGGGAGTGGACAGACCCTCTCGTCGGATTCATCGCTCGCAGCCTTCATCAGCGCCTACGATGACTTCACCTCCATGCAGCGCGACTACAACGGCCTCGGCTACAACCGAACCGAATACGGTGGCGTCTTTGGTATGGAAACCAAGCTGGAGAAGAATACGCTGCTGGGTCTGGCGCTGAGCGCAGGACGGGCAAGAGTCGCGCCCTCCGGCGCTCGGGAGCGGTACCACGAGGACACCTACCGTCAGGATCTCTACTTCGTGACGAATATCGCGGATGGCCTGCGCAGCACGACCACGGTGGGCGTGGGTGAGCACAAGTTCAGCATGCACCGCACGTTGCCGGGCGGTCTGGTCACCACCGCGCATGATATGAGGGGCAATTCCCTGAACTTCTCGGAGGAGATAGCCGTTACCCTCAGCTCCGGAGAGACGGGCAGCTTCGAGACCTTCTTCTCCCTGGAGAGCACATACAGCCACATCAAGGCGTCCCACGAGAGCGGAGCGGGGACAGCCTCCATCAGCGCCGATGCGCATGAAGCATGGGCAACGGATCTCTCACTGGGCGTGCGAGCCAACTTCTCATTCACGCTGATGGGAAATGTCCCTGCGGCGATGCTGAGCATGCAGACGGCTTTGGTGAGTTCCGTGGGCGATACGGGGACGGAGGTGACGATGCGCTACGCCGGCGCTCCGGACCTGCCCTACAGCGTGCGGGCAGCCAAGCATAACCGCTGGGGCTACAGTTTGGGCGCATCGCTCACGGTGCCCGTAAGCAAGAGAACGGCAGTTATCGGCAGCGCCGAGACAGTGCTGCGCGGAGATTCCCACGAAACGACCGGTTCTGTGGGCATCCGGATGAGCTTCTGATCGCTCAATAAGACGAGACTCATGTTACGCCCGGACGCGTCGCCATATGCGTCCGGGCCTTTTAAATTTACGATTTAATTCATTTACGATTTACGATTTACGATTTATTAACAATGTGCGCGTTGCGCAGATTTTTTTGAATCATGAACGTATGCAGAGATTCCTCTTGAGCCGTCATCATGATGGCTGATTGTTGTGATGATTTTGATACGTATAAACGTGGATATCAGTCAATAAGAGAATTTTCTCTGTTGATTACCTTCTCTCAAATGCAGTTGCCGTGATTGATAGGTGATTAGACTTGAAAAGGCAAGGGAATTAGCGTACCATGACGGGACAGGAAAGGTATGATGGACCGGATGGACAGCGAGGGGTTTGGCCTGTGGGGCGGTGGAATGCCGCGAGCTACGTGGCCGACGCGATTGGCTGGCGGATTGCTCGCGGTACTGGGCTTGCTGCTTGTACTTGCACTGCTGACATACCAACCTGCCGAAGTAGGCTGGGACGCTCTACGTCCTACCGGGCAGGCAGAGCAAGAGGGCTGCAGCAACTGGTTGGGAGGCGTGGGACTTTACACTGCAGCCATCCTCTATTGGCTGTTGGGCGCGGGAGCATTGTACGGGGCTATCCTGCTGCAGGTGCCCGCTTGGGACATGATGCTTTATCCCATGGCAAGGCGTCGTGGACAATGGATTGCATTTATTGTCATGCTTATAACCTTGAGCTGGGCCATGGCTGTTCAGCCTTGGATGCTCCATGGGTGGACACAGCAGCTCGGACTGCGCAGCTCGGGCGGCTGGGTTGGGTATTTGGGGGGGAACCGCGTACTGGAGTCAGTCATGGGCATATATTGGGCGTTGGAATTGCTGATCTTGGTGCATGCCGTAGCGCTTGTGTACCTGGCACGCCTCACGCCCAAGGCGCTCTACGAGGCCGAAAAGCGAGAATTGTACGATTTAATTGCCCATTGGCGTGAGAAACGGCGGCGTGCTCGCGAACTCAAAGAGAAAGAAGCGTTATCCTGGCGGATTGAAGATGAGCAAGATCCGACACCGATGCCGCGCGGACGAACGCAAAGCAAATTGCCTTTGCAGATGCCTGCCGACGCACAATCTGAACCGCCTCTCGAGTCTGATCTTGAGCGTCCTCTCTCGAGCGAACCGGAGGAACGGCAGCAGACGAGACCTCGTGATCGCGCAAGTGAGAGACCGAATCATGCGCCAAGCCCGCGGCGCAGGTCGACACGGGGGATAAGGGGAGAGAATCTGTTGGACTTGAGCGATGATGCTGATGACGATGCGCCCTTGAACTTCCATACCGCCCCTCACGAAGAGGATGAGGTGGAACGGGACGATGATGTTTCGGAACCTGACTCGAGCACCCGAGACTCCGTTCGGCATCCGGACGATGAAAAGATAACCCGCAAACCGGCGCCGAGGAAAAAGGCTCCCGCACCCGCCCCAAAAAACAAGGGGGTGCTTCACCCCGCAAGGAAGGAGTTGGAAGATTATCCGCTGCCATCATACGAGCTTCTCAATTACGAACCGATTTCAGAAGCAGCTCGAGAGCTGGCTCGCGAGGAAATGCACGAAACCCAGGCTCTGATTATCGACACGCTGGAATCTTTCAATATTCCCGTGCAACCAGGGGAAATCACTCGAGGACCCAGCGTCACTCGCTACGAATTTTCGGTTCCCCGAGGTCAGTCTGTGAAAGCTGTGGCCGGTAAGAGCAAAGATATCATGGCTGCTACGCAGAGCACCTCAGTGAACATCCTTGCCCCGATACCCGGCAAATCCACGGTAGGAGTCGAGCTGGAAAACACGGTCAAGGAACCGGTGTATCTGCGCGAGCTGCTCCAATCCCCCGAATTCCATAACCCCAAGCTGCGCATCCCCGTGGCGCTCGGCAAAGATGTGTATGGCAGCCCTGTCATCGGCGATCTGGCGGCTATGCCACATGTTCTCGTCGCCGGGTCCACCGGTTCCGGCAAATCAGTTTGCATCAACAGCATGCTCGTTTCTTTCCTCTACAAGTTTCGCCCGGATGAGCTGCGACTCGTGCTCGTGGATCCGAAGGTGGTCGAGATGCAACCTTACAAGAAGTTGCCGCATCTTGCCGTCCCCGTCGTCACGGACCCCACGCGGGTGATCAGCGCATTGCGCTGGGCCGTCAACGAGATGGAACACCGCTACAAGCTCTTTAGTAAAATGGGCGTGCGTAATCTGGAGGATTACAATAATCTGCCCCCGGATGCTCAACCGGTGGATGCCGATGGAGAGGAAACGTGTGGTCAGGAAAACCCGGATGCAGTTGATGCGATTGTGCGTGATGTCGAGGAGTCTCAAGGCTTCGATCTGCCCCCCGATGACGGTCAAGGGGAACTTGACTTCGAGGACGATGGATCTATCCCTACCCGTCTCCCTTACATCGTTATCGTCATCGATGAGCTGGCTGACCTCATGATGCAAGTGAAACAGGATTTGGAGATATACATTGGACGTCTCACGCAGAAGGCACGCGCAGCCGGACTGCACCTCATCGTCGCCACTCAATCTCCACGTGCTCAAGTCGTTACGGGAATTATCAAAACTAATTTACCTTCGCGCGTGGCACTGAAGGTATCGAGTCAACTGGATTCGCGGGTTATCCTCGATGAAGGAGGAGCCGAAAACCTGCTCGGCAAAGGTGATCTGCTCTACCTGCCCCCCGGCGGGCCGAGCAAGATGGCGCGTGCCCAGGGAGCCTTTGTCTCCGACGCAGAAATCGCCTCAATCATCAGCCACTGCGCCTCTCACGCGCGCCAGAATTTCGTGCAGAGCGCCGCTGCCGCCATCAACAATGCAGAGGGCGAGGCAGATGCCCCAAAATCCTCGCCGCGATCCGGAGGCAATGGTTCCGGCGGAGATGACGAGGAACTCTACACCCGCTGCGTTAATCTCGTTATCAACGAGCGCAAAGCCAGCACATCTCTCCTTCAGAGGCGTTTCTCCATAGGCTATGGCAAGGCCGCCAAAATGATTGACATGATGGAGGAGCGCGGAGTCATTTCCCCTGCCGGAGGGGGAAATAAGGCACGCGAAGTGCTTGTGGACAAGCCATAGCATTCTCATCTAAATAAGTTTTTCTTGACTTTATCTGGTGCATAGGCTACCGTGTCGTTGTACCATGAAAGACCGACGAATTGTCATCACAGGCATTGGCGCACTTTCCCCTCTTGGTAACAGTGCCGCTGATACATGGGAAGCCATGAAAAACGGGAAGTGCGGCATTGGACGCATCGAGAGTTTGGAAGGTGTGGAGAATTTTCCTGTGCAAATAGCCGGCGAGGTTAAGGGGTTTGATCCTGCTCCGTATTTTCTGAAAGATCCGAAGGCCGTGCGACGCTGCGACCGCTTCGAACAGCTAGCCATGGCGGCTACCGTCATGGCGATGCAGGATGCCGGTCTTGATCCCGAAAAGGTTGATCGCAACCGCGTAGGCGTCATGATCGGCTCGGGCATCGGAGGACTGGGCATTCACGGTCAGAACTGCGAGCTATTGATCAAATCCGGCATGCGCCGCGTATCCCCTTTCTGTATTCCCTACATGATCACCAACATGGCCAGCGGCATGGTGAGTATTGAGTTTGGCTTCGGCGGTCCCAATATGAGCATCTCGACGGCTTGCGCCACCTCTAACCACTCCATTGGCGAAGCTTGGCGTATCATGAAGTTTGGAGATGCGGATGTGATGATCTGCGGCGGGGCAGAGGCTTCCATCCTTCCCATCGGCATCGCCGGGTTCGCCAACATGAAAGCTCTTTCTACCCGCAACGATGACCCCGCCACGGCCTCCCGTCCCTACGATATCGATCGGGATGGTTTTGTGATGGGTGAGGGCGCCGGCGTGATCGTGTTGGAAACGCTGGAGCATGCGCAGGCACGCGGCGCACACATCTTGGCGGAGCTGGTAGGGTATGGACTGAGCGCGGATGGATACCACCTGACTTCCCCTATGCCTGAGGGTGAAGGAGCCGCACGCTGCATGCAGATGGCCCTGGATCACGCGGGTTTGCGTCCGGAAGAGGTTGATTACGTCAACACGCACGGCACCTCCACCCACTTGGGTGATATTTGCGAGGTAAAGGCCATCAAGCAGACTTTCGGCGATTACGCGAAAAATGGTCTTGTCGTAAGCTCCACAAAATCGATGACAGGACATTTGCTGGGAGCTGCCGGCGGCATCGAATTGCTCGCCTGTATCATGGCCATTCGCGATAACTTTATTCCTCCCACCATCAATGTCTTTCACCAAGATCCCGAGTGTGATCTGGATGTCTGTGCCAATGTTGGTCGCGAGCATACTGTCAATGTTGCTCTCAGCAACTCCTTCGGTTTCGGAGGCCACAACGCGTCACTCGTCGTGAAACGTTTTGTCGGTTAAGCGACTCTGACAAAATTTATTTTGCCCCATGCCACACCGCTTTACTACGGATCTGCGTCTCCGGGTGGAGAGTTTGATGCAGAGCGGGGCGAAAGATGGTTTCCTGCTGCGCTGGGCTGTATTAAGCTTCAGTGTACTGGCAACGGTTGTGACACTGCAGGCGCTGCGAGTATTTCGCCTGCTTGATGAAGCCCAGCTAGTGATCCTGGCCGGACATCCCTTTTACCTGAGCGCACAAGATGCTCAGATATCCCTGCTTTCTCCGGCCGGACAATTTGGGTTGTGCGTGTTAATCACCCTCTACTTTGGGGGGCTGCTCATGCTGCAGCGCCATTTGGGACGCCGTACGCATATTTGCCTGTTGGCAGCTGTTGTTTTTGGTCTACCGGGGCTGCTTTGCGTGCTTTGGCACGGTGTGCTGTACGTAAGCCAAGCCCTTACCTGCATCCTGCTTCTCTGGGTCATTCTGGTACCCGCTGCCATCCTTTATCGCCGTCGCCATTCATGAATCCGCAGGACTACCCGCCCGATGTGCGCGAACTTATTGATTGCCTCACTAGCATGCCAGGCACCGGGCGGCGCACGGCGGAACGACTGGCGCTGTGGTTTCTGCTGCGTGCAGGAGAAAATGCCCCGCGCATTGCCCAAGCCATCACCCGCGCCGTAGAAAACACTGCCACCTGCCCCAACTGTGGCTTCTTTGCACCACGAGGAGAACTTTGTGCCGCATGCAGCGATCCCACCCGTGACTCATCTACTATCTGCGTAGTTGAGTACGCCACAGATGTTCTGCCTATTGAGCGCAGTGGCTCCTTTCGTGGTCTCTACCACTGTCTCGGCGGCAAAATCTCGCCACTGGACGGCATACTGCCTGAGCATCTCACCATTGATCCACTCGTACAACGCGTCAAGACCCATCCGGATTGCGAGGTGATCCTCGCCGTTGGTAACGACGTTGAGGGAGAAGCCACCGCTCTCTACCTCACCGACCGCCTTGCCGAGTTCCCCTGCCGCATCTCCCGACTCGCTCAAGGAATGCCTGCCGGAGCCGGACTCTCCCAAGCGGATGCCATCACCGTGATGCATGCTCTGAATGGACGCGTCAACCTGCGCTGATCCATCATGATGAGATAAATGGAGTGTCGGCCACATCCGTCCCGGGAAAAAGCCTGATCATTTACGATTTAAGCCATTTACGCCATTTACGCCATTTACGATTTACGATTTGCAAAGTTCGGCGAGCGGAGCTCGCGAAGCTGCAAAGCAGATGCAAGGCGCGTATTTGAAAGCCGCGCACGGGCGTGGTTACAAAGCGGCGGAGGCAGGCGGAGCCTGCCGATGTACAAGACGCCCGACGGCCCCGTTTAGGGTGCTCGCGTCAGCGGGCAGTGAGGGCGGTTGGACAGCGCGAAGGCGCTGCCCCGCAGGGGCTCACTGGCAGGGTGGCGCCAGTGAGTCAAGGTACGATTTGAATGCTAGCGCGCGCTGCGCGGATTTTTTCGGATCATGAACGCATGAGAAATGGGTTGAATGAGGAGGGAGAAGATTTTATGGGGGCACGTGCGGCATTATTTCCTAATCGCAAATAAATACTTGACCTGAAGCGAGGGAAAAGGTATCCTGTTAGCATCATGAAACGAAGAGACTTCATTAAACTTGGTTTCGCTGTAGGCGCAGGTTTTTCACTTGAGAATCTCAGTGGGTTATTCCCGGCAGCGTACGCGGATGAGGCACCAACTCCCACTGGCAAGCCATCGCTGGTGGCAGTGCGCGGCGGAGATCGCGTGGCCATGCTGGATGCTGCACTGGCCGCACTCGGGGGTATTGCAGCCTTCGTTAAGCCCGGACAGAGTGTCGTCATCAAGCCCAACTGCGGCTGGGATAAGGGACCTGAGTTGAGCGCCAACACTCACCCCTCTCTGGTTGGTCACATGGTGAAGCTCTGTAAAGAGGCAGGAGCCTCCAAGGTGGTGGTATTTGACCATACCTGCGACAACTGGCAGCTTTCCTACCGTAACAGCGGCATCCAGGATGCCGTGGAAGCCGCCGGAGGCGAGATGGTGAGTGGAGCGGATGAAAGCCTCTACCGTGATCATGATAATCCTGCCGCCCGCAATCTTAAGCACGCCAAGGTACACTCCGCCATCTTGGATTCGGATGTCTTCATCAACATGCCCGTACTCAAACATCACGGAGGAGCCCGTATGACTGCCTGCATGAAGAATGCCATGGGGCTCGTCTGGGATCGAGGCTTCTTCCACAGTCATGATTTGCATCAATGCATCGCTGACAGTGTTCTGCTTCGTCGAGCCGACCTGAATGTGCTGGATGCCTTTGCCCCTATGCTGCGTAATGGGCCCAAGGGAAAAGACGCCAACGACCTGATTCATACCCAGGCTTTGCTGGTCGGCACGGATATTGTGGCAGTGGATGCCGCAGCGTCCAAGCTGCTGGGCAATGCAGATGGAGATGTCCGCCATATTGATCTGGCTGCCTCTATGGGGCTGGGAGAGAAAGATCTCACCAAGGTCAATATCCGACGCATCTCTCTTGCCTAGGCTGTATGTGGCGATTTGCACGCATCTTTTGCGCCTCAGTGGTGGGACTTCTGTTTGTGTGGGGCTTTATCAACCTGCACAATGCTGAGCCCTCTCCTTGGGAACATTTTGTCGAGCGCATCCAGTTTGTCCCCGCGCTGCTCAGCACGGTAAGCGGAGTGATGTGGGCGCTTGTCATCCTGGTGTTGCTCGTCGTATTCACGCTTATTTTTGGGCGCGTGTACTGCTCGTTTCTCTGCCCGCTCGGCATCGCGCAGGATATTGTCATCCGCCTGCGCCGC
The DNA here is from genome assembly GCA_947588645.1 of uncultured Akkermansia sp. GTDB lineage: Bacteria > Verrucomicrobiota > Verrucomicrobiia > Verrucomicrobiales > Akkermansiaceae > Akkermansia. The sequence continues at coordinate 6,770 of CANPYO010000049.1, read as the reverse complement.
ACTGTGGATCGCCTGCGCGGTAAAAAACCAACCGGCCCCGGTCGTCGCTTTGCGCCACCGGTGCCTTACTTGCGCTACGCCGTGCTGGCGCTCGTGACGGTCAGCTCTCTGTTCCTCGGGGCGGTTGTGCTGGCGTGGGCGGATCCTTACAGCATAGCTGGGCGCTTTCTGAGCGGCATCGTGAATCCTCTGGCAGCGGAGCTGACCAATGCGGCAGTGGGAGAACAAGTGACAGCCCCGGCTTGGGAACGCTATGGCTGGCTGCTGTTGCTTGTGGGCGGGATGTTCCTGTTGCCGCTCATTTTGGCGTGGTGGCGCGGGCGCCTGTACTGCAACACGCTCTGCCCCGTGGGCGCGCTGCTTGGATTGCTCTCCCGCCGCCCTCTGATGCGCATCGGCATGGATCCCAATGGCTGCGTACGCTGTGCCGCATGCGTACGCGCCTGCAAAGCCCAGTGCATCGATCTGAAAACCTATCGTGTTGACACATCGCGCTGTGTGAATTGCTACGACTGCATCAGCGCCTGCGAGCATGGTTTACGCCCGCATCTCGTCAACCCCTTCCGCGAGCCAGGGTCGGAGTTCATGCCCAGGCCTTCCCAAAAGGACACGTGCGAAAAGACGCCGACGAACGGCTCCCGTCGTGCCTTTATGGGGCTTCTGGCGGCGGGTCTGCCTGTGGCCGCTGCATCACCTGCCATTGCAGCCGAAAGCGTGGAAGGCGAAAACAATACTGCCACCGCTACTTCTCCACCCGGCAGCGCCGGTGTGTCACGCTTTTTGAGCCATTGTACCGGCTGCGGACTATGTATAACCGCTTGCCCCACGCACGTGTTACAGCCCTCGACACTTCAGTACGGATTTTCTGGTTTTTTGAAGCCTTATTTAGACTTCACCAAGGGCTTTTGCAACTTTGATTGCACCGCCTGCAGCTCGGTGTGTCCAGTGGGAGCCATTCTGCCCCTCTCCCGCCCGGAAAAACAGCGTACTCAAATTGCCCTAGCCTCCTTCCACTCCGAACGTTGTATTGTACACTGCCACCAGACCGAATGCGGCGCCTGCACCGAACACTGTCCCACCAAAGCTTTGAGCACATTTGAAGGCAAGGTTCCCTTGTGCAAAACGGATGTTTGCATTGCCTGCAATGCCTGCGTTGAGGTCTGTCCTCAACATGCCATCTCCCTCGTCGCGGACGATGAGGAAGGGATGCACGCTACGGTGGATCGCGCCAAATGCATTGCCTGTGGCAAGTGCTCTCGCGTATGCCCCTCCGGCGCCATGACGAGCAAACGACTGTTGGTACCCATACTGGATGAAAAGTTGTGCATCGGCTGCGGCGCTTGTTCTTACGCCTGCCCGGTGCGACCGGAACGAGCCATGCAAATTACCCCGCGCAGTCGCCACCTCACTGCTGAAGTTCTCCGCGAAAAGCCCGCGGAAAACCCCGTGAGCACCGACGATTTTCCTTTCTAATCATTTCACATTCGCGCGCGTTGCTCGGCGGCAAGCGGCGGGGGCAAGCAGAGCCGTAAGCGGCGAGACGCCGCCTATGTACGATGTACGATGACTCACTGGCACCACCCTGCCAGTGAGCCCTTCGGGCAAAAGCTGCTCTTTTGTCCAACCTGCCTTATTGAAGCAGGAGGTGACGTGAACAAGCCGATCAACCAAGACGGTCAAACCCCGCTTTTCTACGCAGAGGATGTGGAAACGATTGCCCAGCTCTTTCATGCCGGCGCCGGTGCGCGCGTGCGCGATGCCAAGGGAAGGACGACTCTCTTTCCTTGCCACGTTAGACGAGACGCTGACGCAGTGCGTCTTCTCACGCAACGAGGCGTCCGCATCAACGCACAGGACAACGAGGGCAACACCGCCCTCATGATGGCCGTGACAGGGGATAGTAGTGGCGTTCAAGCCCTTCTGGACGCCGGGGCGGATCCGAACATCAAGAATAAAGCGGGTAAGACTGCCTTGCAAATCGCTCAGGAGAATGAAACCGAATGGCGCCGGAATGAATTTGTGAAACTCCTCCAGGAGCACGGCGCGAAAGAGTGAGGAGGAGGCAGCCTTTCGTTTTCACGTAGCGCCTCAGCGTTTTCATGCCGCTCAACAGTCGAATGACAATCCTCATGCGTTAATGATCCGAAAAAATCCGCGCAGCGCGCGCTCACTTTCCAAATCGTACCTTGACTCACTGGCACCGCCCTGCCAGTGAGCCCCTGCGGGGCAGCGCTTTCGCGCTGTCTAACCGCCCTCACTGCCCGCTGACGCGAGCACCCTAAACGGGACCGTCGGGCGTCTTGACTCACTGGCACCGCCCTGCCAGTGAGCCCCTGCGGGGCAGCGCTTTCGCGCTGTCTAACCGCCCTCACTGCCCGCTGACGCGAGCACCCTAAACGGGACCGTCGGGCGTCTTGTACATAGGAGGCGTTAACTGCCACCGCCTTTCTGGCCACGCCCGTGCCTGGCTTTCAAAATTCCGCTCAGCATCTGCTTTGCAGCTTGCCTCAAGCTCGCCTCACGAGCTTTCGCCCCTGCGGGGCAGCCCTGCGGTCTGGCCAAACGACCTTGCAGCCGCCGGCCGTTTTCCCGCAGCTCCGCTCGCCGAACTTTCCAAATCGTAAATCGTAATCGTAAATGGCTTAAATCGTACATAGGCAAACGCATTTTCTAATGCGTTTGCCCCGGGGCGCGAGCAGAAAAGTTGACTGTTTTTGCGAGGGAAGGCGGGTGGATCAAGTCACACTTGCATCACGAGATGAAAATGAGAAATGACGATGATACGACGAGTATCTTTGGTGCTCAGGATGTGGCAAAGCCTTTGCCCACGCAATGTATGCGGGACAAGGCCATGCGGCCGGAGGATGTCTATCAGCTGATCAAAAATGAACTCTTACTGGATGGTAATTCGAGCCAAAATTTGGCGACATTTTGCCAGACCTGGGATGATGAGCAAGTGCACAAGATCATGGATTTGAGCATCAGCAAGAATATGATCGACAAGGATGAATACCCACAATGCGCAGAGATTGAGCAACGCTGTGTGCGCATGATTGCCCATTTATGGAATGTGCCGAAAGATGTGAAGCCGGTAGGCTGCTCCACCATAGGGTCAAGCGAGGCATGTATGCTCGGCGGGTTGGCGGCTTTGAGACGGTGGCAAAAAAGGCGACGGACAGCAGGCAAAAGCATCGACAAGCCGAACTTGGTTTGCGGACCGGTGCAGATATGCTGGCACAAATTCTGCCGTTACTGGGGAGTGGAGCTGCGGGAAGCCCCCATGAACCCGGGTCAATATCGTCTCACCGAGCAGCAAGTGCTCGAAATGGTGGATGAAAACACCATCTGCGTCGTACCAACTTTTGGAGTGACCTATACCGGTCAGTACGAATTCCCGGAGGACGTGTGCAAAACTCTCGACAAGCTGGCGCGCAAGGGAGGACCGGATGTGGATGTGCATGTGGATGCGGCAAGCGGTGGTTTTCTTGCGCCCTTCGTAGCTCCCGGCATTCCTTTTGATTTTCGTCTTAAGAGGGTGAAGTCCATCTCCTCCAGCGGGCACAAATACGGACTGGCTCCGCTGGGCTGCGGTTGGGTGGTGTGGCGGGATGAAAGCGAGCTTCCGGAAGAACTTACCTTTGCGGTCAATTATCTGGGCGGTCGCGTGCCGACAATCGCCATCAACTTCTCGCGTCCCGCGGGGCAAGTCATTGCGCAGTACTACAATTTCGTGCGCCTGGGGATGGACGGATACCGGCGCATACACCAAGCTGCCTACGATGTGGCCGGATTCCTCGCAAAAGAGATTTCGAAGTTGGGTCATTTCGAATTTTTGGCCACCGGCAACCCCAAGACCGGCATACCGGCCGTCTGCTTCACCATGAAGGGAGACTATGACCCCGGATACAATTTCTATGAATTATCCGATCGTTTACGGCAACGCGGCTGGCAAGTGCCTGCGTTCAGCCTGCCCGCCAACGTGCAGCATGTCGTGGTGATGCGCATAGTGATACGTCAAGGTTTTACGGCAGATATGGCGAACCTGCTGGTGCAGGATATGAAGCGAAGTATGGATTTCCTGGTGCGGCACACATCGGCACACCATCTCAAAGAGTCAGAGGCAATGACCTTCAAACACACCTGATGATACGCGCCATGCGCGCTGCCCACCGGGAGAAATGTCCGACATGCTGCTGCGCGGGGTGTGGTCTTCTCCTCGAGCATGCGGTGTCGGCCCCCATCTGTCTGACGAGCGGCGAGCAGGCAGATGGGGAAATCGCATCTGCCCAAAATGACTGTCACGCCACTGGTCGGGAGCATTTGCGCGGACGCACGCCGGTGGGATAGTCGCTGCGTGGAATGAGATCGCGGCACTCCTCAAAAACGCGCGCCGGGTCATCCGGGGAAGCGCTCAGGCGGCGTTTGACGTGCTCGAGTACCTCGATAGCGGCATGCAAAGCCGCTTCCGCCCCACCGTATTGCTTGTCGGAGAAATAGCGTGTGAAGTGCTCTTGCCGACGGCAGAGAGTGACGCGCCACCCCTGAAACGAGGTGAACTCGTAGGTGAAGCGAGTGATGTTTTTGCGCGGCTTGTGGATATCAATTTGCATAACAGAACGCATTATAGCTGTTTCATCTTCTGATTACAACCATATTAGTCATCATACATTACAACATGCTTTCCAACATGAGGCGCATCATGTAGATTGGACACGTCATGAAGCTACGATCCATCACATTTCGGTGTACTGCTGCACAGTTCAATCGACTTCAGCAGGCCATGCAGGAGGAATACAGCGACACCCGGACGAGTATATTGTCTGCCGCACTGGAGGAGTTCCTCGATTATGCAGAGCGCGGTGAAATGCAACGCTTGAACCTTTTTGATCTGGTGCAGCATCTGGACGGTTTGGGAGATGGCATACGTTTCTCGGATCAGGCGTGAAACAGAACAACCGCACTTGGATAGAGTCGAAAAGCGGAGAAACTCTCCTGCTGCTTCATTGCGCTTATTTCCGTACACGAAATTCCAAAATCGTAAATCGTAAATGAATTAAATCGTACATCGTACATCGTACATAGGCAGGCTCCGCCTGCCTCCGCCTCGGTCGTGACATGTGCGTTGACAAAGCGGCGTCTGGCATGTAAGGTAAAGGTTGCAGGTATGAAGGAAAACGGTAAGCTGCCATCGCTTGCGGCAAAATGGGGAGCGACTGTCGAGCAGTGGCAGGATGCAGCCTGGCAAATGCGGCACGCTTGCTGCACGGCGGAGGAATTGGAGCGGGTGTTGCAGCTCACTCTGCAGGAGCGAGCGGCTTTGCAACAAGTCGGACAGAGACTGGCCGTTCGCGTGACTCCCCACTTCTTAAGCCTGATCGACCCGGCAAATGCAGCTGACCCGCTGCGGCGTCAGGTCATCCCATTGCCGGAGGAGCTGGAGTCTCATCCGGAAGAGCTGGTTGACCCCTGCGGAGAACAAAAGGATGAAAAGGTGCCGGGACTCGTGCACCGATACCCGGATCGCGTGCTGTTGCTCTGCACGGACCGCTGCGCCACGTACTGCCGCTACTGCACGCGGGCCCGCATGGTGTCCGGCAAAGGGAGGGAGCGCTGGCATTTGGATTGGGACGGAGCGCTGAAGTATCTGCGCGACCACGCGGAGGTGAGGGATGTGTTGCTCTCCGGTGGTGATCCGCTGTTGTTGACCGACGAGAGACTGGATACCATGCTTTCTGAACTGAGAAGCATATCGCACATCGAGTTTCTGCGCATCGGCACGCGCGTACCTATCATGCTGCCGCAGCGCATCACACCGGCGCTTTGCGCCATGTTGCATCGGCACGTGCCGCTCTTCATTTCCATCCATTGCAACCACCCGCACGAGCTTGGCGAGGATGCCGAGCGCGCGCTGGGAATGCTGGCCGACAGCGGCATTCCGCTGGGCAATCAGAGCGTGCTGCTGCGCGGGGTGAATGACAGCGCCGAGGTGCAGCGCGCACTGGTGCACCGCTTGCTGCAATGCCGGGTGCGTCCGTATTACCTCTACCAGTGCGACTCCGTGGTCGGAACGCGTCATTTCCGCACTCATCCGCAGGAGGGCATCGACATTATTTCGGCGCTCAGGGGATTCACCAGCGGCTATGCCATCCCCCAGTTTGTGATTGATGCGCCGGGCGGCGGCGGGAAGGTGCCGCTCAACCCGAACTATGTGGTGGCGGAGGAACCGGGGCGTCTTCTTCTCCGTAATTTCCGTGGTGATATTTACGAATACCCATACGTGTCCCAATAAAATCTTCTCCGGGCTCATTCAACCCATTTCTTCGCGTGTGGGATGCGAGACACGCCACTTGCCTCCGCACAACGCGCGCTAGCATCCAAATCGTACAAGACTGCCGACGGCTGTAAGGTCGATTAGCCAAAAGCGATAGCTTTTGCCCCGCAGGGGTGAGGAGTCGTGAGGCGACTCCGAAGCAATAGGCAATGGGGTGCCTACGAGTCAACGTACCCTATTGATTCGAGGAGGTATAATCTGAAGCGCTGAGAGGGAAATCCTCAACGGAGCTCCTCGACATAACGGGCGGAGCCTCAAAAGAGGCTCCATGCGGGAACGTTCATATCCGTACGTGGGCTTAAAGCCCTTTACGACGTCAGTTCTTCCCGCATTCCGTTATGTTGAGGTCTATCAAAGATAAGATAGTTGAGAGGGCTAGCCATAGCCCATAATAGTGTAATATCCGCTTGATAGACACTCTCACAAAAACGTGTACAAG